>NZ_JCANVJ010000034.1:0-28896 GCF_059569355.1 Desulfobotulus sapovorans DSM 2055 | reverse complement strand
CTGCTTCCCGGATTGACCGACCGGATCAAGGCTTTTCTGGCCGACAAGGCATATGACGCGGCCCGGCGAGTCCTGGATGTTCTGGAGAAAGCAGATGTGGAAGCCGTGATTCCTCCTAAACGAAGTCGCACGGATAAGCGCTTATATGACAAGGAATTGTACAAAGAACGCGCCCTGATTGAAAACTTTTTTGCCAGACTCAAGCAATACCGCGCCATTGCTACTCGATACGATAAGCGGGCCGTCGTTTTTTTGGGTGCCATACACTTGGCAGCTTCCGTCATATGGCTTAACTGATGACACGCCCTAACTTCGATGCATCATCTGGACTCTGCACAGACAGTAAAAAGAATGAAAATATACGAGGTGTTTAAAAGAAATGAAACTTTCGATTGTTGCAACACTATATCAATCCGTACCCTATATTATGGAATTTTATCCCAGATGCAGTGCTATTGCCAGAGCTTTTGAAGGCAGGGGCCAATGTGCTTGGGAGAGCAAATACCCGGCGGATTCTTGATGCGGTTCATGAAGCCCAAGGAAAGGTTGTGATCCACAATAACCTTTACGGCACAGGAGACAGTGCGGTAAGAATTGTGGAGGAATTACAGTCATATTTTTTAAAAAAACGATAACCCAAGGTATGGAAAAGAGGAAGATTTGAAAAAAATTGCCATTGTCCAGTCGAACTACATCCCCTGGAAGGGCTATTTTGATATGATCGCCGCCGTGGATGAGTTTATCCTCTATGATGATATGCAGTTTACAAAAAATGACTGGCGGAATCGGAATAAAATTAAAACACCTCAAGGCATAAACTGGTTAACAGTGCCGGTAGGACAGAATATTAGACGGCTAATTAAAGATGTCCGTCTTGATGGCGATTGGCAGCAGAAGCACTGGAAATCCTTGGCAGCCAACTACAGGCGGGCTCCCTTTTTTAATGAAATAGCGTCATGGCTTGAGCCCCTCTACATAGAACAAAGCTATACCTTACTTTCTGAAATGAATCGGATAATGATTGAGGCCGTGTGCCGCTATCTGCATATCGGAACCATTATTTCAAGTTCATCCGACTATACCCTTGCAGATGGAAAGACCGAGCGCCTGCTGGATCTGTGCATGCAGGCCGGAGGCACAGAGTATATTTCCGGGCCTGCGGCCAGAGATTATATGGATGAAAGTATTTTTGAACATGCAAGTATCCGGCTGACCTGGTTTGATTATGAAGGGTATCCGGAATATCCCCAGTTGTGGGGTGAGTTTGTCCATGGCGTGAGTATTCTGGATCTTCTTTTCAACTGTGGCAGAAACAGTGGAAAGTATATGAGGTATGTAAGGACATGAAACTGTCTATAGTTGCAACCCTTTATCAATCTGCACCCTACATTGCGGAATTTTATGCTAGATGCACTGCTGTTGCCAGAGAATTTGCAGATGAAGATTATGAAATTATTCTGGTGAATGATGGCTCTCCGGATAGCAGTCTCGAACTTGCAGTAGAGCTGACAGAAACTGATTTCCATGTGGTTGTCGTGGATTTGTCCCGAAATTTTGGCCACCATAAAGCGATGATGACAGGCCTTGCCCATGCAAAAGGAGAAAAAGTTTTCCTTATAGACAGCGATCTTGAGGAGGAGCCGGAATGGCTTATTCCCTTTACAGAGCAGTTGATAAATAAATCTGCAGACGTGGTATATGGAGTTCAGGATAAGCGCAAGGGGGGATGGTTTGAGCATTGGAGTGGAAAATGGTTTTACTTTTTTTTCAATATCCTCACAGGGTTAAACCTGCCGGAAAATATTGTAACTGCACGCCTTATGAGCCGCCGCTATGTGCAGGCGCTGCTATGTCATAGGGAAAGAGAAGTTTTTATGGCAGGGCTATGCCATACAACGGGGTTTGATCAGTATCCCCATAAAGTCAAAAAGCTTAACAACAGTGAAACCACATATAATTTCAGAAAAAAAATGTCTTTGCTGGTAAATTCGGTAACAGGTTTCAGCAATGCTCCTTTGATTTATATTTTTTACATGGGTACTGCCATATCGTTTTTGTCGCTTTGCTATATTCTTTATCTTGTCACCCAGTGGTGGCTTGTTGCAAAATCCATATCCGGGTGGACATCGGTGATTGCTTCTGTTTGGCTTTTTGGGGGGCTGACAATTTCATGTATCGGTGTGATTGGCATATACCTTTCTAAAATATTTACGGAGATAAAACAAAGACCATACACTATTATTAGACATGTTTATTCAAAATCAACAAAGCAAAATGAGGTTATCTTGTAAACTTATATTACATTTATTTTATGAGAAAAGCTTGATTCACTTAAGAGAGCTTTTCAATATATCCTAAATTATTTTTTGGTTTAAAATATATAACTCAGGAGGTTATAATGTACGCAGTACATTTTCTGAAGACATTAAGGGATTTTATAGGTAACGATATAGTTTATTATAAAATTTTAAAAAAATATAACTCAGCAGACGTCCGCCGCCCATTCTCTGTTATAAACCCTGATAGATTGTTCATGGGTAAAAATGTTCTTATTCAATCTAACTGCCACTTTCATTGTGGTGGAAGACCATGGTGTTTAGGAAAAGGCAGTATCAAAATAGGTGATAATTGTTGGTTTTCAGAAAATAACATTTTATACGGTGCTGGAGAAATAGAAATTGGAAATTCATCAGGGACTGGTCCCGGAGTTATGATTTTTTCCTCAATGGATGATTATTCAATGAAATATGCAAAACTTGATCATATTGTCCATAGATTTAAGAAGGTTAGCATAGGTTCTTTTGTGAGGATTTTTTCAGGGGTAATTATTGCTCCAGGGGTTACAATTGGTGAGGGGGCCGTAATCGGAGCTGGTTCAGTTGTTATTAATGATATTCCACCATGGTCGTTGGCTGCTGGTGTGCCTGCAAAGGTTATTAAGCCTCGTTGAATATGAGCAAAATATAGATTGATCGCTTTTCTCAAAAAAATGGAATACGCTAACTTGCTGGTTAAAAATTCCACTCATCTACTGCAACCTGCCTGGACTTATTGAGAAGTTACAAAAGCTGACTATAAAGCTTTTAATTTTTAAGAAAATCCTGACTCAATACGGTTTGTATATTGCCTAAACATTTTTGAGGGTCAAAGATCATAAATATGAAATATATTATAAACCATTCCTACATATTTTTAACTGTTATTTTTGCTGTTGCAAGTCAGATGATAATTAAGTGGCAGGCATCAAAGTGTGTCCCAGATAATATGGAAGGTTTTTTTGAAAAGTTTTTTTTTGCAATAACCATGCTTTTGAACCCATATATTATAATATCTATAATGCTGACCTTTTTAAGTGGTTTATTTTGGATTATTGCAATGACCAAATTTGAGATCAGCTATGCATATCCATACACAGCCTTGGGCTATGTTTTTGTGCTTTTATTTTCGGTTCTTTTTTTTAATGAATCACTGAATTTTAGCCGATGTGTTGGTGTCTTATTAATAATTTCTGGCATATTTGTTGTCAGCAGGAGTATGTGAATGATTAATAAGAAGATATTTAAAAATAGCGCAACGTATAAGCTTAAAAAGGGGAAATATATATTTAAAAAAATAGAAGCCTCAGAAATTGTGGATGGCCTTGATGGCTTTAAAAACAAAATAAAAAAATTCCAAAAACTATATTACTTTTTAATCTATGCAATAAGTCCTGTTTATGTAGATGGTTCTGTGAGAAAATTTTTAAAAAGGTTTTATAAAAAAGACGATATTGTTTTAAATTTGGGTAGCGGTAATAGCATTATAAATAAAAATGTAATTAATGTGGACATTTTTCAGTATGGCAATGTAGATATTGTTTGTGATATCTCCGACCTCCCTTTTGAGGATAAGAGTATTGATATTATATTGAATCTTGCTGTTTTAGAACATGTTAAAGAACCCTCTGAAATTATAAAAGAGGTTCAGCGTGTATTAAAAGATGGTGGGATTGTTTATACTGCTTTTCCTTTTATTCAGGGGTTTCATGCATCTCCCTATGATTTTACGAGGGTTACCAGAGAAGGTATTCTTCATCTTCATAGAGATTTTGACATAATAGCTGTTAAGCCGTTTGGGGGGCCAACATCAGGAATGCTTTGGATACTTCAAGAATGGCTCGCTATTGCATTCTCATTTGGTAATAAAAAGATATATACGGCACTATATTTTTTATTCTTGATTTTACTTTCACCCTTGAAATTTCTGGATTATTTTTTAATCAAACATCCAATGGCTAAGAATATTGCATCGGGTTTTGCTTGTATTGCTAAAAAAAGATGACTTGTCACTATAAAAAGAAGGAGAAAATGAAAACCATCATACTCGCTGACGAGAGCGGTTCCGCCTTTATCCTCTCACACAGATTTCCAGCAAGCAGCTTCAGGCCATTTATGACAAGCCCATGATATATTATACTCCAAACGGTCAACCGTGGCACATTCGAAAATTTCAAATGCACCGATCAAGAGATTTTCCATATCGTTTCAAGACTTCCCCGTGTATCAAGAATGATCATGCGGAGTATAAAATCGGATGTCCCGAAGAAGCCGCCCTAACCAAGGACTTTCTCAGTCTGGAGCAATTTGAAAAACTTTTGCAACATATGCCCAACTATGAATACCGGGATTATCTGGCAAGTCTTGCTTTTGAAACCCGTATGCTGAGGGAACTTAAATGACGGGAGAAAACATACCTTTTAACAGGCCTTACATGACCGGTAAGGAACTGTATCATATTACCCAGGCGCATTTCGGAAATATGCTGGCAGGTGACGGCCCCTTTACCCGTCGCTGCCATGCCTGGCTTGAGAAAAGTACAGGCTGCCATAAGGCCCTTTTGACCCACTCCTGTACAGCAGCCCTGGAGATGGCGGCGATTCTTCTGGATATCCAGCCCGGTGATGAAATCATCATGCCTTCCTATACCTTTGTATCCACAGCTAACGCCTTCGTATTGCGAGGTGGCGTTCCGGTTTTTGTAGATATCCGGGAAGATACCCTGAATCTGAATGAGCGCCTGATCGAAGAAGCAATAACGCCACGTACAAAAGCCATTGTTCCTGTCCATTATGCCGGAGTACCTTGTGAAATGGATGAGATTATGGCAATCGCCAATCACCACAATCTCAAAGTAGTTGAAGATGCTGCCCAAGGCATTATGTCCACATACAAAGGACGCCCCCTTGGTTCAATAGGCCACATTGGTTGCCTGAGCTTTCACGAAACTAAAAATATTATTTCTGGAGAAGGTGGAGCTATCCTTATTAATGATAAAGACCTAACCTTACGAGCAGAAATTATTCGTGAAAAAGGTACCAATAGAAGCCAATTTTTCCGTAACCAAATAGATAAATATACATGGTGTGATATAGGATCCAGCTACTTGCCGGGAGAACTCACCGCAGCATTTTTATGGGCACAAATGGAAACCGCTGAAGAAATAACCCAGAAGCGGCTTGATATATGGAATAAATATCACAAAGCTTTTTCAGATTTGGAAGAAAAAAAAATATTGAGACGCCCTATCTTACCAGAGGGAATAAAACACAACGCACACATGTACTACCTTCTCCTCCTCAACCTGGCAATACGATCAAAATTTATTGATTATATGAATAAAATGGGCATTTCAACGGTTTTTCACTATGTTCCCCTGCATACTGCTCCGGCAGGTATAAAATATGGACATTACGAAAAACCTCTGATAGTAACGGATCAACTATCTGAAAAGCTTGTAAGATTACCCTTATGGATTGGCCTTGATGAATGCCAAGATAGGGTTATTGATGTGATACATAATTTTTTTGCACTGGAAGAATGCAATGAATGAGATAACCTCAAGAGCGACAAAAATTTTTATTGTTTTTTTGACAACTTTTTTTTGCTGTCTGAATGTCACCTATTTCCTCAGCTTGGCCGCCAACCCACTCATACTATCCGATGCCTGGTATTTTTTTGACGTCAATATCATGAAATGGATTACAGATGGATTAAGCGTAAGTGACTTCTTTGTAAAAAGAAGTATTGACGATCATGCACAGCCTCTGAATAAAATTTTTCTGTATGCCAATTACAAATTTTTCAATTTAGATTTCAGATGGGAATCACTAGCAGGTTTATTGGGGTTATTTTCAATAATTTTCTTTTTCACCTTTCTCTTTTTCAAAAAACTTAATTCCAACTCAGTACCGATTAAAAATATCCTCATGTTTTTCATGGCACTAATGGTCATTACATCACTCAATTCAACTGAGCTGTACACATGGTCATTGGTTACATTTTCATTCATTACCCTTTCAATTGCTTTTACCACAGCTTGGTTTACATGGAGATCTATTAAAAAAAATACCATAGTTGCTCCGTTGTTATTCTTTCTATTTTCGATTCTTTTCATCGGTGATACAGCTTCCATCATCCTCTGGCTAAGTATGGCAACAACATTAACACTGGTTTGTTTTAATAAAGAACAGGAATTCAGGCGAAAGACTTTCACTTGGCTTCTACTATCTGGCATACTCACAGGTAGCATTTTTCTAATCATCAACTGGACATTCTTAACAGCAGAATCAACTAAAACGGCACACAGAGTAAACAATCTAATCCTGACTGATATCAATACCTATCTTGAAGCCATAAGAATTATTTTTTCATCTTCGATCATGCACGGTATCCATCTGGCAAACTTTGAAAACCATAAATTTTTTATATCTTGGGCAATAAGTATCCCCATAATATTCTTTTATCTAAAGCATTTTATTGATTTAATTTTAAAAAAGACAGAAATCAAAAACATTGATTTTTTAGTTACCTTTATTCTCATTTACGCATCACTATCGATTACTGCAATTTTATTCGGGAGAATTTCTTATTTCGGAATTGAATATTTGAATCAACCCAGATATGTACTCATTTATCAGCTCATACCTTTCGCTCTTTTTATCAAGTGGACATTCTCTGAAAAAGAAACTGTAAAAAAACACAGATGGCAACATATGCCGATGACATTGCTCTTCTTAATATTTATGTCTATTCAATACAGCATATCAATACATGCATACTGCAGTGTTCCATGGATTTGGCGATGGTATGCAGGCCAAGTCAAAGTCATTGATAATTATTTAAAAAATCCAACAATCCCAACTGGAAACTGTACAGATCTCTCAAAGCCTCTATGCGATCTCTCCATAGACAAAAGAAACGATCTTCTCAAAACATTAAAAACCAAACAATTAAACCTGTTTAACACGAACTTTCAACATACCTATCGACTGATTCCCACAAGTAGTGATCCTCTTGCACAATATATCGATTTAATACCAGAACCGACTCACACAAAATATTTTTTAAAATCATCTGGCATGGCCTCAGGCCCATCCCATGTTAGCATGGAAAACGGAACAGAAGATATCAACCTCCTGCGCGGTTTTACAGTGATCGGACTCAACCCCCTACAAAATCCTGTAAAACTCGCCCACATTGATACATGTGCCCATGGTACTCAAATCCAAGATGCTGTCAAACTGGATGGTAATTTCAAATCTGTCATGGATAAGCATCAAGATGATTATGACGCATTTGCAATCTTGGTACATGACAGTGCCCTTTGTGATAACAATAATTTTTCACAGCTTTTTGATGGTTTGAATCTTGAAAAATGGAAAGAAATCGGTTTCAGAACACCATATATCGGCATTATCATGAAAGATGAATCCTTCTTTGAGTTCTCTGGTGAAGAAAACGCATCTCTTGCACGCAAACTAACTTTATACGCCAAATAACTTAAAGATTTAAAATTCTCATCTTCAAAATATATCAGGATTAACAGTCTTATGATTTCTATTATTTTTGTAAACTACAACGCAGGCCCCCTCCTTGCCCGGTGCATTGCCTCCGCCCTGCCCCAGGCCCAGGAGATCCTTGTCATTGACAATGCCTCCCAGGATGACAGCATTGCCCTCTGCCAGAAGGAGTTCTCCTGCGCCCCTCAGGTCAGAATCTTTCAGAACGATAAAAACCTGGGATTTGCGGCAGCCTGCAATCAGGGCATAGGGTACGCAAAGGGAGACTTCATTCTCTTCCTCAATCCGGACTGCCTCCTCAGCGAAAAAGCCATTGGCACTCTCATGGACGCACTGCTCTCCGATCCACAGGCAGGCATGACAGGAGGGCTTCTGCTCAACCCCGACGGCAGCGAACAGGAAGGCGGACGCAGGGCCATCCCCACACCCTGGCGGGCCTTTGTCCGTGCCTTTGGCCTGCACCGTCTGGCCGGACGATTCCCAGAACTTTTCTTCGATTTCCACCTCCACACCCAGACCCTTCCCCCAGCCCCATGCCCGGTGGAAGCCATTTCAGGTTCGTGCATGCTGGTGAAGCGGGAAACCATTGCTGATGTCGGCCCTTGGGATGAAGGCTATTTTCTCCACTGTGAGGATCTGGACTGGTGTATGCGTATGGGACAAAAGGGCTGGAAAATCCTCTTTGTTCCTTCAGCCCCGGTTTTCCACGCCAAGGGCGCATGCAGCAAAAGCCGCCCCCTTTTTGTGGAATGGCACAAGCATAGAGGCATGATCCGTTTTTACAGGAAATTTTTCTCTAAGGATCTGCCCCTGCCCCTTATGCTCCTGGTGATTCTTGGGGTATGGGCACGCTTTTCTCTAGTGGCCCTGAAACGACTGGTAGCCAAACCATGATCTCAACAAACGAATCCGCCATGACACAGGACAGACAGGCCCCCATCACCGTGGGCCTCATCGGTGCCACAAGCTTTGTGGGCGAAACCCTCATCCCCCTTCTTATGCAATCCGGCTGTGAGGTCAGTGCCTTTTCACGCAAAACCATATCCGGCACCCCAAAGGGCATCACCTGGAAGATCCTCCCGCAGCCTCCCTTCACAGCACCCTGCCCCCAGGTGCAGCAGATTTCCCACTGGATCTGCGTTGCCCCCATATGGGTTTTACCACAGTACTTTCCCTTTCTTGAGGCCTGCGGTGCACAGCGCATTCTGGCCCTTTCTTCCACCAGCCGCTTCACCAAAACCGCATCCCCAGATCCAGAAGAGCAGGACATCGCAAAACGCCTTATATCCGGAGAAGAGGCCTTTCAGGCATGGGCTTCGGAAAAAAGAATCACCTGGATCCTCCTCCAGCCCACCCTGATCTACGGGCTGGGCAAAGACCAGAACATCAGCCAGATTGTCCGCGTCATCCGAAAACTGGGGTTTTTTCCCGTACTGGGCAAGGCCTCCGGTCTGCGCCAGCCCCTTCATGTGGAAGATCTGGCACAGGCCTGTCTTGCCGGAATTAAACGTCCCGCAGTCGCCAACATGTCCTATATTCTTTCCGGTGGCGAAACCCTTGCCTACCAGGAAATGATACGAAGAGTGTTTACAGCCATGGGCCGGTCTCCCCGTATTCTTCCCCTCCCCCTTCCCGCCTTCCACCTTGCCTCACGTCTGCAACAACTTCTTACATCTTCCCGCTCCTGGTCGCCTGCCATGGCGGAACGCATGAAGCAGAACCTCACCTTTTCCCACGAGGCGGCCAGCCGGGATCTTGATTTCAGGCCAAGACCTTTTACGCTCAGGACTATCGACATTCATTCCTTATAATGATAAAGACCTAGCCTACCGACGCAGTGGGAGAGAAGGTGGGCATGACACCATCCCACCGCCTGAACAGAGGCTTGATTTCAAGGAAAACCCCAGGCATGCTTTTCTGGATTCTGCTTATCCTGACGGCTTTGCTGTCCTTTATCCTGACCCAGGTACTGCGACGCTACGCCATCTCCCGCAGCATGGTCGATATCCCCAACAACCGCAGCTCTCACCTGATCCCCACCCCCCGTGGCGGCGGTATTGCATTTGTACTCAGCTTTCTTGGAATGCTCTGCCTGCTTACCCTGGCAAAGGTTGTGCCCTGGAATCTCTGTCTTGCGCTTCTCGGCGCAGGAGGTGGCATCGCTTTTCTTGGATTTCTGGATGACCGGGGGCATATCGCTGCACGTCTGCGTTTTGCAGCCCATTTCGCAGCTGCCAGCTGGGTGCTGTACTGGCTGAATGGAATGCCGTCTCCTGTGTTTTTTGGCTGGACAATGGCGTGGGGATGGGCGGGAACAGTTTTTGGTCTTCTCTATCTTGTCTGGACGCTGAATCTCTACAACTTCATGGATGGGATAGATGGGATTGCTGGTATGGAAGCCCTTTTCATCAGCACAGGCGGAGCCCTTCTGTATCTTTTTTCAGGCCACCCCTCCCATGCCATTCTGCCCCTTTTTCTTGGGGCTTCGGTTCTGGGCTTTCTCTTCTGGAACTACCCGCCTGCAAAAATCTTCATGGGAGATGCGGGCAGCGGTTTTCTGGGCATCACTCTTGGTATACTGGCCCTTCATGCGGCCTGGACAGACTTCCAGCTTTTCTGGAGCTGGCTTATCCTCTTTGGCATTTTTATTGTCGATGCCACCCTGACCCTGCTGCGCCGCCTGTTTTACAGAAAAAAGATCTACAGACCCCACAGAAGTCATGCCTACCAGTATGCCGCGCGTCGCTTTGGCGGTCACAGGCCCGTACTCCTTGCAGCTACAGGAGTCAATCTGTTCTGGCTGTTTCCCCTTGCGATTCTCGCAGGGACACAGATACTGGAAGGTATCCTTGCTTTAGGAATCGCCTATATTCCCCTCATTCTTCTGGCATGGCATTTCAAGGCAGGGGCGGAGCATTTGCAGCCCTAAGACTTCCTTTTTTGCCAGATAAGATCCACAACATCACACTGGGGATGATATCCATCCACACTCTCCATTAAAATGGATCGGAGTCCATCACAGTTACAGGTATCCGGTGCGCCATGGGGAAAACAAAAAAACATTGCACCATGGATACGATTCACCCAATCCGAAAGCTGCTCCCAGGAAGGTCTGACCTCACTGGCCCGGAATATTTTTGGATGCGATGTCCGTGTCTTACCCTCCGTATCAATCAAAAGTTCTTCATATAGCTTTTCCCCAGGCCGCAAACCCGTAAAAACGATTTCGATATCCCCGGAAGGATTCTCGCTGTCCCGGACAGTCCGTCCGGAAAGAAGAACCATCCTGCGTGCAAGCCCCATAATGGAAACAGGCTCTCCCATATCCAACAGGAAAACCTCTCCGCCTTCCGCCATGGCCCCTGCCTGAACGACCAGCTCTGCAGCCTCTGGAATAGTCATAAAAAAACGATTGATTTCAGGATGGGTGACCGTAATCGGCCCTCCAGCTTCGATCTGTTTTCGAAAAAGAGGGATGACGGATCCGGAAGACCCCAGAACATTGCCAAACCGTACCATGCTAAAACAAGTTGTATTTTTGGCCCCCATGGCTTCTTCCGATGGTATAAGAAGCGGACTCTCCAGAACAGGCAATCCACTCAAAGCCTGAAGCACCATCTCTGCCATACGCTTACTGGCACCCATGACATTGGTGGGGCGTACTGCTTTATCCGTAGAAATCAGAATAAAATGCTCCACACCGGCAACAAGGGATGCCTGTGCCGCTACCAGCGTACCAAAAAGATTGTTTCGAATCCCCTCTGCCATGTTCTGTTCTACAAGGGGGACGTGCTTATATGCCGCAGCATGGTAAACCGTATGCACCCTGAAACTCCGCAATGAGGCCAGGATACGTCCCCAGGCACATACAGAACCCAGGACAGGAATAATTTTTGTGGGCAAGTCCTCTTTAGTGCATATCTGCAAAAGTTCCCGTTCAATTGCGTACAGGGAAAATTCTGAATGTTCAAAAAGCACCAGAACCTCAGGCCCCTGCTTCAAAACCTGACGACAAAGCTCAGAGCCTATGGATCCACCAGCACCTGTCACCATGACATTTTTCCCTGTGATGCATCGGGAAAGCAGCTCTTTTTGGGGGGCTACAGGATCCCTCCCCAGAAGATCCATAATATCCACATCCTGAATATCCTGAATTGCCACCTTTCCTTCGGCAAGCTCATTCACACTGGGCAGCGTTTTTACATGGACATTCAGGTTTTCAAGGTGGGAAATGATTTCCTGCTTTCTGGATCTTGAAACAGATGGCATTGCTAAAAGGACATAGCGAATGGCATACCGATCTATGAGCTTTTGCAGCTGATCCGGATGCATGACGGGATAACCCGACATCACGCGACCCTGTAAAACCGGATCATCATCCATAAAAGCAACGGGCAAAAATTCTTTACTGCGAATCAGGGCTCCCATCAGCTCAAATCCTGCAGCACCAGCCCCATACACAACCACAGGAGCGGCATCGGGTTTATCCGGAAGCCGTGCACGAAGGAACAATGTTTTCAGGCGCATGTTCTGGTTGATAAGATTGCGAACCAGAAAACGCGCTCCTCCAATGAATAAAATCCCGAAAAGCCAATAATTAATCACCACAGATCTTGGGATAACACTCCCATGGTCTTTCATCCAAAAAAAAATAAGCGCGAGAATAAGAGCAGAGAGGGTAACGGCATGGAAAACGGTTTTCATGGCATCCGCACCAATATAGCGGATGATGGCACGATAAAGGCCCATCCTGATAAAAACCGGTATGGAAAATAAGGGGGTCACCACGAAAAAGAAGTTCAGCTCCCGGAACCGTACATTTTCAAACCCCAAACGCACACCAAAAGCCAACCATAGGGAAAACACCACAAGAAAGGTATCTGCAACGAGGATAAGAAGTCTTTTCTGCCATCGCGGGAGGGAAATCAAAAATTCGACAATCTCATCTTTAAAAAAGCTGCCTGGCATATGCCTTTTCCTGAAAAACGGTTATTTTTGTGCCGCAGCCTCCAAAAGTCCCTGAATCACATGGCAGGTTTTATCCACTTCGGCCATCGTCAGGGTAGGATGCACAAGAAACATAAGACTGGTTTCTCCAAGTTCCCTTGCAACGGGTAAACGCTTTTGCGGCTGAAGGCCTGCATCTGAAAATGCTTTTTCGAGATACACTTCAGAACATGAACCTGTATAGCAGGGAACACCACAATTGACAATTTCCACCAGCAAACGATCCCGCGTAAAACCTGCTGCAAAAAATACTTTCAGATTTCCAAAAACCTTCCTGTGCTATCCGCACAACCCGAATGTTATCGGCCCAATGGCTTTCACACATAATCCAGACCTTAAAAAATTTCCTGATCAACTGTCCCGGTTTTTAAATATTTTAAAAATAGTAAGAAAAACTATCTTTATGTCTAGTTTTAACGAATGATCATCAACATATTTTAGATAATAACTCTGTTTTTGAGGTAAAATCACATCGACATATGCTTTTTGTGGTTCTTTATACTCCGCAAGAATCCTGTTTTCATCTATCATATGTATAGATGCCATATCCGTAATGCCTGGTTTTACAGATAAGATTTTTTTACGCACAGTCTCAGGATAAAACTCGACAAACGCAGGAACTTCCGGGCGCGGCCCTACCAAGCTCATTTTGCCGACAAAAACATCTATCAGCTGGGGTAACTCATCAAGTTTATATTTTCTTAAAAAAAAACCGGAACGTGTTATTCTTGAGTCTTGCCCTATCGTGAGTTGCCCTCTATTTTCTGATCCTACCCTCATTGTCCTGAATTTATGAATCCTGAAAGGAACACCATTCTTTCCAATGCGGATCTGACGAAAAAAGACTGGCCCAGCAGAATCTTTTCGAATCCAAAAAGCAATGATCAAAAATAAAGGGAGCAAGATCATCATACCCGTAAGAGAACAAAAAAAATCAAAACATCTCTTAACCATTTAAAATAACCTTCTTTATACAATCAATTACATATTCCTGATCATCCGCTGTCATACGTGTGTAAAGAGGAAGTGACACCTCTTGCTGATGCAACAGATGAGATACTGGAAACATTTCAGGCTTAAGCCCGCCTCTTTCCCGCCAATACGGATGCATGTGCAAAGGAATAAAATGTACAGAACACCCCACTCCGAATTCAGCCATTTTAATAATAAAGTCATCCCTTGTAATGCCAGCCTCTGGAAGAATTCTTAAGGGAAACAGATGGCGGGCATGGATATCGCCAATAGATGCAGAGGCAGGAAGAAGGACAGGAAGATCCGCCAGGGCTTCATTATAAACCAAGGCCATAGCTTCTCGTTTTTTCTGAAAATTATTCAGACGCCGTAATTGATGGATACCAATGGATGCGGCAATATCTGGCATATTGTATTTAAAGCCTGGTGCAACTACCTCATAGAACCAGGCTGGTTTTTTTGAACTATAGCGATCAAAGGCATCTTTACTGATACCATGAAGACGCATGATTTTGCATCTCTCTGCAATTTTTGAATCAGAGGTTACAAGCATCCCTCCTTCAGCAGTGGTCATTGTCTTATTGGCATAGAAACTGAAAACAGTGACATCTGAATCCAGTTTTCCAATCAGAGACCCTCCAAAACGGGCAGGAAGAGCATGTGCCGCATCTTCTATGACCCGCAACCCAAATTGCCTTGCCACAGATAAAATAACATCCATGCCACAAGGTAAACCAGCAAAATGAACAGGTATAACAGCTTTTGTCCGGGGAGTCACCGCTGCCTTGAAAGCTTCCGGATCCATATTGAAAGTACTCTCAAGGACATCAACAATAACAGGCTCAGCTCCCAGATACCGAACGACCTCTGCCGTTGCTGTAAAAGTATAGTCTGGGACAATAACTTCATCTCCGGGACCAATACCGATAGCTTCCAGAGCAAGATGAAGACCGGATGTCGCTGAATTTACGGCAATACTTTCAACTCCACCACCCAAAAAATCAGAAAAATCACTTTCAAATTTTTTTGCCTTCGGCCCTGTTGTAATCCAACCAGAGCGAAGAGTATCCACAACTTCAGCGATTTCTTCATCACCAATTTCTGGGAGTGCAAAAGGAATAAAAGGCCTTACAATCTCTTTCATACTTCTGCCTCCATATAGAACTGTCCTGTTGTGTAGCCTTTTATCATAAAACTATTTTTCAAATAAAAATGCAGGGCTCGTAAATTATCGACACGAACATAGAGGCCAATTTTTTCATTCCCACTCTGCCTGCACAATTCCTGAGTCTTTTTCAGAAGCGCTGCCCCTATTCCAGGTTCTGTACGGTCACTGACTATGGATAATATCAAAAAGGGACAAGGCTCAAAAAAAGCAGAGGCTCCCCTGTAACGATAAAATAAAATCTCAATTATCTTTTTTAAAAATGTACGGGGGTGCAATGCAGCTGTTTTCAAAATTCTTTTTTTATTGTTTTTTTTAAAAAAAGATATTTTTTCCGCTAATCCTGATCCAGCAACAACAAAACCGTTAATCCTATCTCCCATAGAAGCCTTTGCCTTGATGACAACAAAACCCCCTTCAAGAAAAAGACGATAGTAATCCCCCAAAAGATCTCTGGGAAAACAGGCGATAAAATGTGTTTCTGATGCATAGCATTTTCTATGAAGATCTGCAAAGTCCCAAGCATCATCCGCATTGGCAGATACAAAATCAAGCTGCATATAGTATATCCTCGTATGCTTTCAAAAGCCTAGTAGCTTCTATTTCCCAAGCATATTTTTCATAAATCAAACGAACTCCATTTTCAGCCATTTTTTTACGAACTTCCAGCTCTTCAAATAAATAATTAATTGCAGACGCAATATCATAAGCGGAAGTAGGATTAACACATACCCCACAATTTTCAGTCAGAACTATTTTTTCCCATGAATCAAAATTTGATGAAACTACCGGAAGACCCGATGCCATATATTCATAAAGCTTAACTGGCTGTGAAAAGATATGATTGGGAGCTGGTAAGAGAGTAACAACACCTGCGAACGATTTTTGATAAATTCCAAGTACGCCAGAACGCCCCACCTGTCCAAAAAAACTGACCCGGTTCCAGTTCCTATGATTCTTTACTTTCTGCTCAACAACTGAATCTGTAAAAATACCAGCTAAATAAAATTTAATCTTCTTGGGAAGATAATCTAGAGCATCAAGTAAATATATAATTCCTCTTAGTTCATTAATTGTTCCTACATAACAAAAACCATCCCTTTCTTCGGTCCTTATTTTTATTTCATCAAGAAGAAATTCCTTTCTAAGTGGGTAGTTATTGATAGTCACTGTTTTTTCTTTATAAAAATCAAATCTTTCTGCTATATGCGGCGTAGCCGCGACAACAAGGTCAATTCGATTCACTACATAGTCTTCAACAAATCTTACAAAATAAGACAATAATTTTCTAACCTTAAAAATTATCCATTCTTTATGTAAAAAAAACTCAGGGTAGCACTCATGAGAGTCATAAATAACTTTCGCCTTTGTCGTCATTTTTAAAAAAAAACCATAAGGTAAAAATTCAGGGTCATGAAAATGATAGGTATCAGCTTTTTGAGCTTTTGCCATCCGGTAAACTTTATAGCCACCAAAAAGGATTCTTAATAATCTATTTTTCATATCTTTAAGACCAATCAAAGTAACCCCCTGATTAGCATCGATATCAACATCACAAGCTATGAGAGTCACATCATAACCAGCCTCTGCCAGAGATGCGCATTGTTTATATAAAATTCTTACATCATTCAATTTATGTACGGTACTTATATGGCATACTCTCTTCATCACATTCCTATCCATCAAAAATGATTTAAATAATAAATTACGCTCTCTACCATAATAGGTGAAATGTCCGGCCCCATGGGCAGACTCAGAACCTCCCTGTGAATCTGCTCCGTAACGGGCAATTCCATCCCACTCCATGCCCCATAACTTTTTTGCTTATGGGGCGGAATAGGATAATGGATCAGGGTTTGGATACCCTTTTCAGCAAGGTAAGCCTGCAAGACATCCCGTTTTCGACAACGCAACACAAAAAGATGGAAAACATGGGACGCATCTCCCTTCCAGGCAGGAAGTAAAATTTCAGGGTGGCTTATACCCTTCATGTACTGCCTCGCCACAGCCTGTCTTTTTTCAATATCCCTATCCAGATGGGGAAGCTTCACCTTCAAAAGGGCAGCCTGCATTTCATCCAGCCTGCTGTTCACTCCCTGATAAAGGTTTTCATATTTTTTATGGCTTCCGTAATTACCAAGAGCACGAATGGTGAGGGCCAGCTCTTCATCATGGGTGGTAACGGCTCCGGCATCGCCTAAGGCCCCAAGGTTTTTCCCGGGATAGAAACTGAAACCCGCCGCATGGCCCCAATTCCCTGCCTTTTTACCGCCGATAACAGCACCATGCGCCTGGGCTGCATCTTCCAGCACCAGTAGATCATGCTTTCTCGCGATTTCCATAATGGCAGTCATATCCGCCATTTGTCCGTAAAGATGCACAGGCAGAATGGCCTTTGTTTTTGAATCCAAAGATTTAAGAATTTCTGAAGGGCTGATATTGAAAGTTGCAGAATCCGGCTCCACCAATACGGGGATCAGGCGGTTTTCCGTGATGGCAAGAACACTGGCAATGTAAGTATTGGCCGGTACAAGGATCTTATCCCCTTCCTTGAGCCTGCCCATCTCCTTCCAGGCCCTGAGGGTCAGGGTCAGGGCATCCAGCCCATTGGCAACGCCAATGCAGAAGGGTGCTCCACAATATGCGGCAAATTCCGACTCAAAAGCTTTCACCTGTTGGCCCTGAATGTACCAGCCGCTGTGCAGCACCTCATCAAAGGCCCTTTCAAGGCCTGAAGCATGGGCTTCGTTGATGGCTTTCAGATCCAGAAATGTGATGTTTTTTTCTTCCTGAACCGGAAGGGATAAAAAATCATCTATGGAAACCGTATGCCCGGAAAATCTGAGGAAAGCCGTATCACGGGTAATAATTTTTGCCCCAACAACCTTTGCAGATGCCTCAATGAGGTAATCCTCGGTGTCCCTCTGGAACAAGGGATCATTCGTATCCAGATAGGCAGGGGTTTTTATCAGGGTAAAAAGCTTTAAAAAAAGCTGCCATTCTTCCTGAAGGATATGCAGGGGCCTGCTTTTTTTACCTACCTTAAAAAAAATAATGGCTATGGTATGCAACTGAGCGGTTGAAAGGTAAACATTTGGAAAGGATTTCAGCCTTTGGAACAGCTCATAGGTTCTTGGAGATACGTCCAGCCTGTCCAGCAGAATATCCAGTGCGATGTTTACATCTATGAGAAATTTATTTTCCATATTTTTCCATCAGGGTTTTGGTGAGGATGTCTTCATCACTACAGCTCGTGGTATGATTATAGTTTTCTGGGAGATATTTCAGTTTGAAAGAAAGATAGTCATCCCCGCCCAGGGCATCATTCAGCTCCCTAAGCTGAACGATGGTATCACTTCGGTCAGCCCGGAACAGCATAGCTTCAAGGGAAGGAGCAATCTCCACATAAAAGGAATCCAGCTCCAGATCCGTATTTTCCAAAATCGGAATGACGTAACTTGAACCCTGTCTTATAACTTTAACCTTCATCTTTCTGATTCCTTTTTTTACAAAGAATTACCTTAATGCTTCGGAAGCAAATTTTTTCCAGTTTAGATAAAGTTCTTCATCGGAAATAAACCCATTATCTGTGGGAGAAAGGGGATCTGCGTCTGAAACCGCAGGATTTTCTTCTGTACACAGGGCAATGACTTCAATAGTTCTGGATTCCAGATGCTGATAGGCTTCAGACACATCTATTCTGCCGCTTTTTATCTGGGCCTTGAATTTTATAGCATGCATGGCATCCGCCTTTTTACTTAGAGATGTTTTGATCTAAGTGCATCAAATAACTATTCGTTCAAAAACCTCAAAATTCTGGCAGGATTACCCGCAACCACAGCGTAGGGTGCCACATTTTTTGTAACAACGGCGCCAGCACCAACCATTGCATATTCTCCAACTGTCACTCCGGGAAGCAAGGTTGCATTGGCACCGATACTTGCACCTCTTTTGATTGTTATACCCCAAAAATGATCAGGATAGATCTTTGATCTTGGCATGGGATCATTGGTAAATGTCGCATTGGGGCCAATAAAAACATCAGACTCAATACGTGCACCATCCCATAAATACACACCTGATTTAACCGTCACCCTGTCTCCAAGGATAACGTCACCTTCTATCAAAGTATGAGCACAGATATTACAATTTTCTCCCAGAACAGCCCCCTCGAGAATGACAGCATACTGCCATATCCGGGTACCTGAACCTATTTTATCAGTTTTTACATCAGCAAGAGGATGGATGCTGTACACTACAAATTCCTTTTAAAAAAGAATCATAATCCCTAACATAGTCCCCTTCATCATAATACTCACTGGCAAACACCATCAGCACACAATCCGGACTAAAATCATGCATCTCCCGCCAGACCATATCTCCAATCAGAAGGCCCTTTGACGGAGAATCCAACCAGGCATCCTCACGGATTCTGCCATTATCCAAAACCATCCTGCATTTTCCACTGACGCATACTGCCACCTGCTGCAGGGACTTATGGGCATGAAACCCCCTTGCAACATCATCTCCCGTTCCGAAAATATAGTACACACGTTTTATCTCAAAGGGGATATTCTTTCCCCCTTCAATGGCCACAAGGGAGCCTCGTTCATCACCCCGCACAGCAAAATCAATCCAATTCAGAAGTGTCATGTCTTCTCCCTGCAGAGTCTCAACAAATACTGCCCATAGCCTGACTTTTTCAGCGTGTTTCCTGCTTTGAAAACATCTTCCCGGCTCAGCCAGCCATTGTTCAGGGCAATCTCTTCGAGACAGGCAACCTTCAACCCCTGCCGCGTTTCTATGGTCTGGACAAACATACCTGCTTCCTGAAGACTTTCGTGGGTTCCCGTATCCAGCCAGGCAAAGCCCCTGCCCAAAAGCTCCACATGCAGGGTTTTACGCTTCAGATATTCCTGGTTGATGCTGGTGATCTCAAGCTCTCCCCTGTCCGATGGCTTTACCTCCTTTGCAATCTGAACGACCTCATTATCATAAAAATAAAGGCCCGTCACAGCATAATTGGACTTAGGGGTGGCTGGTTTTTCTTCTATGGAAACAGCCCGCCTGCTTTCATCAAAGGCCACCACGCCAAAACGTTCCGGATCTTTCACCTGATATCCGAAAACTGTGGCCCCTGTTTCTCTGGCTGCAGCTTCTTTGAGTTTGGGGGTAAATCCCTGCCCGTAAAAAATATTGTCTCCCAACACCAAACAGACCTTGTCTTTTCCGATGAACGCATCACCAATGATAAAGGCCTGGGCCAAGCCATCCGGGCTAGGCTGCTCAGCATAGCTCAGACGAATACCAAAATCCGAACCATCCCCCAAAAGCCGCTGGTAAGAAGACTGATCTTCAGGAGTTGTGATCACAAGAATATCCCGGATACCCGCCAGCATAAGAACGGAGAGAGGATAATAAACCATAGGCTTATCGTAAATGGGCAGAAGTTGTTTGGATACGCCCCTTGTGATGGGGTAAAGTCTTGTACCGGAGCCTCCTGCAAGGATAATGCCTTTAATTGAATTCATCTTATAAAACCCTTAATTTTATAAATATAATGGTCATAGACAAAATGTGAAAAAAGGGAAAAAAACCACCGCAAAGGACTGACAAGCCCATAATTTTTTGACAAAAGGACAGCTTTTTGCTGAAAGATGCTCCTTCTGCTACGAATTTTCATAATATTGGCCGCATGGGAGCGATAAAAAAACAAAGGTTTCGATACAGCACAAAAAGAGGTTTCCGATGCGGAACGGATTACAAAATCCCAATCTTCCTCCAATAAATTTTCATCAAACCCCCCAAGGCGATCATAGAGCTTTCGTGTAAAAAGCATAGAACCTGCGGGCACATGCTGACGCAGAAAAATCTGGTTTAAGACCTTTCCCATCAGAGGTTTTGAAGGAAATATACGGAACGGTTTCTCTGGAGCACTATCTTCAAATTCAAAGGCCTGGGTAAAACAAAACTCTGAATCAGGATTTTGGCTTAACATGGAGAGCTGTTCTTGAATTTTATCGGGGTGCCAGTAGTCATCTGAAGCCAAAAGAGCAATATACTCTCCTTTAGAAAATTCCTGAATCCCACGGTTCAATGTTTTGCAGACCCCCTGATTTTTTTGTCTTATAAATATAAAATCATATTTTTCTGCCATCTTTTCAAGGACAGAAACAGAGGCATCGGAAGATCCATCATCAATCACAATCAGTTCAATTGGACGATGGCTCTGCTTCAGCACACTGAGAATGGATCTTTCGACATATTGTGCATGGTTGTAGCAGGGGATGATCACCGAGATAAGTTTTTGTTTCATTCGCTATAAAAATCCTCGATAAAATAACTTATTTTATAAAAAAACATTCTCTTCTTGAGAGAGCAACACAGGCTATATTCAGCAAAATAAGTATAGACATTAGTTGATAACCTGAAAAAATATTATTTGTTACCATGACAATGACAGACATACAAGTAAACATAAAAAGAATAACCCCCCAACAATTAGCTATATTTTTCTTCGCTAAAAGGAAAAAATAAAAAAGAATGGAAAAAAATAAAAAAAAGCCCAAAAGACCATAACGTTGAGCTATCAGTGCGTATTCTGAATCGATAATTGTTGTAAATTCTGATTTTGCAGGGCCGAGACCCAACAAAGGAAACAAAGAAAAGCGTTCATAAGCAAGTCTCATATTGTCTAAACGGACATTAAAACTTTCATTTTCACCTGCCAAGGTGTACTGATAGCCTAAAATCAGATATTGTAGATCCATCATTAAAATTATTTTTACCAAACCAGCCAAACTCAATGCACACAATATTACCTTAAAAACAACATTCACCTTAGAAAAAAGAACAAACCATAAAAAAAACGCAAAAAGAAACGCCAATAAAGCTGTACGGCTTTGCGTCATTAATGCAAGAAAAACAAAACATAAAAAAAGTAATACAAATAACGTTTTTTTTCTTTCTAAAAAAAGACTAAAATAAAAACTTGCATAAAAAAAACTTAATACTGCGCCAATGTTCGGATCTGAACCCGTAACAGTAATTCTCTTCCCAGATAGAACATTATTCATATGCGCACTATCAGGGCCAAGATATAAGTTTAAAATAAAATCTAAAATTCCAGATAGTTGAAAATATTGCACAAAACCTACAAAAAGAACCCATACAGATGAGGAAATTAAAGAGTATTGCATATACTTTAAAAACTTTTCGCTTCTAATAAATGGTAAAGCCAGTAAATATGGAACAAACTGAAAGTACTTTATCGACTCCATAATATCTCCTCTATGTGGACTTGAAAATCCAAGAGCCCAGGAGACCACAGCAGAAATTATAACCATCAGTCCCAAAAAAAAAGGCAATACTGAAGACAGATGCAAAACTGGTTTCTTTAAAAAACAAAAAAAGATCAGAATAAAAACAATAAAAGCTATAGGAGTAACCAAATAGAAAGAGAATCCAGCTACTGGAATAGGAGGCAATGCTACGGGTGAAAGCAAACCCAAAATTATAAAAAATAAAAGCATAGCTCTCAGGTCAATCAACATAAAAATATCCATTTCAATTTCAAAGAATTGACAAATCAACAACATTGACCTTGATGAGCCAACTTAAACTTAAAACATTATCATGCCTATTAGAATAACAACTTACCTTACGCACATCTTACCTCGATTCCCGGTTAATTTGTATACCTACAACTCTTTACAATGTGCTGATATTTAGCATAAGCACTTGAAACATAAAGCATTGCACTTGTTTTTTACTGAAAATTAATTTTCTAAAATTTTAAAAGAGGTGGTTTTTTGACCCTTTGTAGTTATAATAATATATTACCACAAAGGGGGAAATATGACTTGCATCGTGAATCAAAAAGTTGGAAAGGAATACTTATCTTTATGAGTCATAACTCCTATCGTAATAGTGAGGGAAAATCCAGAAGTAAACGATGCCTCATCGGAAAGATCAATCCCGAGACAGGCGACCTGATTTACAAGCCTGAATACCTTGAACGCATGGCGGCCTAACGGTACTCCCGTCACGGTTCCTCCTCCCACAACATTTTCTGTGGAGGACATTCGTCAATCCACGGTCCGGAAGCATGGAGCTTTTTATCTTCTTCATCAGATAGCAGATAAAATTGGGCTCCTGGAAGCGATTCAGAAAAGCAATCATGAACATTGGCAGGAGCTGTTTGTGCTGGCAGCAAATAAAGGGAGTCAGAATCTTTTTTTCATTAACCAATCTTCAAATGACTATCTTTAAAGCCTTTGGAGTTAATGAACCTCTGTAGGCGAAAATATCATTCATCATATAAGCCCGTCTCTTAAATCAACAGCATTAGCTATGTAATATATTTAAATCTACTTTTTAAAAAAAACTTTTTAATTACTTTTTGCACAATTTTAAATATAATTTTTTTATTTAAACTATTAGACTCTGAATTCCTAGCAGCCAACATTGCCCATGCAAGTGGATAATCTTTCTCATTTAATTTTGTAGCATCAATAATATCTTTTTCATATTGATACAATCCTTGTATGTTTTCAACATGCATATATTCTTGTGTAATTAGCTTTCTATACATATTTATTATTATTTTTTGAACTACATCTGACTCTCTACCGTACAGATATAGAGCGATTGAAAATGCTTTGAGATGTTCAACATAGGATCGTACTTTGTCGCTTGTAGCTGTTGCACTTGTTTCATTTTCAACATAGTAATAAAAAACATTCTTATTCAAGTAAACTTTTTTTGCTTTTAAAAAACAGCCTATATTTACAATCATATCTTCATTGAGAGATTGTCGCCAAGGAAACCTCTCAACACCTGCAGAAACAATAACTTCTCTAGCATATAATTTATTACATAAATAGGCAGATCCAAAATTACCATTAGTCAAATTATTTAATAAATCAGTAGTAACCAAATAATCTGATTTAAACTTAGGTGCATATTTTAAGTGTTTGCCTTGATCATTGACTCTTTTTACACTACATAAAACAATATCGGCTTGATTTTCTATAGCATTATTTAAGATTGACCGATACATATCTGAATGTACATAGTCATCAGCATCCACAAAACCAATCCAATCACCTCTTGATTTTCTTAAACCACACATCCTAGCTTCATGCACACCTATATTTTTCTCAAGGTTGATTATTTTAATACGCTCATCTTGAGCTAAAAAATTCATAACTAATTCAAGCGTATTATCTTTTGAAGCATCATTCACGATAAGAATTTCTAAATTTTTATATGTTTGATTAAGTAAAGAATTTAAAGTACGGTCGATTCTATCAGATGCATTATAGGCAGGCACAACAATTGATATTAAATTATTTGTCATTGCCCAAAGCTCCCATTAAAAAATCCAAAGATTTTTTCTTCTCATCTTCTAAAATATTATTAACTCTACGATAATCAATCTTCTCTAACTCTTTACCCTCTAAATCTTTCACATCAAAAACAAGTCTGTCTTCTAATCCTAACTTAGTGGCTAAAGATACAAACCTATCAAGCCCTCTGCTCTCATTTCCTATGACAACAAACTCTTTTTCAAAGATGATAGAAAAAACCATACCATGAAAAGAGTCTGTTACTACTGCATCAGCATTGGCAAATGATACTACCCATTGTGGCACCGAAAAGGTTGTATGCGAAGTATTGAAGCCTTTGAGATGATGCACACTTTTTAGTCCACTGTTCTTTTGCACAAGCTCGATGATCTCTTTTTTTTCTACTGCTTCATCAAGCACATAAGTCAAAAGTCCACCTTTGTTTGTAGCTGTCTCATCATAATTTACGATGATCTCATTTAGATAAAACTCTTTGCCTATGAGCATAGTTGGGTCAAGTACATGCACTGCTTTGTTATAATTAAATGTAGTTTTACACACATCTACACCCGAAATTTCCCTCACTGAGACAGCAGTAAAATCTTGAAGAAGTTTTGCTATATCTTCACTATCATTTTCACCTTCCCAGTGGTCTTTCCCAAAAGAGGCAGCATAAGATATTTTTTTTGTTTTACTTCTATCTACAAAATCTAAAAAAAAACTTTTGTAAAAAATATCATTTATATACCTTTTTCTCCAAACTTGGTCACTTCCTACTATCACCGCATCAAAGTTTTCATCTTTTGCAAAATTTTCTAAATCTTGTTTAGTATATAAATCTTGACTGATAGCAAATATCTCATTTTCTATAAACCCTCTATGAAGTTTTTTTCTCTCTTTCCACTCTCGCATTTTTAGACGATTTGTTTTAATGTTTTTGATATTATGAAAAGGAATTTTTAGCAGCATTGTTTTTATAAATTTTTTCCATAATATTTCATTGTCTATTATAGCTTTATATATCAAAACCACATCATGACCCTGAGCATCCAAAAGTCTATACAATGCCACCGCCTGTAAAATTCCTCCATAGTTTTCTGTTATTGGGAGTGTTAAAATTCCTATTTTCATATTACCTCTTTCAAATCTGATTTGAATTAAAAAAAATTCAGTATTCCAATTCTTTTCATTCTCTGTCACTTCCCCAAAAGCTGTTTCAGCCGTTTTTTTACCTGTTTCTTCAATCTTATAAAAAGACTTCCCCGCATACGCCTGTCAATACGCCCGATCCAGTCTTCCCCTTGTGCCAAAGCCTGATGAACAAAGCAGGCATTTTTATATTTTTTTTGTAAAAGTCTGATTTTTTTACCCGACAATGGCAGAGAAAAATCCCTTTTTTTCAACGTAACATCCGTATCCGAAGAACAATACCGGATAAAACCCCGCTTATTTTCCACAACCCCATACTGACTTTCTATAACCTTTTCAACGGGGATATCCGTATAGGTGCCAGAGTTTGAAAAAAGCTGAGAAATAAGAGAATTTCTGCTGATGATAAGACTTGTTCCACGTCCATCCCTGACAAATTCGGGCAGCCAGGCATCCATGAATGCGGCATCCGCACATTCTGCAAAAATATCATCACAAAAAAAACAGCTTTTCTGTTTGAAATAATCTCCGCCCCATATATCGCCTATTCCATCGGACCACATTTTACAGATACGCCTGCCTGACACATCTACCATTTCAAACGCATAATTTGAGCTGGGAAAACCCGAAACCTTTTTTCTGTATGTAAAAGAAGCCACATCCTGCGGTTCTGCCCCCATCTTTACAATATGATATTCCGTGAACATTCTGGATTTGCCCTGCCCGCACACAAGCCCGAAAGTAAAGTGAATATTTTTACGCAGTTTTGGAAAAAAAGACTTTGCGAGGGTTACTGCCTTAATAAAACAGGGAAGCCCGACAATGGCAACCCTGCAATCCTGAGCCATAATTTCACGGATGACCCCGCTCATCTCAACGGGATAATAGGCAGATTTTGCACAACGATCCACATCGGAAAGGCTTGAAACAATGGAGTAGCGAAACCGTTTTTCCGGATTGGCACAAGGCTCAACGGTAATAACCTTATCAATTCTTTTTTCCTCAAGAAGTTTTTTCAAAAGCCAGGAAACAGCCCCTCCGGATGCTCCATTGGATCGGGTTTCATCATCAGCAGCTCCAACAAAGGTATCCAGATAACAGCCCGTCTCTTCCGTATGCTTCATCCGGGGAATGCCGGAAAACAGTTTTTGCCCTATGGTATCTTCATTGCTTCCATGTCCATAGAAAGGACAAACCTTTATGCACAGACCACATGAAATGCATTCTGAAATGCTGTTGGACTGCGGCTCATACTGTCCAAGGATATTCCAATCCATTGCAAGGCAATGCTTTGGGCATACACCAGCACACATGCCGCAACCCACACAAATCCCCTTTTGAAGCACTTCACTGAGCAATAGAGAAAAATCTTTCACAGCTTCAATTTCTCTTTTAAAAGATTTCTGACAAATAAGCGTTCCGCAGGCACAAGAACACTATACCAGGCTGAAAGAAACACCAGCACCGGAACCATGATAATATTGTATGCTTTCAGATAACCATCTGAAGAAATAACATATCTTCCAAGATACAGCAGAACAAAAGAAGTCAGTACCAATATCAATACCTTAACTATGACATCCGTCAAAAACTTCCAGACATTCAAACGCGCTGTCCTTTTTAAAATGCCAAGCCTTGCAAAAAAAGCGATAATGGCCAGAAATATTGAGACATAGAACACAATCTCTGGAGAAAAGCCTTTCATAAGAAGTACAAAGGAAACAGGTAGATTCAACAAAAGTAAAGATCCCACAACACTTTGGTACAACCTTATTTTTCCTGTGGCTCTGGACAAAGTCATCAAAGACTTTGATACGGAATCAATCAAAACCGCTGACAAAGCCAGCTTCACGAAGATTGCGGAATATTCCGGCACAATTTTCAGCCATACTTTAAGGATAAATTCTGTTTCCAGCAAAAAAGGCAGGGCTGCTGCATACAGCAAGACAAAACATATCTTGGAAGACTGGGTCACAAGCTTGATGGAACTGGCATGATCTTCCGCAGCATATCTTTTGATGATCTGGGGATTGGCCGCATGAACAATCATGCCAGATACATTCTCAACCTTGGATATCAGTTGATTTGCCACACCAAGAGCCGCATTTGCAAGTACGCCGTGAAACATATTCATGGCAATCGCTGTACCCTGACTCTTGGAAACAGCTGCCAAATCACCAAAAAAACCCCATGATGCAAAACTTGTAAGCTCTCCGTACAGTTTTTTATTCTTCAACCGTGAAAAGCGTGCCGTAGGGCAACAGAAAAAGGCGATTGTATAGGCCAGAACCATTTCTAAAAAAGAGACCAGCAATACAAGAAAGGCAAAGGTTTTCAGGTTGTCAAAATCTATAAAAGGGATGGCAAGTGCTGCAAAAAGTCTCCCAGAAGGACCTAAGAGATTAATAAATGCAACGATCCCCATTTTTTCATAGGAAATCAGCATCCCACGAGCCGGAACGGACAACATACTCAGAACAAGAGAGAGCAAGACCGTATGAAAAATCCATGATGCGGCTTCAAACCGATCCGCTGAAATAACCAGATACTTTTCAAAGAACCAGTACCCCAGAGTTTCTCCAAGACAAAAAATGATAAGTGCCAGGCAAAGATGAATAACTATCGAAGCCGTAAAAATCTGCTTTGCCTGTATTTCGTCTTTTGCCCCCAAAGCATAGGATAAAAAACGTTGAACAGATCCAGCCATGGTTCCGCTCAGCACTGAAAACAAGAGGATAAGCCCTCCCATTACTGAGTAGATACCAAAATCTTCAACACCGAGGTTATTCAGAACAACTCTGGCGTAATAAAGACCTATGACAATACTCATTGCCAGAGCGATATACATGATCAAGGTATTTTTTATGATTAGCTTCGTAGCGTTCAAAGTATCTTATGATCATTCAGCATGGCAGAATGCTCCGCTTTTGTGTATTGCCGTATCTCGCTTAGGCAAAGCCCCTGCCCAGAAGCTCCACATGCAGGTTTTTACGCCTCCGGTATTCCTGATTGATGCTGGTGATCTCAAGCTCTCCCCTGTCCGAGGGTTTTGCCTCTTTTGCAGTAACTACTCCAAAAGTCCGGGCAGCGTGAATAGAAACAGAGAAACAGGTTCAGCGGGGGATCGAGTCAGCGACAAGGCGTGGCAGACAGGAGATGGCTCCAAGGTCATGGATCCGATCATAGAGGAAATCCCAGAAAGAGAGGCCATGTTTCTGGCAGGTTTTCTTGAGGCTGAGAAATGTATCCCGACACTGGCGGCCTAAATCGCTCCGGGTCGTACCGCTGATTTTTCTTCTTTTGACATATTCCCTGATATCCCTCTCGCTGAGATTGTTGTGAAGAGGGAGGACTGGAAACTCCAATACGAGAAGCAGTTCGGACTTATTGGCCGCGATCCGCTGGAGGGCCTGTTT
>NZ_JCANVJ010000033.1:0-29103 GCF_059569355.1 Desulfobotulus sapovorans DSM 2055 | reverse complement strand
TCCCAAAGGAACAAAAGTTTCCGTATCCTCTTTCACCGGTTTTTTGGGGGCAGCCGACAATCCGGATGGCCCTTCTTTCCCCTCCTTCCCCAGAAGAGCCTTCTGCATGGAAAAACCATCCGGATGACGCTCTTCTGCACGCAGGGCAAGGCCCTTATCAATGCCCGACAGAAAGGCTGAAGTATAGTCACTTTCATAGGCACTGCCCCCAAGGGGAACAAGGCTATCCTCCAGTATACGGTCTGTGGCCACATCGGGAAGAACCCCTGTGATGCACTGGTACAGGCAGACGGAAAAACTGTAGAGATCCAGACTGGCCGTGAAATTCCCCTTGTTGCCGTACTGCTCGATGGGGGCAAAGTGGGGGGTGAGCACCTGGGTCAGTACCCGGCTTTTCATGCCAATGGCCTGACGGGCCGCACCAAAGTCAATGAGTACGGGCATCCCTGCGGAGGCCAGAAGGATATTCTCCGGCTTGATGTCCCGGTGCAAGAGCCCCTTTTCGTGGATGTATTTCAGGCCCTCCAGCAGGGGAATGAAGATGGATTCCAGCGCTTTCTGGTCAGGTTTCGGGTTCTCCTTCATCCAGGCGTGAAGGGTTTGTCCCTCGATCCAGGGCATGACAAAATAGGCCGTGGCATTGGCCTCGAAAAGGTCGCTCACCTTCACGATATTGGGATGGCTCAGGCCATGGAGAAGTTTTGCTTCCTTAAAAAAGCTGTCCAGCCCCCACGTAAAAACATCCTTCTCCGACTGACTGCGGACGGTGATGCGCCGGGTTCCCGGATCCCGAACCCCGGATTCCGGAAAATACTCCTTGATCACATGCTGGCTGTCAAAATGGCTGTGCCGCACGCGGTAGGTGATGCCAAAGGCGCCGGAACCCAGAACCGACTCAATGACATAAACATGGAGTTTTGCCCCCACAGGCAGGGCATCGTGACGCGCTTCGCTTTCCATCCTTCTTCCTTTCCATGCTTTTCCCATAGCCCAGATCAGGCGAAGCTGAAAATTTTTACCGGTATCGTGATGATAGCCCCTTTCTTAAACAATCCCCACCAGGAGAACAAACAAAAAAAGTCACGACGTCTGCAAAAAACAAGAGCCCAGGGAGGCCGATCCGGAAAATACGCCGGACAGCCCTTTTTCCCTCTGCCCTCGCAGACTCCGGAAGCCGGAGGGCAAAAAAACAGCCCATGGAGACAACAAAAAGTGCTATCCTGCGAAAACATCCACCGCCCCAACAACACCCGCGTTCCAAAGAAAGGGCTTCATACCATACAGACACCCCGATCCTGAAAACTGACCGGAAAAAGAGCCGCAGCATCCCGGTTCCCACCACCCGAAGGAGGCCACCATGAACCCTGCAATTCCCTGTCGTTTTCCACTTGCCGTACTGGACAAGGTTGAAATTGGCTTTGGCTGTATCGGAGACATGGTCATCCACATGGAAATGGTCTTCGGCCATCCCCTTGACCCGAACCGGCTGCGTACCGCCATGACCCGTCTGCTGGATGCGGAACCTGTGCTGGGATGCCGTCTGGCCATCGGAGCCTTTGGGGCCTCCTGGGTGCGTCTGCCGCAGGAAGAGCGGGAAAATCTGAGCATCGCCCAGACCAGACTGGAATATGAGGCCTTTTTACGGAGTCCCCACTTACCGGAAACCGGCCCGCTGCTTAAAGGCTGTCTCTGGTCTGGTCATCATGGGAAGGGAACATCTGAACAGGAAAACGAGCCGCCATGCGATCACCTCATGCTGAAAATTGCCCATGAAATTTCCGACGCCGGCGGGCTCAAGGAAACCGCCGCCAGACTCGCTGACATCTATAACAAGCTGCGACAGGATCCGGACTGGCAGCCCTCTCCGAACCTGAAGGGTTCACGCAGTATCCGTCAGGTTCTCCGGCAGGTTCCCCTGCGCCGCTACCCCCGAATCTATGGAAACTACCTGCTCACCCAGGCCCGGATCATCAAATCCGAAGAAGGCCACCTTTTTCAACAGCCCGGTCACTGTGAGGGACGGCCACGCTATCTCACCCGCAGGCTTTCACCGGAACAGACCCTTCATCTGCGCCACTACGGACAGCAGCACGGCGTAACCCTGAACGATATTTTCATCACCGTCTTTCTCCGGGCGATGATGCATCTGGGGGGAAAAAAGAAAAAAGCCCTCTCCCGTCTGATCTTCACCGCAGATCTGAGACAGCATTACCTGCCGGAGGGCCGGGGGGAGAGCATCTGCAATCTCAGCGCCATCGAAATTCTCTTCATCCGAACCGACCCAGAACAGGATTTTCAGACCACCCTGAACCAGGTTTCCCGTTTTATCAAAAAACGCAAACAGAACGGACTGGGACTGAGCGACCTCATCGGTCTGGCCCCCACCCTTTCCCTCTTTCCCACGGCATGGCTCCGTAAAATCCTCCATGCCGTACTTCCATGGGCCTGCCGCAAAAGCGCTGTTCAGAGCGCCCTTACCAATCTGGGCCCGATTCATCCGGAGAATCTCATCTTCGACAAAGCCCCCCTGGATGCCCGTATCCTTGTCCCCCCGATGTTTCCTCCCGTTCTTGCTGCGGGAATCAGCGGGTACATGGGCAGCCTCACCCTGTCCATGACCTGCTACGGGGAACCGGAACAGCAGCGCACGGCTGAACGCTTCATGGAGCGTTTCCTTGACGAACTGCCCCTCTGAAAACCGATGAAAATCCGGGGCTTTTCCCTGCCGCCTCAAAGAAAAAACCCCGGACTGCGGATCATCCTGAAAACATTGTGGAACGGCATGACATAAGAATCTGGAGACAAAAAAACGCCTGCTCTCCGCTTTTTCTGTAACGGATTTTTTTCAGTCCACTCTTCTATCCCAGCCGATACTTTCCACCCACCCTTTTTTCAGGAGTTTCTTATGTGGCGACTCATCCTTGGGATCAACAAGCACCTCACCCTGGCCATTCCCCTCATGATGGGGGCGGGCTTTGCCTACGGAATCCTTTTTCCCGCAGACGCCCTGAAAGCAGCCATTGTCCCCCTCACCTTTCTCATGGTCTATCCCATGATGGTGACCCTCAAAATCCGCAAGGTTCTCGAAGGAGGCGACAGCAAAGCCCAGATCCTCACGCAGCTTTTGAATTTTGGCGTCGTGCCCTTTCTCGCCTGGGGCATGGGTCGGATTTTCTTTGCGGATCATCCTTACATGGCTCTGGGGCTGCTGCTTGCGGGGCTGGTGCCCACCAGTGGAATGACCATTTCCTGGACAGGCTTTGCCAGGGGCAATGTGGAGGCCGCCGTCAAAATGACCGTCATCGGCCTGACCTTAGGCTCCTTTGCCACCCCCTTCTACGTCCAGACCCTGATGGGGGCATCGCTTTCCGTGGATGTCGGGCTGGTCGTCCGGCAGATTGCCTTCATCGTTTTTCTGCCCATGGCCGCAGGCTTTCTCACCCAGACCGCCCTCATCCGGGCCTATGGTCAGCCCCGGTTTCAAAACAGCATCGCCCCCAAATTTCCGGGGCTTTCCACCATCGGTGTGCTGGGTATCGTTTTTGTCGCCATTGCCCTGAAAGCCCGAACCCTTGCCGAAGCCCCGGAAATGCTGGGGCTGATTCTTCTCCCTCTGGCGCTGATCTATGGCATCAATTTTGGCATCAGCACCCTGGTCGGTAGGTATTTTTTGCCCCGCAATGACGCCATTGCCCTGATTTACGGCTCTGTGATGCGCAACCTGTCCATTGCGCTTGCCATTGCCATCAATGCCTTTGGCCCTCAGGGTGCAGAAGCTGCTCTGGTGGTGGCCATGGCCTATATCATTCAGGTGCAGTCCGCCGCCTGGTATGTCCGGTTCACAGACCGTATTCTGGGGCCAGTTTCTGTTTCGCCTTCACTTCCCGCAAAGGCATAACTGATTACCATTTTGCTTCAGCTATCGTTCCCATGCTCCAGCGTGGGAACGCCATACCGGGCGCTCCTGCGCCCAAGGCCAGTATCCTCGGGAATTCCTTTTCTGGGAAATGGGTACTGACGAAGCGACGGGACGATCCAGACCCAAATATGGGGAGTTTCCGGTTTCTGAACGTCCTACAGGCTTTTGGGCCATGGCCGTGTTCCGGGATTCAAGACGCTGGAGCGTCTTAAGATGCATTCCCACGCTGGAGCGTGGGAACGATGGGTTCAATGTTACAGGGGTAAAATCTGCGATTGCATGGCTGATTCAGGGTGGTAATCAAAAAGGCATAACCGCAAAGAAGACGCCTTCTTTTTGTTGCCGGAACGCAGAAAAGCCTCCCTGAAGGAGGCTTTTCTGTTCTGCCACACGGGCTTGCGTCCCGGATCGGAAATACGCTCCGGCTACCGCCGCCCCGTTCCACTATCCGGAACCGTCATGCCACCTTTTTCATGGCTGCGCCCAGCATACGGTCTGCCACAAGGCCCGGAGCCATCTGCCTTTTCACCATGTCCCGAAGAACCATTTTGCCCTCTTCATCCATGGGAAGGCTGCGCATGGATGAGGCCAGAACCTTTTCCATGGCAGTGCGCACCCGTTCAAATCCTGCGCTCACCTCAGGATAGAAATTGTCCTCCCGCCAGGGGAGAATCATGCGGCCTTCAGCCTTTCCCGATCTGTGGGAAGGGGTAATCACCTCCCAGCTTCCCTGCTGCCCGGCCCCTGCCCTCTCGTTCTGGCCGGGATAGCAGTGGGCTTCCCAGTACGCAGGCGGCATGGGAATGCCCGTATCCAGGGCCAGAGGTGCCATGGCCAGCCCCATTTCCGCAGGTTCCAGTGTGATGACCCAGCTCAGAACCGGGCGATAGTTGCCGCGTTTTTTCTGAATCTTCCAGGTAATGTCCATCCCTTCTCCTCCCTATGATATGCCCCTTATGTTCCAGGGGCGTTCTTTCACATGCCCCAGGACTTTTCCGCTATAAAACGCCTCCCAGATACACAAGCTCTCCGAACGGAGGGGCCTCACGCCTCCCTTCCCCGCACACCGCCCAGAGCACGGGAAAGTCCGGCTCTTCAGGATAGTGGGAACAGGCAAGATCCGTCAGATAGACAAGGCAGCGGGGGACACACCCCTCCTTTTCCAGCCAGCGGAAAGGTGCCCGGAAATCCGTACCGCCCCCGCCCGTAAAAAGGGGTTCTAAGGGCAGATCCGAACGGGAGAGGGAAAAAACCCCGGCCACGGTCTGGTCGCAGCCCATCACCAGAATCTCTCCGGCAAAGGAGGTCAGGATGGCGGATACTTCCGCGCAGAACAGATCCAGTTCGCTATCGGATATGCTGCCGGAAGTATCCACCACAAGAACAATGCGGTCCGCTTCCTCGCTCCGCACCGAAGGCAGATAGAGGCCCTGATGCAGATACCTGCGGTTGGGCGGAGACCAGGCATAGTCGCTGCGTGCACTCTGATCGATAAAACGGCTGAGGAGCATGCGCCAGTCCATACCCGGCTCCAGGGTCTGGCGTACCTCGCGCAGAAGGCTGGCCGGAAGATCCCCGCAGTCCCGTTCCCTCATCAGGGCCTTGGCCACCAGAGAGTCGGCAGCGCTTTCCGCAGCGTCTCCGTCCCGGCCCTCACCGGGGCTGTCGCTGTCCCGAACCTCGCCGCTGCCACCGGGATCACCGCCTCCGTTTTTTTCCGTATCCGCAGCCTTCTTCTTTTCATCCGCGTGGCCTGTGCTGTCGCCGTCTCCGGAGTCCGAAACGCCCTCACTGCTGCTGCCTTCCGTATCACTGCTGCCGCCAAGCCTTTCGCCCTGAGGCCCCTCGCCTTCCATGTCCTCCCCGTCCCCGTTTTTTCCGGAACCCGGCTCCGTCCTGCCCTGCCCCGCCTCCTTTTCCATGCGGCTGACAAGCAGGGCATAGGCCCGCTCCGCAGAAAGGTGACGCAGTTCCGGGTCATCAAGATAGCCTTCGGGAAGCCTGAACCCCGCTTCCACCAGCATCCAGTTCATGGTGTGGTCACAGGCCATGTTCCAGAGGGCAGGATCCCTGTCCTTTCTCCGGCCAGGATGGCCAAGGGCCGTATGCAGCACAAGATGGGCCACAAGCCCTTTCAGGGTCTCAAAGGGAAGAAGGCGGATGTAGTCGGGCCTGTAGCCGAGAATACGGCCATCGGTCCAGGCTGTGGGGCAGTCCGGATCGGGCATGGGGTTAAGGCCCATGGCAATGGTTCCGAAAAAGGGATGATCGAGAAGAAGCCGGGTTCTCGCCTTGCGGATGAGAAAGGCCGGCCCTTCCGGGTTTTCCTGAAGAGGCATCAGACAAGGATCTCCGCATGGGCTTCGGCCCAGTCCACAAAGGCCCCGGTATCCACCAGGGAGGCATCCTTACGCAGGGAATCCCGGATCAGAAGTACGGCAAACTCCACGGGAAGACCTGCGGCAATTTCCGTAATGGCGGTAAAGCTTTCCGGGCTGGCATGGCTGGCCAGAAGTTCACAGAGGGCATAGAGGAGGGCGGGATTCTCCTGAGGCAGACGCCAGCCTCTGGGATCGGCAAGAAGGCTTTCCGCAGAGGGAAGCTCCCGGCACACCTCAAGAAAACCCGAAAATTCCGCAGCCGCACCTGCCCCCACCGTTCCCGCCACAAGGGGTTTCAGAATTTCCCCATCATTCGTGGCATTGAGAATACGGGACACAAAGGCCCAGGACCTTGGCGTGGGAAAGGCCTTTTCATTGCGCCCGGGATCAAAATCATGGAGAAGCCTCGGCCTGAACCGGAGAAAGGCAATAACCTCCGGTGCCATTCCCTCTTTCAGGGCCCAGTCCACCCAGTCTTCAAGACGCACCTCAAAATCCACATGGGTGAAGCGGTTGGCCAGGGCCGAGGGCATGCGGTGGGTCACGGAACGGTCGGTCTCCCGGTTGCCTGCGGCCACCACAGACCAGCCCTCCGGCAGACGATAGTCGCCGATGCGGCGATCCAGCACCAGCTGGTAGCAGGCCGCCTGTACCAGGGGAGGGGCGGCGTTCAGCTCATCGAGAAAGAGAATGCCCCGGCCCGATTCCGGAAGAAAATCCGGCGGGGACCAGGATGTCCGGCCTTCTCCGTCGATGCGGGGAAGCCCCCTGAGATCCACGGGATCGAGGAGCAGGGCACGGATATCCACCAGCTCACGGCCAAGGGCCCGGGCGGCCTCCCGGACCACATCACTTTTTCCGATACCCGGAGGGCCCCAGATGTAAAGGGGCTGTCCTGCGGTGACAAGGGTTTCTATGGCAGTCTGTACGGCACGGGCTCGCATGGCACTTCCTCCGATGATAAAAAGACAAGCAACAGCAGTTGTTTTTGGATCAACAAAATTTATTTGTCAAATACTTTTTGTTTCGCCTAAAAAATAATCCAGCGGCTTCCTCCAGACCAGCCCGAATCACCGCTCTCCCACCGTGCTTTCCAGCATGGAACCATCGGATTCTCCCTGCTGTGCCGGATCCGTTTGTCGGGCCGTCCCCGGCGGCCCGCAGGAAAAAAGCCACCGGCCGCTCTGCCCGCATCCCGGATCGCTACCCGTCCCGACGCGGATCCCTGTTTTTCCCGCCTTTATTTTTCTGCGCTCAGGTGCTATGCAATACCAGTCCTGAAATTTTTACAGTCCGTTGAATTCCCTCCGATGCACCAACTGCGTTCCCTCCACAAAAACCCGAAACGGCCGTTTGCTGCCGGTGCGTTTCAGAACCTGACAGGTTGCTCATGAAGGCACTTCATATCCCAAACGGCGTTCAGCCCCGGTTCCATGGCAATCCCGAAGTCCGGCTCTTCCATCTGCCACGCCCCTCCCATCTTGCGGTACTTCCCTCGGCTTTTCCCTTTGTCAAACCCCGTGCCCTTGTGCAGGAAGGGGATGCGGTCTCTCTGGGAAGTCCCCTTTTCGAAGACAAAAGGAGGCCGGAACTGCGCTTCCTTTCTCCGGGCGGCGGTGTGGTGGAGAAAATTCTCCTGGGTTCCAGGCGCAGTCTCCAGACAGTGGTCATTCATCTGGATGAAAAGGAGACGAGGAAATTTTTCCAGCCCATCAGTGATGAAGACCTGCCGGATCTGTCCCGGGACGAACTCGTCACCCATCTGCTGGAAGGCGGACTCTGGCCCCTGATCCGCTCCCTTCCCTTCCGGGCCATTGCCGACCCCAAAGAGGTGCCCCAGGTACTCTATGTCCGCATGGGTTCCCACCGGCCCTTTTCCACCCTGCCCCAGGCCTACCTGGAAGGCCAGCTGGAAGCCTTCCGCTTCGGCATCCGGGTTCTCAGAAAACTGGTACCCACGCTTATCGTCTACACCTGCGGAGAAAATCAGAATTTTGCCCTCAATGAATGTCAGGGGATTGTCAACCATGTGATTTTTGGGCGCTACCCGGCCCAGGATCCCGGAGTGATACACTACCACCTGCACAGGACAATGCGTCCGGAACCGGCCTGGTATATCGCGGCTGAAGATGTGCTGCTGATCTCCCATCTCCTGGAAACGGGAACCTATCCCGGAGACCGTACCTATGCCCTGGCGGGTTCGGGCATCCGAACCCCCTGCCATGTCCGCACCCGCTTCGGAGCCCCCGTCTCCCACCTGCTTCAGACCACTGAGACCGAGGAGGGGGATTTCCGGCACATCGCAGGCGGGCTGTTCACGGGTCGCAATGCCGGAAAAGACGGCTTCATGGGCATGTACGAAACCAGTCTTGCCCGTATTCCCGAAGGCAGGGAAAAGGAATTTTTCGGTTTTCTCCGGCCAGGATGGAAAAAAAATACCGCATCCCGCACCTTTCTTTCCGTCCTTTCCGACCCTTTTCTCAAGCCGGACTGCAATACCCACGGAGAAAAAAGGGCCTGCATCAACTGTGGCACCTGCGCAAAACTCTGTCCTGTGGAGATCCTGCCCCAGTTCACCATGAAGGCCCTCCACGCCGATGCCATGGAGGAAGCCCTGGCCCATGGCCTCCTGGATTGTGTGGAGTGCGGGCTTTGCACCTACGCCTGCCCCTCCAAAATTGAACTTTCCGATATCTTCCGGGAGGCACGGGAGAAATTTTACCTGGAACAGCAGAAAGGGGCCTGATCATGCAGCGCTGGATCAAAAAATTCTTCGATACCCACAGGCCGAAATTCGAACAGGACGGCAGACTGCACCGCTACCACGGACTCTTTGACGCCTTTGAAACCATCTTCTTCCTGCCGGACAGCACCACGGCCAAAGCCCCCCACATCCGGGACAGCCTTGACCTCAAGCGTTTCATGAGCATCGTCATTCTGGCCCTTCTTCCCGTCACCCTCTTTGGTATCTACAACACAGGGTATTACGCCAGCCTCGCGGCGGGCAGCTCCACGGATCTTTTGCCCGCCTTCCTCCGGGGACTGTTCATTTTCCTGCCTCTGCTTGTGGTGAGCTATGGCGTGGGCTTTTTCTGGGAAGCCCTTTTTGCCATCCGCCGGGGCCACGGCATCAGCGAAGGCTTTCTGGTGACAGGCCTGCTCTATCCCCTCATCCTTCCTCCGGATCTGCCCCTGTGGCAGGCGGCCATCGGCATCAGCTTCGGCGTGGTCATCGGCAAGGAAATCTTCGGCGGAACGGGCCGCAACATCCTCAACCCGGCACTGACGGCCAGGGCCTTTGTTTTTTTCGCCTATCCGGGGCAGATGTCCGGAGATGCGGTCTGGATCTCCGGGGGAGCCACGGATGCGGTTTCCGGAGCCACGGCCCTTGCCATCAGCGCCCAGGCGGAAGCCGGAAGCCAGATTCCCGCCCTTCTGGATCAGGCGGGTCTGGGATTCCTTGAACTTTTTGTGGGCCGCACACCGGGATGCATCGGCGAAACCTCCGCCCTGCTCTGTCTGGTGGGGGCGGCCCTCCTGGTTCTCACAGGGGTGGCGAACTGGCGTATCATGGTGGGGGGCATCCTCGGCCTTCTGGCAACGGGCAGCCTGATGAACCTGCTGGCCACGGGTTCCTTTGAAGCCGCCATGGCTCTTCCCGCCTACTACCATCTGGTCATGGGCGGCTTTGCCTTCGGCATCGTCTTCATGGCCACCGATCCCGTATCCGCACCGGGGATGGACACGGCCCGCTGGGTCTATGGTTTTCTCATCGGAACCCTTACCGTACTGATACGGATTTTCAACCCCGCCTATCCGGAAGGCACCATGCTGGCCATTCTCTTCATGAACCTGTTCGCGCCGCTGCTGGATCACATTGCCATCCAGATCCGGCTGAGAAAGAGGATTTCCCATGTCTGACACCCGTTCCATCACCTTTACCTTCTGCCTCTGCCTCGTTTGCAGTCTGCTCCTCACCGCAGCGGCCACAGGACTGAAGCCCAGACAGGAGGCCAATGCCCGCCTGGATCGCCAGAAAAACGTGCTCAAGGCCGCAGGACTTCTGGACGAAGGCAAGAAACTCCGCCCTGCGGATGTGGAAAAGCTCTTTGCAGCCCGGATTCAGTCGGTGGTGACGGACAGCACAGGCACACCCGCCCCCATGGAGACAGGGGAGGACACCCGCACCTTCTTCCTCCGAAAAGACCGTGAAGGCAAAAACGCGGAAGGCTATGTGCTGCCCCTGGAATCCCGCGGACTCTGGGGAAAGATTTACGGCTACCTTGCCCTTGAGGCAGACGGCATCACCGTGTCCGGATTTACGGTATACGGTCATCAGGAAACCCCGGGCCTTGGCGGTGAGATTGAAGGTAAGGCCTTTCAGCAGGGCTTTTCCGGAAAGCGGATTCTCGATGAAACCCATACCTTTCAGGGGCTGAAAATCGCCAAGGGCAAGGCCACAGAAGAAAAAGAGCACACCGTGGACGGCATCTCCGGTGCCACCCTTACGGGCACGTACCTCTCCGAAGGTCTGATGCAGACCCTGAAGCACTATGAGCCTGTCTCCCGGCATTTCCGTGACGGGAAAGGAAATACCTATCTTGGCAAGGAGGCCCCATGAAACTCCGGAACAGTCCCTGTTACAAGGCCCTTACGGAACCCCTTCTGGGCAACAACCCCATCAATGTGCAGATGCTGGGTATCTGCTCCGCTCTGGCCGTCACCGTACAGCTCAACACCGCCATCGTCATGGGACTTTCCATGACCTTTGTCACGGCCTTTTCCAGCTTCATCGTCTCCCTGCTGCGCAAACAGATTCCCCGGAATATCCGCATCATTGTGGAACTTTTTGTCATCGCCACCCTGGTCATTCTCACGGATCAGGTCTTAAAGGCCTTTCTCTACGACATCAGCAAACAGCTCTCCGTTTTTGTGGGACTCATCATCACCAACTGTGTGGTGATGGGCCGCACGGAAACCTTCGCCCTCGGCAATCCGCCCCTGCTCTCTTTCTGTGACGGTCTGGGCAACGGCATGGGCTATTCCCTCGTCCTCTTCGGCGTGGCCTTTCTGCGGGAACTTTTCGGCTCCGGCACCCTCTTCGGTATTCAGGTGATTCCCGAAGCCCTGTACACCGCAGGCTATACCAATATGGGCTTCATGCTGCTCGCCCCTGCGGCCTTTATCCTCATCGGACTTTTTGTCTGGTTCCAGAAAGCCGTCCTCCAGCGGAACGGAAAAAGAGGTTAAGATAATTTCAGCCGCCAGCCTTCCGGTCTTGCGGCACAAGGACAACGGGAGAACTCAAAATGCAGAAAGACTATGTACTTCGCTGCCTGGGGGAATTCAAAAACCTCAGGAAAGAAGAGTACCGCATCCTCAGGATGGGAGTTTTCGGCTCCGTGGCCCGAAACGATATCCGGGAAGAAAGCGATATTGATGTTGTGGTGGAACTGGAAAGGCCCGATCTTTTTTCACTCATCGGCATCAAACAGGAACTGGAAGCACATCTGCACAGAAAAGTGGACATCATCCGATACAGACCGGACATGAATGTCTTTCTCAAAACACGCATCGACAAGGAAGCCGTCTATGTATGATCAAAGCCTTGTCCGTGAAATCCTGGTGCAGATTCATGGTGCGGGACAAACCCTGCTGCAACGGTTTCAACCGGTAAGAAGCGTAAAGGATTTTACAGGTTCTGCTGCGGGAATGGAAAAGCTCGACAGCATATGCATGTTGCTGATCGCCATTGGTGAGGCACTGAAAAATCTGGATAAAGTGACAGGAAAAACACTTTTACAGAGCTATCCCCAAGTGGACTGGAAAAAAGCCAAAGCCATGCGAGATATCATCAGCCATCACTACTTTGAAATGGATGCGGATGTCATCTTCGATGTATGCAGTACCCGCATTCCGGAACTTGTGGCAACCCTGCATACCATGATCCTGGACATCTCCCGGAACCGTGAAGGGATATAACGCTTCCGCTCAAAAAAACAGACCCGTACGACTGCCTGTATGCTGAAAACAGTCCTTCCCGAAAAGGAGTGCACGGTGGAAAACCTGATGGGCATTTTTCTCAACTCCGTTTTTGTGGGCAACATCCTCCTCGCCTACTTCCTTGGCATGTGTTCCTTTGTGGCCGTGTCCGGCAACCTCAGAACCGCCACAGGTCTGGGCATTGCCGTGGTCTTTGTCCTGGCCATTACCACGCCGGTGAACTGGATGATCCACACCTTTCTCCTCGCTCCCGGAGCCCTTTCCTGGGCAGGGCTGCCCCATGTGGATCTCAGTTTCCTGCGCTTCATCACCTTCATCGCCTCCATCGCCGCCATGGTGCAGATTGTGGAGATGGTCATTGAGCGTTTTTCCCAGGCCCTGTACACGGGCTTAGGGGTTTTTCTGCCTCTGATTGCTGTCAACTGCGCCATTCTCGGCACCTCCCTTTTCATGGTGGAAAGGGACTACGGCTTCAGCGAATCCCTGGTGTTTGGCTTAGGATCCGGTACGGGCTGGCTCCTTGCCATTGTGGCCATGGCGGCCCTGCGGCAAAAACTCCGGTATGCGGATCTCCCCTATGGACTGGAAGGCTATGGTATCACAATGATCGTGACAGGCCTCATGGCCATGGGTTTCATGATCTTTTCCGGTATCGCCCTGTAGCAAAGGAGCGCCCCATGATATATCTGATCAGTTTTGCGGTGTTTTCCGGTGTCACCCTGTCCCTTGTCTTCCTCCTTCTTTTTGTGGAGTCCCGCCTCGTCAAAAAGGAAGACAGCCATATCCGTATCAATCGGGATACCGAAAAAACCCTGGTCGTCCCCAGCGGTGCCACCCTGTTAAGCAGTCTGGCCAGTCAGGGGATTCTCCTGCCCTCAGCCTGCGGTGGCGGCGGCACCTGCGGCATGTGCAAGTGCAGGGTGACGTCCGGGGGCGGTGATGTGCTGCCCACAGAGCTGGCCCACCTGAGCCGCAAAGAAAAGGCCGGAGGCGTCCGTCTGGCCTGTCAGCTCAAGGTGCGGAACGACATGGCCATTGAAATTCCGGAAGAAATTTTCAGCATCCGGAAATTCCATGCTTCCGTACTGTCCAACAACAATGTGGGAACCTATATCAAGGAACTGATCCTCAAAACCGATCCGGATGAAGATTTCGACTTTGAGGCCGGTCAGTACATCCAGATTGACATCCCCGAATACCAGCTTTCCTTTTCAGACTTTGACATTACCAGCACCTATGTGGACGACTGGGACAAATATCAGCTCTGGAATCTCCAGAGCCGTTCCAGTGAACGGGTGTTCCGGGCCTATTCCCTGGCCAATCCGCCCTATGAAAGGGAACCCCGCCTCACGGTGCGCATCGCCACCCCGCCCGAAGACAAGCCCCATGCCCCGCCCGGCGTGGGTTCTTCCTATATTTTCAATCTCAGAAAAGGGGATAAGGTCACCTTCAGCGGGCCCTACGGCGATTTTCTTGTGAAGGAAACCCAAAGGGAGCTGTGCTTTGTGGGCGGCGGCGCGGGCATGGCGCCCATGCGCAGCCACATCCTGCACCAGCTCAACACCCTGAAAACAGACCGTAAAATCACCTTCTGGTATGGGGCACGCTCCAGAAGGGAAATGTTCTATGATGAGGAATTCAAAAAACTGACGGAAACTTACCCCAACTTCAGCTATCAGGTTGCCCTGTCCGAACCCCTCCCCGGAGACGCATGGGAAGGCCCCACGGGCTTCATCCACCAGGTGCTCTACGACAGCTACCTCAAAGACCACGACGACCCGGCCGAAATCGCGTACTACCTCTGCGGCCCGCCGGTCATGGTGGACGCCGTGGTGGATATTCTCTGGAATCTCGGGGTCGAGGAAGAGATGATCGCCTATGACAAGTTCTGAAAAAACGGCCTCCCCGTTTCCTGCTCTGAGGCCGCCAGCTTTTCCCCTGAAAACCGATTCCATACACCGGAGAAAACCATGCCTCTGCACACCAGACCCATCCGGCTTTCTTTTTTTTTCCTCTCCGTCTTGTCCCTTCTCCTTCCCGCCCTCCCTGCCTACAGCGGAACCCTGCACATCGCTGTGATCAGTGACGCGGATACGCCTGAAATCCGGAGCTTCATGGAAGAGGTGCTGTCCGAGGCCCACGCCCTTCTCGGCCAGAAAAAAGACATCCGCATCGCCGCCGGAAGCCCCCACGTCACAGCCGCGGATGCGGCAGCCATCCAAAGCACGTATAAAGCCCTCGCCCTCAGAAAAGATATAGACCTGATCCTCGCCATCGGGGGATTCTGCGCCCCCGTGCTGGGACGGAACCCGGCCTTTCCCAAGCCCCTCATTGCGCTGGGCGTCACGGATCCCCGGATCCAGCAGCTTCCCCTCACGCCCCAGGGAAGCTCCGGCCTTAAAAACTTCACCTATCTCGCGACATCCGGCGTGCTGGAATCAGACATCCGCACCTTCCACAGGATTACGGGCTTCAAGCGCCTCGCCCTCCTCCTCGACGCCCCCCTCTGGGAAAAAGAAGACGACCTGGATCGCCTTGCGCCCCTGGCCGAATCCCTGGAGGTTCACTTCATCCCTCCGGGACCGGGCCGGGCCGGAAAACCCGCGCCCATACCGGAAGAGGCGGACGCCGTTCTCCTTGGCGGTCTTTACCGCTATCCCCAGGCCATACGGGAAGAGCTTATCGGAGAGGCCATCCGCAAAAACCTGCCCCTTTTTTCCCTTAAAGGGGAAAGCGATGTCCGGATCGGGGCACTGGCCGGTGCGGCGCCCGAAGCCCGGATCCGGCGCATGGCCCGGCTCCTCGCCCTGCGCATCGAAACCTGGGCCGAAACCGGGAACCTCGCGGCCATGCCCGTATCCACGGACACGGACAGCCGGATCTTCCTCAACCTCGAAACCGCAAGACGCATCGGCTTTTCACCACCCTGGGATATTCTTGTGGAAGCGGATGTTCTCGTGGACGCAACCCAGGAGGGCCGGGAAGGAAGCCTGACGGATCTGCTCCGGGACAGCCTTCATCATCACAATGCCGTCCTTCAGGCGGAAGAACGCCTCGCCCAGGCCGAGTCCCGGCTGAAGGGGGCCGCCGCCCTCCGGAAACCCGGCCTTGAGGCGGAACTCCGGGGCAGTCTCAGGGATAAGGATCAGAGCGTCGGCGGCGTGGCGGAACGCAGCGCCGAAGCCGGTCTCAGCCTCAGTCAGGCCCTTTTCAGCGACAGCGCCAATACACGGGTGTACACGGGGGAAAGGGAGATGGATCAGGCCGCCGTGCAGCTGGAAAAGGCGCGCCTCGACGCGGTGCTGGATGTGGGTGAGGCCTGTTTCAGCCTGCTGCGCTCCAGAACCCTCATGCGCATCCGCAAGGATACGGCGGATCATACCCGAAAAAATCTTGAAATCGCCCGGCAGCGTCAGGAAGTGGGCTACACGGGCCGTACGGAGGTGCTGCGCTGGGAAAACGCCCTGGCCCGCGCCCGGCAGGAGCTCCTTGCCGCGGCCATCAGCGTGGAACAGGCGAAAAACACCCTGAAACGCCGCATACGGCACCCCATGGATCAGACCTTTGGACTGGCGGACACAGCCACAGGCGAAGACTTTTTCGCCGTCTCCAGCATCATTCCCCTGCTGCAGGAGGTCCGGACACCCGAGGCCCTCACCCGTTTTTCCCGCTTTCTGGAAGAGGAAGCGGCCAGGATGCGGCCCGAACCCAAGGTTCTTGAGGCAGCCCTTTCCCTGGCGGCGCGGGAGGAAGCCTACCAGAACCGGAAACCCTATACGCCGGAACTCCGCCTTGGCGCCAGCGCGGCCCATGTGCTGGACAGAAGCGGCGAAGGCTCCGAAATCTCCCTTCCTTCGGATGACCGCTGGGAGGTGGGCCTGCGGGCCTCCTGGACCCTGTACAACGGAGGCGAAATCCAGGCGGCAAGAGCCACGGCCCGCTCCGAGATCCGGCGTCTTGATCTTGAAAGGGCGGAAACCCTCCGCCAGATCCGGGAGACTGTCCGCAACCGGCTTGCGGATCTCACGGCCGCCTCCTTTGATCTCACCTTTTCCAGGCAGGCGGCAAAGGCCTCACGGGAAAACCTCGCCCTTGTGCAGGACGCCTATGCCAAGGGAGAAATCGCCATTGTGGAACTCATGGACGCCCGCAACGCAGACATCAGCGCCAGGGAAGCCGAGGCCGACGCCCGCTACGCCCTTCTGCTCGCACGGCTGCGGCTGGAACACGCCCTGGGCTTTTATCCCGCACTGGCGGCCCCGGAAAACCGCGACGCCTTTTTCCTCCGCTACCTTGATTTCAAAAACGGGCATGCTGCATCCTGAGCTTTCCTGACGCCAGATGCCCCATTTTTAAGGATGACGCCATGAAACCTTCACAGTCCAGCCCCCCCTGTCCACCCGTCCGGCTTCTGCCCCTGGCCTGTCTTCTTCTTTTCATGGCGGCCCCGGCCTGCACGGATTCCAGAAAGGCCGAGGCGCCGCCGGAAATCCGTCCTGTCCGCTATGAAACCCTGGAGACCCGCAACCTTTCCGAAACCCGCACCTTCACGGGGCAGGCCCGACCCGCCACGGAAATCCGCCTGGGCTTCCGCATTGCAGGCCAGATTCTGGAGCTGCCCGTCAAAATGGGGGATGCCGTGGAGGCAGGACAGGTCATTGCCCGTCTCGATGACAAAGACGACCGTCTCACCCTCACGGAGCTTGAGGCCCTGCTCGAAAACGCGCGCGCCCAGCGGGACGCGGCTGCGGCATCCTTAGAACGCGTCCGCAGTCTTTATGCAAAAAACAACGTCTCCCTCAGCGACTACGAGGCGGCCAAAAGCCGTCATGCCGCGGCGGCGGCGGACTATGAGGCCACCTTTCAGCGTCTGGCCCTTCAGAAAAGCCGTCTTTCCTACGCAGTACTCCTTTCTCCCGCACAAGGACGCATCGCAAGGGTGGAAGTGGAAACCAATGAAAACGTGCAGGCCGGGGCCACGGTGGCCACCCTCAGCACGGGAGACGCCATTCTGGTGCGGGCCGGCATTCCCGAAGCCCACATCGGCGGCATCCATCCGGGCGATCCCGTTGAGGTGCGCTTCAGCAGCCTGCAAAACGCCAGTTTTTCCGCGAAGGTATACGAAGTGTCCTATGTGAGCGACGCGCAGGCCACCTATCCCGTCAGTGTCCGCCTTGACGCGCCGGACGCCCGCATCCGTCCCGGCATGCCTGCGGAACTCACCTTCCATCTCAGCGGCGAGGAAAAACGCAACCGCATCCTTGTGCCGGTGTCCGCCATCCTTGAAGATCCGGAAGGCCGTTTTGTCTGGGTGCTTACGGACGGGCAGGAAAAGGATCTGGGCCGGGTCGTCCGGAGAAGCGTCACCCTCGGCGCCCTCATCGGGGATCGCTTTGAAGTGACCGAAGGGCTTAAGCCCGGTGAAAAAATTGTCACGGCTGGCGTCTCCCGCCTTACCGAGGGCATGACCGTCCGCCATCTCCACTGACACCCATCACAAACGGGGCAGAATTCCCATGAATCTTACGGAAAGCGCCATCCGAAACCGCTGGCTCACCCTGAGCCTTCTCTTTGTCCTGCTCCTTTCCGGAGTCCAGAGCTTTTTTTCCATGCCCAAGGATGACATGCCGCCCTTTCTCGTGCGCGCCATCACCATTGTCACCCCCTTTCCCGGCGCTTCCCCCGCGCGGGTGGAACAGCTGGTGACAGACCGCATTGAAAAGGCGGTGCAGGAAATTCCGGAAATCGATTACATCCAGTCCGAATCCAGACCCGGCATCTCCGTCATCACCGTCATGCTCAAGGAGAGCGAGTATGAGCTCCGTCCCATCTTTGACACCATCCGCCGCAAGGTGGACGCCGTACGCCCCGACCTGCCCCAGGGTCTGAACCCTGTGGTCAATGACGAGATGGGGGATGTGTTCGGTATTCTCATCGGCATCACGGGAGAGGGTTTTTCTCCGGCGGAGCTGAAAACCGTCGCCGACGAGGTGCGGGATGAACTCATCCGGCTGAAGGAAGTGGCCAAGGTCGAACTCTCCGGCGTTCAGCCCCAGAGGATTTACATCCGCTACGATGACGCGCGGCTGGCCCGCCTGGGCCTTACCCGCGACCGCATCGCAGGGCTGATCCAGAGCACCAACATCATCTTTCCCGGCGGTCAGGTCACCCTGGGCGACAACCGCATCAGCCTTGAACCCTCCGGAAATTTTGAAAATCTGACGGATCTCGAAAACCTCATCCTTTCGGAACCCGGCAGCCAGGGCCTTCTGCGCCTGAAGGACGTGGCCCGGGTCGAGCGGGGTTATCTCGATCCTCCGGACAACCATGTGCGCATCAACGGCACGCCCGGCATCGTCCTCGGCTGCTCCCTCAAAAAAGGCGGCAACATCCTTGAGATGGGGGCCGCCATTGACGCAAAACTGAAGGATCTGAAGGGGGTGTACCCCCACGGCATCGACTTTGTCCGCGTGGCGTCCCAGGACATCAAGGTGCAGGAAGCCATCGCCAATTTCACCTCCAACCTCATCCAGAGCGTCACCGTGGTGCTCGCCACCATGCTCCTCTTTCTCGGCCTGCGCACGGGCCTTGTGGTCTCCTCCCTCATTCCCTCGGCCATTCTCTTCACCCTGCTCATCATGTCCCTCATCAAAGTGGGGCTCAACCAGGTTTCCCTCGCCTCCCTCATCATCGCCCTGGGCATGCTGGTGGACAACGCCATTGTCATGAGCGAGGCCATGATGGTGCGCATGGAGGCCGGGGAAAAACGCCTGGACGCCGCCCTGGCCGCTTCCAGGGAACTGGCCGTGCCCCTTCTTGTCTCCTCCCTCACCACAGCGGCGGCCTTTGTGAGCTTTTTCCTCGCCCAGTCCGTCATGGGGGAAATCATGGGCCAGCTCTTCGAGGTGGTGAGCGCAGCCCTCCTCGCCTCCTGGATTCTTTCCCTCACCCTCATTCCCATGCTGGCCATGGCGATGATCCGGGTACAGCCCGGAAAGGAGGAAAACCAGAAAGGCCCCGTGGCCCGCATCCGGTTCCGCTATGAAGGCTTTCTCCGCACCGTTTTGCAGTACCCCCGCGCCTTCCTCGCCCTGACCCTCCTCCTTTTCATCCTGAGCCTCGGGCTTTTCCGTTTCATTCCCTTTGTCTTTTTCCCGGACAGCGACCGGCCTCTGGTCACGGCCAATCTTGAACTTCCCATCGGCGTGGACATTTCCGTGACCGACGCCGTCACGCGGCAGGTGGAAGAGTTCATCGCCAAGGAACTTTCCGGAAAGGGCGTTACCAGTTTCGCCTCCTTTGTGGGCAAGGGCGCACCCAAATATGATCTTGGGTATACGGCGCCGGAATCCGCGCCCTACACCGCCCACCTGCTCATCAACACCGCCTCGGACGCGGCCAATGACACCGTGATCGCAGCCGTCTACGCTTTCTGCGCCGGGCACTTTCCCGATGTCAGGGCCCAGGTCTCCCGTCTCAAAAGCGGCGGCGGCTCCAAAACGCCCATTTCCATCCGCATTTCAGGAGAGGATCCCGACCGGCTTTTCACCCTTGGGGAAGCCGTGAAACAAGAACTGCGCGGTATTGCGGGCAGCCGCAACGTTTCGGACAACTGGGGCGTCCGCGCAAGAAAATTCGAGGTGCGCATTGATCAGAACCGCGCACGCCTTTCAGGCCTCACCAGCCAGGATGTGGCCACCTCCCTCCAGACCCTGCTTTCCGGATCGGACACCGGAATTTTCAGGGAAGACGACCAGCTCCTTCCCATCATCATGATCCGGGAAAACCCCGGCCTCATGGACATGGCCGCCCTGGAAAGCCTCAACATTTACGCCCAGTCCACGGGAAAAAGCGTTCCCTTAAAACAGGTGGCGGATATCCGCATGGTCTGGGAACCGGCCAAAATCCTCCGCAGGGATCTCAGCCGCACCCTCACCATTGAATCGGAAACCCTTCCCGGCGTGACCGCCTCCGAAGTGGTCGGCCAGCTCCGACCCTGGCTGGAAGCCGAGGCCTCCGGCTGGGGCAAAGGATACGGCGTCACCCTCGGCGGCGAGGCCGAAGACAGCGCCAAGGCCATGGGCGCGGTATTCAGCAAACTGCCCCTTTCCTTTTTCATCATCGTGCTGCTGCTCATCGCCCAGTTCAATTCCCTTAAAAAACCCCTCATTGTCCTGCTCACCATTCCCCTGGCCATCATCGGCGTGGCCTGCGGGCTTCTTCTCTGTCGCTCCACCTTTGGCTTCATGCCCTTCCTCGGCGTCATCAGCCTTGCGGGCATTGTCATCAACAACGGCATTGTGCTCTTAGACCGCATCCGCATCGAAACCGAAGACAACGGCCTCAGGCCCGCCCAGGCCATTGTGGCGGCAGCGACCCAGCGGTTCCGGCCCATTCTGCTCACCACCGCCACCACGGCCCTCGGGCTCATTCCCCTGTGGATCGCGGGCGGCCCCACCTGGCAGCCCATGGCCATCACCATCTTTTTCGGTCTCATCTTCGCGACCCTGATCACCCTGCTCTTTGTGCCGGTATGCTACGCCCTCTTCTATGCCATCCCCACGGGAGAGCTGAAGGAGAAAGGTACAGAATGCCCATGACAGAAAAAAATAAAAAAAAGCTTGACGGATCCCTGCACAGGGCGTAGTTTCCGAACTCGTTGCTGCGGGGTGGAGCAGTCTGGTAGCTCGTCGGGCTCATAACCCGAAGGTCGTTGGTTCAAATCCAGCCCCCGCTACCAAAAAAAGTTAAGGCCTACGGTGAAAACCGCAGGCCTTTTTTTTGTCCGAACTCCGCCCCCCCTGAACCCACCAGGGGCCCGACAGAAGATCCATCTATAAAATCAGGATATTACATCACACCATGCAAAAGATTTCAGGAATACCGCACTCACGGCGGGTTCCTGATTCACCCCCGGATCTTCCGGCAAGTTTTTACAGCCTTCACACCTCCCCGACTTTTGCCATTCCATCAGATTCCCCACCATGGCTGCACCTCTACCCGATACGGATCCCCACCTTCCCTGAGCAAATTTTTTTTAAGGAAAAGAACCCGGCGCCTCCCCTTTTCGGAAAAACTTGCTCAAAAAGAAGAGAAAGGGTAAGTTTAAAAATGAAAAATGATGATTTTATCCATTTATCATAGAATATATGAGAATAAACATGACAAATTGGCATTAAATCTGAAAAATATCAAAAATCAGATGAGGAGGAGAGATTCATGGAAAAACATCAGAGTTCCTTTATTGCAGAATTTTTTCAGAAAGAATCTTCGGGAGGCATCCTGCTGATGCTGACCACCGTGGCAGCAGTACTGGCCGCCAACTCCCCGTTGGAACCCTATTACCGCATGACCCTGTCAACACCTGTGATGCTGCGCATCGGTGATTTTGAGATTGCCAAACCCCTGCTCCTCTGGATCAACGATGGTCTGATGGCGGTTTTTTTCTTTCTCATCGGTCTGGAGCTGAAACGCGAGATGGTGGAAGGGGAACTCTCCGATGTGAAAAAAATCATCCTCCCCGGTATTGGTGCCATTGGCGGCATGGCGATTCCCGCCCTCATCTATGTACTTTTCAATATGGGAGATCCCGTGGCCCTGAAGGGCTGGGCCATTCCTGCGGCGACAGATATCGCCTTTGCCCTGGGAATCCTGGCCCTCCTGGGCAGCCGTGTTCCCATTGCCATCAAGATTTTTCTGACCTCCCTTGCCATCTTTGACGATGTCGGCGCCATTGTCATCATCGCACTTTTCTATACGGACAAGATCTCCCTGACCGCCCTGCTTGTGGTGGGGGTCTGCCTTGCCGTACTGCTGGTCTTCAACCGGAAAAATATCACGATCAAAAGCCCCTACCTTCTTGTGGGGCTCATCATGTGGGCTGCCATGCTGAAATCCGGTGTTCATGCCACCCTGGCCGGTGTGGCCCTGGCCATGTTCATTCCCCTCCGCTGCCGCAAAGATGCGGATCTTTCCCCCCTGAAAACCCTTGAACATGACCTGCATGCGGCTGTGGTGTTCTTTATCCTTCCTGTTTTTGCCTTTGCCAACGCAGGTCTCGGTCTGGGGAACATGGGGATGGACAAGGTGCTGCACAGTGTGCCGCTGGGGATTGCTCTGGGGCTTTTTCTGGGAAAACAGGTGGGCATTTTCGGCTTCTGCTGGCTGGCTGTCCGGATGAAGATCGCCAGCCTGCCCCAGGGGATGGACTGGAGCCGGCTGTATGGCACCGCAGCCCTCTGCGGCGTCGGGTTCACCATGAGTCTTTTCATTGGTTCCCTCGCCTTTGATGCCAGCCAGACGGGCCTTCTTTTTGATGAAAGGCTCGGCATCATCATGGGCTCCACGGCTTCCGGACTTCTTGGCTATTTTGTGCTGAAAGCCAGCCTGAATACGGATAAAACCGCAGACTGACCCTTTCTCAGCCTCCGCACCGGAGGAAAAAGCACGCTTTTTCAAGAGGGGACGCTTTCCGCAAGGAGCGTCCCCCTTCCTTATCAGAAAACGGTCTCTCCACAACCTTTGACCACTGTAGGCTTTGCCAGCTTCTCCTGCCCCTCCAGCCAGCGGGCAAGGGTGGCGATGAGCGCTCCAAGTTCCCTGTGCTTCACCACCTCCGCAGCCCGTTCCCAGCCTGTCCAGATCCTGCACCGGACAGGGGATTCGGGCCAGCTGTCCAGAACCTCCGTCACCGCCATGGCAAAAACCCTCACCTCACAGATACGCCGCCATTTTTCAAAACGATACCGCCCTAAAACCTCGGGATGCAGCAGCCCCCGGATTCCGGCCTCCTCATGGGTCTCCTGCACCAGGGTCTCGGTTTCGGAAAAACCGGGATCCACCATGCCCTTGGGAATGGTAAGGTTCTTTCCGCTGCTGGTGGAAATCAGCAGCACCTCAAGCCCCCTTTCCGTGATCCGGTAGGGAATCGCTCCGGCCTCGGGAATCACCCCGCCCACGGGGGGCAGGAGGATGTCTTCTCCCTTTTCGTTTTTCATGCCTTCCCATCCGCCTTCCGGCCCAGAAGTTTCCCAAACCGCCTGCTGTCCGCAACAAAGGTCTCAAAGAAAAAGAAAAATTCCCGCCGACATGCTTCCTGCTCCCGCTCAAAGGCTGTGAGGAGACCGCCCAGAGCGGCGGCTTCTGCAAGGGAAAGCTGTTGTTCCCTGCCCTCCAGAACCTTGAGCCGCGAAAGGAAAAAGACCTTCTGGATGGAAAGGTCGTTAAAGCTGCCCAGATTTTCCTGAAGATCTTTCAGGTGATCGAGAAGGCGTTTCACTTCCTTTTCGGAAAAAAGGGAGGCGGAAAATTCCAGAAGATAACGAAGCTTCTTGCAGTCGATGCGTAAGGCATGGAACAGGGCATCCGGACTGTCCGGCCGGATTTTCCGACCCCGGCGCAGAATACGGCGGTGCTGGGCCGAAAGGGCCTCCGTGACAAGATCCCCGATGGGCCGCTCCCCGTCAGGCCCGGAACCAATGCCCTCCCCCGTCAGGGCTGCAAGCTCCTTCAGGGTGCTGGAAAAGGTAATGCCGTCCATCCCTTTCAGCATACGCTCCCGGATCTGCCCCCGCCTTTCCCGAAGCTCCTGAAAAAGGGAATCCAGTCCCGGAGCAAGGGCTGCGGGCAGCAGCGCCCGGAAACGGGAAGCTCGCAGAAGAAGCACATCCAGATCCCGAAGCTCTCCTGTGATCTGCCCCATGGCCTTCAGCCCCTCACGGAGGGTGGTTCCGGTTTCCGCACCCAGGGCCGTCCGCATCTGAGAAAGGAGGGAGCGCATCCTGCGGGCCGCAACCCGGAAGTCGTGCAGGAATTCCGTGTCGATGTCCTCCCGGATACCGGGCTGATTTTCCTCCATGGTTCTGAAAAGATCCTGAAGAAGCAAAAAAACGGCCTCACGGGCCGGAGTCCCGGCCTCAAGGACAATCCTCCTGCGGGCTTTGGGGTTCTGCCCCGTCGCCTCCAGAAGCAGCCCGTAGAGATCCTCGTCCGTGGGCTGAAAGCCCAGATCTTCCAGATGACGGCCCAGTTTTTTTGCGGCCTTGGGCTGATCCTTGAGGCTTCTCACATGGTACTGGCCACAGGCGGGAAGATCCTGGCCCTCGCCACAGAGCCCGAGTTTTTCCCACAGTCCCAGAGCCAGAAGGGTTTTCTCATCCCTGTAAAATTCATGGAGCACCCATTCCCTGAGAAAGGGGCCGTGGGACAGAAGAGCCCGCATTTCCAGTACAGGCCGCAGCAGAAGAGCCAGAGGGCAGTCCGGAAAATCCGTACAGAACCGGACAGGCCCGTCTCCTTCCAGCATCAGGCTGGCTTCCTCCCTGCCGCTTTTCATATCAAAGAGGGAGTACCGCCCCCCTGCGGTGAGAAGCAGCACCCGGCCCTGACGGAAAAGGCGCCAGTCAAAGGAATCCAGCAGAAAAACCGTGGCACTTCCGGCGCTCTCCCGGAAACTTTTGAAGAGGGTTGGAAGACCGGAAAAGGGGGGTTCCTTTTCCCATGGCTGGGGCCAAGTGTAAGATTTTTGCATGGAATATCTCCTGGGGGGATGGGGGATGGGGGATGGGGCCGGAAGCTTCGGGCCTCTCTTCCGGCAGTTTCAAAAAACGCTATGGACTCACACCGCTCTGGAGTTCCGGGTAGCCAGCTCTTCCTGGTACAGAAGACGGACAACACCATCGGCAAGGCCAATCTGGGGAACACTCATTTTTTCAGCACCACTCCATTTCATGACAGACAGGTAGATCTTCAGGGCAGGCAGAATGACATCCGCCCGGTCAGGTTTCAGCCCCAGCTTTGTGATGCGTTCCTCATAGGGAAATTTCCGGAGCTGCTCCCGGACAGCCTTCATTTTTTCACGGGTCAGTACCCGGCCCTCCGTTCCCCTGGCGAGTTTCATCACGCTGTTGATGTTGCCGCCGCTCCCCACGGCCTGAATGCCGGAAAGATCCCGTGTATGCTCCCGTATCCAGTCCTTCATTTCCTCCCAGCGGTCTTCGGGAACGAGATTTTCAAGAAGCCTCACGGTACCAATGGCAAAGGAGCGGGAAAGGCTTTCTCCCCGTGAAAACAGGGTGATTTCCGTACTGCCGCCGCCCACATCCACAAAAATCCAGGCCTCCCCGTTTCCCGGGACAGCCCCTCCGTTCCAGGGATTGTTGGCAAAAATGATGCGGGCTTCCTCCCGGCCCTCGATGATCTCCAGGGCGATCCCCGTGTGCTCCAGAATCTTCTTCCGGATCTTTTCACCGTTGGCGGCCTCCCGCATGGCGGAAGTAGCGCAGGCCCGGAACCGCAGGGGCTCATAGGCCCGGATCAGGGAACGAAAGCCTGCAATGGTGTCGAGAAGCCGATTCCCGTTTTCCCTGGATATTTTTCCGAGGATAAAGGCATCCCTGCCCAGACGGATGGGCATCCGCACAAGGGCGATTTTCCGGAAACAGGGGCCGTCCGCACCCTCGAACACCTCCGTGAGCAGAAGCCGGACGGCATTGGAACCGATATCCATGGCGGCAAAGCGTTTTCCCGTCATCATAGCCTGCACCCCTTTCTCCATAGACCCTTATCCGTTCCGGAGCAGGCCCGTATCCATGTGAGGCCTGAATGCCATCGGCCCGTTCTTCCTGTACCTGTCAAGTAGCCGAGCCCTTTGGGAGATGTCAAGCCTGAGGCTGAAAGCCTCAGGACACAGAAGGATAAAAGCTCTTTCTTACTGACAATATGAATTTTTGCTCATAAAATTCTAACAGAATCTTTCTATAAGCAGGCATCCGGGAAGCCTCCCATGCTTCTCCGTCCCTGAAGAAAAGGAAAGCCCCATGATCTCAGAGCATACGATTCCAGATTCCGCTGCCCTGTCCTGCGTCTCCGAGACCGTACCCAGCGTCCGGGAAACCCCACAGCCCCGTGTTCCCCTTCGGGACAGCCCTTTCCGGGATATCCATGCCCAGTCCCCCATGCGTTTCATCAACCGGGAGCTTTCCTGGCTCCAGTTCAACTTCCGGGTCATGGAAGAAGCCTATAACCCGGCCCATCCCCTTCTGGAGCGGGTTCGTTTTCTGTCCATCTCCGCCTCCAACCTGGACGAATTCTACATGGTGCGGGTCGCGGGCCTCAAGGCCCAGGTGACCTCCGGGGTGCAGAGCAGCAGCCCGGATCTGCTCACACCGGCCCAGCAGCTGGAAAAAATCAACGATCTGGTCGTGGATCTTCTGGAAAAACAGCGCAAATGCCTGTTTGACCTTCTGAAGGAGCTGAAAAAAACGGGGATTTCCGTGGTGGGGCCAGAACCGCTTTCGGAAAAGGACAGAAGCTTTCTTGAAGAAAAATTCCTCCAGGAGATTTTCCCCGTTTTAAGCCCCGTGGCCGTGGATCCTTCCCATCCCTTTCCCTTCATCCCCAACCTCGGCTTTGGCCTCATTTTCGAGATGAAAAACCCGGAAATGGAAGAAACCCTGGTGGCCATTGTCATTCTGCCCCAGCACCTGAACCGGATGATCCGCCTTCCCGGTGAAAACAGGGTTCGTTATATCCTCCTGGAGGATGTGGTGCGCATGTTCTTTCACCAGATTTTTCCCTCTTCGGAACTGCTGGCCTGCGGGATTTTCCGGGTGGTTCGGGACTCTGAAATGGAAATTGACGAAGAAGCCGAAGACCTGGTGCGCACCTTTGAAACCGCCCTCAAGCGCCGCCGCAGGGGACGGGTGGTACGTCTTGCCGTGGACAATGAGATGCCGGACGATCTCCGGGAATTTCTCCGCACCCAGCTCGATGTGATGCCCGAATACCTGTTCCGCACAGGCCGGGCCATCGGGCTTTGCGACCTTCGGCATCTGGTCACGGATGACAGACCGGAGCTGCTCTTTCCCAAATACCAGGCCCGTTTTCCCGAAAGAATACGGGATTTCGGGGGAGACTGTTTTGCCGCCATCCATTCAAAAGATATTCTGGTGCACCATCCCTACGAGAGCTTTGACGTGGTGGCCCAGTTTCTCCGTCAGGCTGCGGAAGATCCCCAGGTAGTGGCCATCAAGCAGACCCTCTACCGCACCAGCCGGAATTCCCCCATTGTCCAGGCCCTGGTACGGGCTGCGGAAGCGGGAAAAAGCGTTACGGCCATGATTGAGCTGAAGGCCCGTTTTGACGAGGAAGCCAATATCGAAATCGCAAGAATTCTGGAGCGCAGCGGCGTTCAGGTGGGGCTTGGCTTCATGGAAATGAAGACCCACGCCAAGCTCTCCCTCGTCATCCGCAGGGAAAAAGACGGCCTGCGCTCCTATGCCCACCTCGGAACGGGCAACTACCATCCCGTCACAGCCAAGATTTATACGGATCTTTCCTATTTTACCTGCGACCGGGCCATCTGCCAGGATGTGGGAAAAATCTTCAACTACATGACGGGCTATGCCAGACCCTCCCAGCTGGAAAGACTTTATGTGGCTCCCCTGAACATGAATACCCATCTGCTGGCCTGTATTGAAGAAGAGATCGCCCATGCCCGTGCGGGTCGCCCCGGTGGCATCTGGGCCAAGCTCAACGCCCTTGTGTCTCCGGACATCATCGACGCCCTGTACCGGGCCTCCTGTGCCGGGGTTCCCGTGGATCTGGTCATCCGGGGCATCTGCTGCCTCAGGCCGGGTATTCCGGGACTTTCGGAAAACATCCGGGTGAAATCCATTGTGGGCCGTTTTCTGGAGCACTCCCGCATTGTCTGTTTCGGCAACGGTCAGGCCCTGCCCTCCCCCCAGGCCAGGGTCTATATTTCTTCCGCGGACTGGATGCCAAGGAACCTCAGCCGCAGGATCGAGGTGCTGGTTCCCATCCTCAACCCAACGGTGCACCAGCAGATTCTCAACCAGATCATGGAAGCCAACCTGAAGGACAACGCCCAGAGCTGGATCATGCAACCCGACGGCAGTTATGTCCGCATGGCCGGGGAAAAGAACCGCTTCAACACCCATGAATTTTTCATGACCAACCCCAGCCTTTCAGGCCGGGGATCCGCCCTCAAGGGCAAGGGGAAAAAGGGAGGCTGTAAAAAAAGCAGCCGGACGGGGGGCTAGGGGAAGAACGGGAGCTGTTTTGTCAGCAGGAGGGAAGAAGAGGGTGTAACACTTGAGCTTAGGGGACTTGGGCGGGGCCCAAGCGGCCCCTTAAAGCGATTTGTTATGTTTGAAGTAAATAATTCACCAATTTAGAATGCCCTGAAATAAATCGTAAAACCGTCCATTTTCAAAGTCACCCATTTTTGAATAAAGCTCTTCAGCTGCATCACTGGGTTGTTTGTCAGCGTCTTTTGATGCTGATGCAGTTTTTAATTTTCCAGGATGAACTGAACATATTCTTTTGTTTGTATTGTGAAACTCTTTGCTCAAACTAAGAGTGAACATGTTTTGGGCTGATTTTGCAATTCTGTACGAGTACGAGCACTTAATATGGTCTAACTCATCTTCTACAGTCCAATTTTAATAATCCAATGAATTCAATGTGATAAAAAGCAATAACAAACCTTTGGCACCACCTGTTATCCTGTTTTCCCAAAACGCTCTTTTTTATGTTTCGCAAATTGCCTGTGGCATGGCCACACCAACAGCCTTGAATATTTTTCCACATACGCCATGACTTCTTGTACGAAGTGCAAGTCTTCGACCATTATCTTCCACAATAACTCTTTGCAGAGACTCAAGGTCATTGCGGATGGTTGCCCATTCAAAGTGATGACCAGCGGCTTCAAGTCTCATGGCGAGCTCTTTGCGGAGTAAAAGAGCAAGAAAACTGCAAAAGACATGACTTCGTATGGTT
>NZ_JCANVJ010000032.1:0-33837 GCF_059569355.1 Desulfobotulus sapovorans DSM 2055 | reverse complement strand
ATACACCATGAGGCGTACGCCCATAAAATAGTCATCCGAGGACTGAAACTCAAGCAGCAGATAGAGGTAGAGCCATTTTCCCCTGAACCGCACCCTCCATACGGTGTCGCTGTGGCGGGTGCGCATGTCTTCGGTGATGTAGGCTGTGGAAACCGGTTCCAGGGTATCGAGGTCAATTTCATGCACCCAGTCTTCTTTCACAAAACCGCAGAGAAGATCCCGAACCATTTCCGGATGAGAAAAAAAGAGTTTGTATCCCGTATCGTGGGGATTGTGGTCATTTTTCATGGAAAAACCATAGCAGAAAAAGGATTTTGGCGGGAATGAAAAAGTGTTTTCTGATTACCACCCTGGCTCAGCCATGCAGCATTGAACCCATCGTTCCCACGCTCCAGCGTGGGAATGCATCTTAAAGACGCTCCAGCGTCTTGAATCCCGAAACACTGTCATGCCCCAAACGCCTGTATGGCATTCAGAAACCGGATGCGCTCCATGTTTTGGCCTGGATCGTCCCGGCGCTTCGACAATATCCGGTTCCTGGAGAAGGAATTCCCGAAGATACTGGCCCTGGGCGCAGGAGCGCCCGGTAGGGCGTTCCCACGCTGGAGCATGGGAACGATAGCTGAGGTAAGGTGGTAATCAAAAAGTGTTTTTTCTGTGAGGGGTAGACCGGACGGGGGGGCGGAGTCTTCAGTGTAGAGGGGGGAACGAGAGTCTCGCGTATGGGGGCATCCTTTTATTGCGTTTACAGGTTTCCGGGACTTCTGTTCCACCAGTCCGAACGGCCTGCGTTCAGAATATCGTTTAAGGGTTTTCCTGCAAAAATGGCAAAGCCGGGATGCGGATTGGCAGTTTGGGAGGTAAGGAGAGCGCCAAATTCATCTTTGTTAATATTTCCAAGGGTTAAGCCCAGAAAGAGCCCCTGATCCGGCCCGGTAAAAGAGATTGTCTTCTCGCCAAGATCTGTACGGTAGGGATTTTTTCCATTATCAGAGAAAGTATTGTTGCCTACCACCACGTTGTCTCCCACCACACCGGAAAAACTGTTGAATGTAGCCGTCATCTTGCCCGAAACCTGGGGTGAGCCAAAGAGGATGCGGGCAAGTTTGCGGTTGTCTCCCGTACCGTCATATTCCGCCACCAGGGTCAGGCCGTAGGCTTTGAAGTAGTCGCTAGCATTATTTCCATAAAGGCGCACCTTGTCCCAGCTCTGATCCCAGCCGTCCCCACTTTCCGTTTTGTGATACCCTGCCCGGAACTTTTCGATTTCCATGTGGGTTTCGATGTACACATCCAGATCCATTCTGGCGTAATTTTTGGCTGTATCCATGGAGAAATTGACGATGGAGCCTGCGGTGACATCCCCGAGATCGTGATCCGACAGGCTTTGCAGAACCGGAGCTTCGGCAAGGAGCAGGCTCGCGGGCGGGTTGTCAGCTGTATCGCTAAGCAGCAGGGACGATGGGCTTTTTTCCTCCTGAAGCGCAGCAGGCCGGGCCAGAAGGGTGGCTTCCGGACGGGCCTTGAGGCTGGGCTGGCTGGGGGCAAGGGAGGGGGCGGGCCTGGGAATGAAAGCGGGCCGGGTCATGGAAAGCAGGATGGGTGCGATGGGAGGGGAAGGTGTTCCATCCCGTGAGGCTCTGGCCTGGAGAAGATTGGAGGCGGGAACCTCCTTTTTTCTGGGGATGGGGTCTGCCCCCATTGTCTCCTGATCATCACAAAAGCTGAAAATGCCTGTCTCCACCTCCCCTTCGTGCAGCACTTCCTCGTCGCTGAAAAAACCGTCACGAAATCCGAGGATACTGGCGGAAGCAGGACGGGCGGAAAAGAGGGTAAGCATACAGATCAGGCCCAGGGAAAAGAGCAGGGGAAGCATCTGGCTGAAAAGGGGAAGGAGAAAGGGTTTCATGGAAAATCCTTTTTCTGTACGGAAAGACGAAGAGGATGCACAGGGAAGGGGTCTTCCGGGAAGATTTTTTTTCAGAAGGGAGAAGGCGGTGATTTTCATGGAAAATTCCGTCCTGGAAATTCGACCACCATGTGATGGATTTTAATGCCCTGGGCAATGAGGGGGCCGAAGTTGCGCTCTGTTCCTGTGGAAGTATCCTGAATACTGGCGATGGCAAAGGAACCGCTGGCCTCTTTGAGATCCAGCCTCAGGACGGGGGTGGCTTCGCTTCTGCCCTCGTCGGTCACGCCCATATCAATGGAGAGGGGTTTGCCCTCCCGCATATTGCCCAGGCGGAAGAAGCCGGAGGCACTTGTCACCCCCGTAATTTCAGAATCTGGGTTATCCGGATCCAGTCTGGAAAAAATCATATTTTCAGAGAAATAAATATTTTGAAAGGAAAGGGTCTGACTTTCGGAAGGGCTGTAAGTGAAGGCGTCAATGTGCTTGTGAAAGGCAAATTCAAAATCCATGCCCGCTTCGCGGGAGGGATCGTTTTCATAGATCTGGCCTGCGGCGAGAAAAAGTTCCCAGCCTTGCATTTTACTCCCCTGAAGGGAGAAAGAGCCAAGATCCGTACCGTTTAAAGAAATACCACTGTTGCGGATTTCAAGGTTTCTTTCCCAGTCCGGAGCGCGGAGGGCAATCACGGGCCGATCCAGCACATCGGAAGGCCAGATGGTTGTTGCGGCAAAGGGATCTTCCCCCGTCCGGTACAGTGTGCCCAGATCGGAAAGCATACCGATGTCAAAGGTGATGGGATCAATGAAATCATTTTTATTGATGTCTTCAATGCCTGCATTGAGGGTAAGAAGGCTTTTTGTATTGCTAAGGGTGAGGGGGGTGGAAATTGTGGTGTCTTCATCGATTTTTTGTTTGCTGATGAAGGAAAGGCTGTCCATATGGTGATAAACCACCAGATCCGCAACCGCCATGTCCATGCCTGCCTGGGCCGTGCAGGCAGAAAGATCCGCATCCGTCATCGCTTGCAGGGCTTCGCTGCGATGTGCGGCGCAGATACTGAGGCAGAAGAGGACAGTAAGGGAGAGGACAAAGGCTTTCATGGTGGTCGTTATCCCCGGTAAGGCTTTTGTCGTACAAAGCCCCCCTCCCTGGGAGAGAGGGGGGCTTCATGAGTGTTCAGGCTTTTTCAGAATTCAAGCCGGAAGTTTTAGTGGGGAGCGATTTCCAGGCGACCACCGAGGATGGCGAGGGTGGAGGAACCGGACTTCTGGATGGTAATGAATTCATGATCGTTATTGATCGCTTTATTGGCAGTATCAAATGATTTTACACCGGTAAGCTTCACAGCTTTGCTATCATTTTCATAGTAAGTTTTGATTTCTACGGTAGGCAAACCGATCACCACACCAGCCACGTAGTTGCCTTTAGCTGTACCGATTGCCATAGACGAAGTTCCTGAGAGGTTAACTTCAGTTTCTCCATTATTCGTGTTATACAGCCAGCCCTTTGTCAGGGCTTCACATTCACCAATATCAATGGTCAGAGGGGAGATACCGTTTTTAAAGTTTCCTGTGGCGCCGTTTGTGGAGCCGTAAGTAAGAGCCCCTGTTGCCATTGAGTTAACTGCCTCTTGGGCAAGAGCGGTTCCAGCATCCTCAGCACTATCAAAAATACCAATTTTATCAACTATGTCAGTATATTTTTCGTGTGTTTGCCAGTCACCATTCGTATCTTCGTATTGGAAAAATGCATGATTGATTTCCGTTATGCCATATGTGCTTCCGTCAAGAATGGCACCTAAAGTCAGAAGCTTGGAACCGCTGTGTTCCAGCTTGATGCCAGCTTCGCTAGCTTTGCCAAATCCGTTGGTGTCAATATAAGTGACATCAGCAGCTTTCATGTAGAGTACCACATCGTCCAGAGCAATGCTCACACCGGCCTGACCGGTAACGGCACCAAGGGTGCTGTCATCCATGGCTTCCAGGGCCATAGCGGAGAAGGGAAGGCAGCAGAGGGCGGCAGCGACGATGAGTTTTTTACCGAAATTGCGTTTCATACGAACATCCTCCTGGTGAAAAATAAGGTTTTGGAGAGGCGTTCGCCTGAGGTAACCCGGCCATCCGAAAGACAATCTTGCGGACCCGTAGGCTTTCCGTCCTCCGGTTACCCGGAGTTTGGCTTTGAACAGAGGCGGTACTGAGCGTTTATGATGCGTCATGAAGGACTTGAATCTTCATGATGTCGCCAGATTTCTTTTGCGAACTTTGTTTTTCTCAGGGAGAAAAATTTTGTGTCGCTCTGTTTTGTCTGCTTTTCTGTGTGAACAGTGTTTCTGATGGGTCACAAAGTACACGCAACAGACTTTGCCTGTCAAGGGGTTTTTTTCAAAAAAAAACAGGTGAGGGGATTTTTTTTATAAGGTATTGATTTTTAAGGTTTGGAACAGTGTTTATTTTTAAAAAACATGATTTTTTCCGGCGGGATTCCCCGGGGTTCGGGGTTCAGATCCCCCCGCACCGGAACAGAACAGGGGGATGGGGCTAGGGGAGGAGGGGCAGGGGAGACAGCCTGTCACGGATGTCTCCGGTGAGGGGCAGGGCGTGGTTTCCTGATGTTTCGAGTACCACAAAGGTGACATCGGCCTCTGCGCAGAGGGTGTCCGTATCCTTCAGAAAAATCTTCTGGCGCAGTACGGCGGAGCGCTTGCCGTATTTCAGGATACCGGAGCGGATTTCTATGGTCTCATTCAGTTCGATGGAACGTCTGTAACTGATATTGATATTGACCACAAAAAAGGAAAAGCCCTTTCCGATAAAGGTCTCAAGATCCATGAAATCTTCAAACAGCCGCCACCGGCCTTCTTCAAGGAATTCAAGGTAACGGGCATTGTTGACATGGCCATAGAGGTCTGTGTGGTATCCTCGGATACGGATGACGGGAACACCTTTCATGGGAAGCCTCGTTTTTAAGGGGTTTTCGGAAAAGCCCATGGCCTTCCGGCCTGGGGCTTTTAACTGTCCTATTGATATCTAATTAAATCTCATCTATTCTTATCATTATGAATAGACTTGTTCCCATCGGCAAAGCCGCAGAAGTTTTAGGTGTCTCCATCCCCACCCTGAGACGGTGGGAAGCTGAAGGCCGCATCACGCCGGAGAGAACCAGTTCCGGGCATCGGCGCTATGATCTTGCAGCCCTGAAGCCTGAACTTTTTCATGCCCCGTCGGACACCCGCCGCACCCTGGCCTATGCCCGTGTGTCCAGCCATGACCAGAAGGAGGATCTTGAAAGGCAGAAGCAGGTTCTTGAAATGTACTGCGCCCGGCAGGGCTGGACTTTTGAGATTCTCTCCGACCTTGGCTCCGGCATGAATTATCAGAAAAAGGGGTTGAAAAAGCTCATCGAGGCCATCCTTGAAGGCAGCATTGGCCGCCTTGTTCTCACCCACAAAGACCGCCTGCTCCGTTTTGGCGCGGAACTGATTTTTGCCATCTGCGAAGCCAAAGAGGTGGAGGTGGTCATCCTTAATCAAGGAGAAGATACAAGTTTTGAAGAAGACCTTGCCAGGGATGTTCTGGAAATCATCACCGTTTTTTCCGCAAGACTCTATGGAAGCAGATCCCGGAAGAATAAGAAACTTCTCGAAAACCTGAAAAAGGCTGTGGAGTAAGCCATGCTCATTGCCCATAAGATTGCCCTTGATCCCAACAACGTCTAGGAAAACTACTTTGCCCGTGCTGCGGGTACGGCCCGTTTTGCCTATAACTGGGCTTTGGATCAGTGGAGCAAACAGTATGCGGCATGGAAAGAAGACCCAGGCCTTCCCAACCCCTCCCAGATGTCCCTGCGCCGGGACTTGAACGCTATCAAACATACGAATTTCCCATGGATGGCGGAAGTCACCAAATGCGCTCCGCAGATGGCCATTATCCAGCTTGGCGAAGCGTTTAAAAATTTCTTTACGGGTCGTACCCAAATCCGACCTTCCGCAAAAAGGGCGTGAACGACCGCTTCAGCATCACCAACGATCAGTTCACCGTTAAAGAAAAAAAGATCCGCATTCCGCTTCTTGGCTGGGTGAGAATGCGGGAAGAGCTTCGTTTCACCGGAAAGATCCTGTCTGCCACCGTCTCCCGTGTGGCGGACAGATGGTTTGTCAGCATCACCGTGGAGATCTCTAAGCCCGACCACCTTCCCCCCGCCGAAAACCAAGGCGCTGTGGGTGTTGATCTTGGCATATCCACACTGGCAAGCCTTTCCACGGGAGAAAAGATTGAAGGCCCCAAGGCCCATACCGCCCTTCTGAAACGTCTGCAACGCCTTTCAAAGTCTTTGAGCAAAAAAGAAAAAGGCTCTGCAAACCGCAACAAGGCCAGGAGAAAGCTTAGTCGTATCCATGCCAGAATCCGCAATATCCGAAACGATGCCCTGCACAAACTCACATCTTCCCTCACCCGCAGGTTCGATACCCTTGTGGTGGAAGATCTGAACGTGAAGGGCATGATGAAAAACCACAAGCTGGCCCGCTCCATCAGCGACATGAGTTTTTTCGAGTTCCGCCGCCAGATTACCTACAAGGCGGAAATGCGTGGCGGTCTTGTGAAGGTTGCGGATCGCTGGTTTGCCAGCAGCAAAACCTGTTCCGGCTGCGGTCACAGGCTTGAAAAGCTGCCCCTTTCAGCTCGGTCATGGATCTGTCCGGAATGCGGGATGTCCCATGACCGGGATGTCAATGCGGCCCTCAATTTGAAAAACCTTGCAGTTCACAGTACGGCGAGTTCCGCCGGATCTTAAAGCCTGTGGAGAGGAAGGCTCTGGCCTTTGCCGCAAGGCAGGGGTGAAACCAGCCTCAGGGAAACAGGAAGTCAGCGCCAAAGCTACCTATGGGGAGATTTGGGCAGGTCTGGCAGAACGGAAAACATGCCTAACAGCCGGAATCCGTCCTGTCAATGCCCCATCCTTACCCTTGTCTCTCAGATAAGGAAGCCCCTGCTTTTCATGGCCGGGATATTCTGCTAAGAGCTTTGCCGTGTGGAAGGGCTGTTTTGGCCGCCGGAGAGTGTGGGAATACCGGGATATCCGGGGATACTGGCTTTGGGCGCAGGAGCGCCCGGTAGTGCGTTCCCACGCTGGAGCATGGGAACGATAGGGAGAGGGGAGCGTGGGAACGGTAGGGATGATGGGAGTATGGGATTGATAGCTGAGGCAGGGTGGTCATCAAATTTGACGAAGGGTAACACACAGGAGCCGAGTACGTGGGAAGGAAAAAAAGTTTCCGTTACAGGGATGTGCACCAGATGGATCGGGTTTTTTTTCCGAAACTGAAGGGTGTGCATCCCGTTATGCTGGAACCCCGGTGGCCGGATACGCTTCTGGAGCCGGGACGGCCCGTTGTGCTGGAGCTGGGCTGCGGCAAGGGGGAGTATACGGTGAGTCTGGCGGAGCGGTATCCGGACAAAACCTTTATTGGTGTGGATCTGAAGTCCGACCGGCTGTGGGTTGGTGCAAGCCGGGCTGCGGAAAAGGGGCTGGACAATGTTTTTTTCGTACGGGCACGTATCGACCATCTGCCCGCCTATTTTCCGGAAAATTTTGCGGAAGCCATCTGGATTCCCTTTCCCGACCCCATTCCGGGGAACCTGACGGGAAGCAAGCGGCTGACCTCTCCCCGTTTCCTGAATCTGTACCGGTCCTTTCTGAAACCCGGAGGCATGATCCGCTGCAAGACGGATCATGACGGACTTTATGCCTTTACCCTGGAGCATCTGGCCGGGGCCGGGGCCAGGCTGTGCAGGGCGACTCCGGATCTGCACAGTTCCGATATCCGGGATCCGGATATTGTAGGGGTGAAAAGCCATTTTGAGCTGGAGTTCTGCAAGAAGGGCGCTACGGTAAAATTCATGGAATTCTGCCTTGCCTGAACAGGAAATGCCGGGTTCATGAAAGGCCCTGGGGATGCCTTGAGGCGGAGACGGGGCAGGGAAGGAGAGGCAGTATGGCAGCATTTTTTCTTCGGATGGGATCCTGGGGCTGGGCTTTCTGGATTCTTGTGCTGAGTTTTGGGGCCAGTCATTTCTGGACAGCGGCGGAAGTGCTGCACCTTCTGGAAGGTCTCCGGGATGCGGGGAGCCTTGGCGGGGAGGATCTTCCCAGTGCGGGGACTCTGATCTGGATTTTTTCACGCAACGGTCTTGTGGCTCTGTCTTTTTCCTTTCTGGCCCTCTGTCTTTTCCGGATGCTGGGCTGGGAGGAAAGGGAAGCTGAGGGAAGCTGTCTTCCCCCCGAAGGTTCCATCAGCCATGCCTTTGCTCAGGCCGTTTACCGTCAACGCCGGGAAGGGCGATCCTTTGCCATCCTGTATGGCCGCTGGCAGGGCCGGAAGGAGCCGGGCAGGATCCAGGAAGAAAAGCGGAAAGGGGCACTGCGTTCCCGGATTCTGGTTCTGATCCGGGAAGAGATCCGGCTTACGGATTATCTTATGCCCGTGGATCTTCACCATGCGGCCATTCTGGTGGAGGGGGGTATGGAAGACGCCGAGATTCTGTCCCGGCGCATCGCTGCCCGTCTTCTTCGGGAAGAAGTGGATGGAGATCCGGAGCTTTTCTGGGCTGTCAGTGTCTACAGGCCGGGTGACAGTCTGGAGGAGCTTCTCCTGCGTGCCCAGCGCGGCCTTGAAAAAAAGACGCCCCTTCTGGAGGAAAAGGGCTGATGCAGGCCTTCTCCGTCCCCCCTGTTTCCCGACTGGCACCGACGCCCAGCGGTTTTCTGCATCTGGGCAACGCCCTGAATTTTATCCTCACCTGGCTTGTGGTACGCCAGGGCGGCGGGCGTCTGCACCTGCGCATTGATGATATGGATGGTATCCGCTGTCGCCCTGAGGTGGTGGAGGATATTTTTTTTTCCCTGGACTGGCTGGGGCTGGACTGGGATGCAGGGCCATCGGGGCCTGAGGATTTTTATGCCCGTTTCTCCCTGATGCAGCGCATGGAGTTGTATTCTCAGGCCCTTTTCCCCCTGATGGAAAAGAAGCGGGTCTATGCCTGTACCTGTTCCAGAAAAAGTATTGCCCGTGCGGTGGGGGACGGGGTTTATCCCGGATTTTGCCGGACAGCGGGACACAGACTTGAGCCGGGAAAAACCGCTCTGCGCCTGCGGGTTCCTGCGAACACAGAAATTTGTGTCGGGAACCGGACTTTCCGTCTGGATGAGGCTTTCGGGGATTTTGTGCTCTGGCGCAAGGAAAATCTGGCCGCCTACCACCTGGCCTCTGTGCTGGAAGATGTGTCCATGGGCGTTACCCTGGTCATCCGGGGAGAAGATCTGTTTCCGTCTACAGCCGCTCAGATTTTTCTTGCGAGGATGCTGGATCTGAATGCCTTTGGGGCCATTGCCTTCCGGCATCATGGGCTGGTTCTCGGGAAAGGCGGGGAGAAGCTTTCCAAGTCCAGGGGGGCCTATGCCCTGTCGGATATGCGGGAGGCGGGACAGTCTCCTTTGGGGGTATGGCGTTTTGTTGCGGATTTTCTGGGCCTGCCGTCCTCTCTTTCCATGGGCAGCCTGAAGGATCTTCAGGAGGCTTTTGGGGAGGCTTCGGAGAAAAAAGGGACGCTGTACAGCTTTTGAAGGAAGGCATTGGGAGCGTGCAGGCGATATGGGGATGGGGTCGGGAGGGAGTTATGATGGAGACCGCAGGAGCGGTTTTGCAAAAAACGGGTCTCATTATGCTGGCGGGTGCTTTGGGCAGTCTCTGCCGTTATGGGCTTTCCTCCGGCGTTTACTGGCTTGTTGGCAGGGCTTTTCCCTGGGGTACGGCCTTTGTCAATCTGCTGGGCTGTTTTCTTTTCGGTCTGGTCTGGGTGCTGGCGGAGGAAAGAAACCTGATTCCTGAAGCCTTCAGGGTGGTGCTGCTGGTTGGCTTTATGGGGGCTTTCACCACCTTTTCCACCTTTATCTTTGAGTGTGCAGGTCTTGTGCATCACGGAGAATGGCTGAAATTTGTTCTCAACATGGCAGGGCAGAATTTTTTGGGACTGATGGCCCTGTATCTGGGCTATGCCTTCGGCAGGCTTTTCGGGTAAGTCGGGTGTTTTTCTGATTCTATCTTCTGTGTACCGTAAGCTGGGGAAAGGGAATGTGCCAGCCGAAACGGGAGCAGGCATCCACACAGCCTTTTTCCAGAAGCCGTTTCAGATGGAGATACTCCCTGGCTGCCTCCGGAAAGAAGACTGCAAAGACCCGGATATTCAGAGAAGAGTCTGTGGCCTTCATGAAGGCGGTCTCCAGGGTTTTCAGGTGCTTCCCGGCAGGGTCTGCGGCCAGTACGGCTTCCATGAAGGTTTTCAGTTTTTCGGGCAGGATGGCCGTACTTTCCCCATGATGGGCGTAGTCGAGTCTCAGCACGCACTGGATGCCGAAGCCTTTTCTGCTGAGATTGGGAAGGGCCTGTTCCATGAAAGTCACCGCAGGCCAGGTACGGAGGCCGCCACCTTCCAGTTCCGCAATAACCTGTTCAGGCGTCTGCTGCACAATGCGGGCGGGATGGTCTTCATCCAGAAGCAGCATATCGTTTGTGCTGCTGGGGAACCAGGGTTCCTCCGGTGCAAAGGGGCGGGACTGCATGCCCACAAGATTTTTCAGGGGGATACGCAGCATCCCTCCTTCCAGAGCGGGATTGATGAGAATACCGTGCAGGGCCAGTCTTTCCACCTTCCACGGGATTCCCATATGGATAACACGCTCCCCCTCCCTCAGGGTTCCCATGTTGAGGATGAGTTTTCCCTGTTCCCAGAACTGGGCCATACCGTTACGGGCGGACCAGGCCAGGGCAATGAGCAGGAGCAGGGCAATGCTGAGCAGCATCCAGTCTCCAAAGGCATACAGCAGCAACAGGGCCATGCTGATGGAAGCAAAGGCCGTGGTGCTGTGGAAAAGAACCTGAAGCAGCCGGTGATGGAGGGGAGGCGGAGACTGCTTTTGACTGCTGCTCCATTTCCAGTAGAGGAAGCGCAAAAACAAAAAAGTGCCCACAAAGGCGGCAAAGGCCAGAAAAAGATTGCGTCCCCTGGTTTTGACAAAGGTGATCAGCCCCCTTTGCATGGAGACCAGCATGGGTTCTTTGGGATCCGTTTTCTGTTCCAGCTGGAAGCGCAGTCTCCGGATCTGGCGCTGGGATTCCTTTTCCCGCTCCTGCCAGGAGCGGAGAAGGTCGGTGAGGTGGCGTTCCAGCAGGGGATCCTGGGTTTTTTCCCTGAACCCCTGGATCCGGGTCAGGGCATGACGGATTTCCGGCAGGGCCTCCTGATAAAAGGCAATGTCCCTGCGCAGACGTTCCAGCTCCCTTGGTCTTGAGGTCATCTGCTTCAGGCTCTCGATCAGGGGCCGGAGGACTTCCATCAGCTCTTCTTCAAGGCGGAAAGCCTTTAAGGGCGCATGGCTGCCGGTTTCTTTTTCCACACCTGTGGCAATGGATTCAAACTCGCGCTGATAGGCATCCCTGAGGGAAAGCAGGTGGCGGAGATCGGATCGGATGGTCTGCTTGCGTTCTTCGATCAGGGCTTTTTCGTAGTCCTTTTCCTTCTCCAGAATCTGGACTTCCAGGGTCTCCATGGAAAGGAGCAGATCCTTCAGCGTTTCCAGGGCGGAGGGGGGGAGGCCTGTGGCCGCTGGCGTAGAGGCCAGGACAGATGCGGCAGGGGGCGTGAAAAACAGTGTAAAAAAAATGAAGAAGACCAGTATGGGCCGTATGAAAAGGGCGGGGCCTTTGGGGTACATGGACTTTCCCCTAATGGAGGGGGCACCGGAGTGCCCCGGAAAGTTATTGGCAGAGATCCGGATTGTCCTGACAACGCTTTTCCTTTTGTTTTTCCGCAAGACGTACCCTGCGCCGATCCATGGCTTCCCGGTTGCGTCTTTTTTCTTCATCGTTTTCGAGGATCAGACGGGGCATGGCAGCAGGTTTCATGTGTTCATCCAGAGCGACGAAGGTGAGATAGGCGGAAACCACATGGCGTACCTTACCCGTAAGAATGTCCTCAGCCTCCACGCGTACGCCCACTTCCGCAGAGGTGCTGCCCACAAGATTGAGGCTGGCCTTGATGATGAGAAGGTTACCGATGAATACGGGGTTGTAGAAATCCAGGCGGTCCACAGAGGCGGTAACGCAGAGTTTGCGGGCATGGCGGACGGCCACAACACCTGCGGCATTGTCGATGTATTTCATGATGACGCCACCATGGACGTTACCAGCCGGGTTGGTATCTTCCGGCAGCATGAGGTGGGAAAGGATCACGCGGCTTTCCCTTACGTTTTTTTCCTGCATGGAATATCTCCTTATGGACGGATGGGAAATGTTTGCAACAAACGGAGCAGGACGCCTTTGAATCCGGCACTGATTGTCCGGTACCTGCGATCTGGCGGTTGCGATTCGGCGGTAACTATAAGATCCGGTTTTCAGCCTTGTCAATCGCTCTTTTCTTTTTCTGAAAAGGGAAGATTCGTATTTTTGCATACACTGATCTGATATATCAGCCTGTGGACGAACTTTAGCGCAAAAGCCTGTTTATGCTTGATTTTTTTTTAAAGTTCCCTATTGTTTCTTCCTGCAAGAAAAGACGTGAAATGTCCTGCTGACAGAGTGCAGGATACCTTACTCCCTTTTGCCGGGGAAGTCCGTACCCGGATAAGGAAGATATTCAGAAGCTGTTTTTATCAGATGGCACCGTGCGCATGGAGATGGAAATGACTTTGACAAAAAATGACATTGTGGAAGCGCTTCAGGGACAGTTGGATCTTTCCAGAAGGCGGAGTGTGGAGCTTGTGGAGCTTCTTCTTGAAATCATCAAGAGAAGTCTGGAATCCAGGGATGAGGTTCTGATAAGTGGCTTTGGTAAATTCTGCATCAAAGAAAAGGAAGCAAGGCGGGGCCGCAATCCTGCCACGGGGATGGATATGGTGCTGGATTCGCGGAAGGTGGTTACCTTTAAATGTTCCACGGTTTTGCGGGGCCGCATCAACCGGAACAGTGATGACAGCAACTAAAAAAAGGGAGGATCGAGAGATCCGCCCCTGCAAAATTTTTTCTGATTACCATCTTGCTTCAGCTATCGTTCCCATGCTTCAGCGTGGGAACGATGGGTTCAATGCCGCATGGGCAAAATCTGCGATTGCATGGCTGAGGTAAGGTGGTAATCAAAAAATTTTTTACACCTGTGCAGATCCGTCAGGCGGCCTGCTGTTTTTCTTCATCGGCATCCAGCCAGATGGCTGCCTGCATCCTGGCAAGCCGTTTTTCCTTTTCCGACCAGAGCATGTTGAGCTGCTCCTGAAAGGAAGCCTGAAAGGTTCTGTCGTTGAAATAATCCCCCCGCAGTCCTTCGTGGATGGGCAGGGTACGGATATGGATGCGAATGAGGCGGGTCTTGCCGCAGATGAACTGCCAGAATGTCGGAATCCCCTGGGGATAGGCGATGGTGACATCCACAATCCGGTTCATCTGTTCTCCCATGGCGGACAGTACAAAGGCCGTTCCTGCTGCTTTGGGGCGCAGGAGTCCCTGAAAGCGGCTTTTCTGGCGTTCGTGTTTTGCTTCCGTGAAACGGGTGCCTTCCACAAAATTCATGACAGAAACCGGTGTGGTGCGGAATTTTTCGCAGGCTTTGCGGGTGGCTTCCAGATCCTTGCCTTTTTTGTGGGGATGTTTCAGCAGGTATTCTTTTCGGTAGCGTTTCATGAAAGGAAAATCGAGAGCCCACCAGGCCAGCCCCATAACGGGTACCCATATGAGCTGCTGTTTCAGGAAAAATTTTAAAAAGGGAATTTTTCCGCTGCAAATTTTCTGAAGGGTAAGGATATCCACCCAGCTCTGATGGTTGCACAGTACCAGATACCAGCCTCCGGGGGAGAGGTCATTCCCGCCCCGAACCTCCCACTGTGTGCGATGAAAAAGGGAGAAGATGGCGTTGTTGACACATACCCAGCTGGTGCTGATGGCAATGAGGACACGGGTACAGACGATACGGTTGAACTGCCATGGAATCAGGAGCTTGACCATTGCGATGAGAATCAGGGGGGTGAAATGGATCAGTGTGGAAAGGGCCATGATCCCGATGACAAGACAGCCTTTCAGAGGAGGGGGGATGAGACTGCGCATGGTGTATCCTTTCTTTGGCAGGAATCAGGAAAGGCATTGTTCAGCACGGGACGTGATAACCCTTACGGCATAAACAGTGTTTATAGCAGGGGGCCTCAAAAGAGGTCAAGAATTCCTCTGAAATCATGACATTTTTTTTACATTTTCAGCGGCCTTCCCGTAAATCCTGCCCCGGTATGCGCTATCCGCTTTTCTGACGGACAATCCGTATGACATATTCTTTTCCTCCAGAGCCTTCCACTTCCATCTCCCGGATCATGGCCGTGCTACAGATTTCCTGGAGGGTTGCCTGGGCATGGGAACCGATGATGCGGGTTCCCGGGTAGGCTTTCCCGTTGATCTTGAGAAGGGCAATGGGCTGGCGCTGGCCTGAGTATTTTTCCAGGAGTTCTTTTTCATGGAGCGCCTGATTCCGATCCTGTTCCGCCTGAAGCTGTTCCTCTTCGGCTTCTTTTTTTTCGGTATCCATGGCGTCCTGACGGGTAAAGAAGTCTTCCAGTTTTTTTTCCGCTGCCTGTATGGCTTGTTGCAGTTCTTCCGCCAGTTTTTCCGCCTCTTTGGGGGTGGTTTCCGCAGCCTCCAGATCCCCCCTTAGAATCTGTTGCAGTCTCAGGCCGGAGCGATCCTGGATCTGGGCCATCCGGGTGATTCCCGCAAGAATACTTTTTTCTTCCGCGGCAAGATCCTGGATTTTTTTCTTCTTTTCCGTAACGGTGGCCTCTTTGCCTTGCAGCTTTCTGTCTGCTTCCGCAAGCTTTTGCTCAAAGGGCAGGTCAATGCCGATCTGGAGCAGGGAAGGGGGAGACACTTCCGTTCCGATGGTGTGGGCTTCTATGCCCTGGAAGGCGGCGATGCTGGATCCGATGATCTTGCCCAGGCGAATGTTGCAGCTGCCTGAACAGGCAATGTCCGAGTCAATGATTTCGCCTGTTACCAGCACATTGCCCAGGGTTCTTATCTTGGATTTGTTGATGAAACGTGCCCGGATTTCCCCCTCTCCCCGGATCTCCCCCTCCGTCACGCCTCCTGTGACAACCACATCCCCCTTGGACAGAATCAGGCCGCCGTCCACGGATTCCACCGTCACCTGTCTGGCCTCAACCCGGAATCCTGCGGGGAGCTTGCCCAGGATACGCACCTTTCCTTCGTACTGGATGTGTCCGGTGTCATAGCCCACATCCCCCTTGATGAGGATTTCATCCAGAACAGAAATTTCACCCGATGGACGGAGAATGGGCTGACCACTGATCTTGGCGAAGATTTTTGTGCGGTCTTCGCTGGTGTATACCCCTGTCCCCGGCTTGAATGCCGGATCCTTGACTTCCGGTACCACAAGGAGGTTGCCAAAGACATCCGTCCCGTTTTTTCCCTTGATGGCGGGGGTTTTTTCCCCAAGCAGGCTGGCCTGGGGTACGTGGGGAATGGTGCCCCTTTCCCGGAAGTCGATGCGGCCATCTTCGGAAAGCACGGCACCGCTGGAAAGAAACTCTGAAGGGAAATGGATGAGGACACGCCCCTCTTTTCCCGGTATGGGGGGTTTTCCCTGGGCAATTTTGAAACGGGACTGGCGTACCATGTCAAATTTGATAAAGCCTTCCATGAGACTCGTGTCAATGAGTCCGTAGATCACGTTTTTTTCCCGGAGCCAGGACAGAATCTGTTCGGCTGTGGTGCCCGGTGGGAGGGGGCTCTTTGCCTGGATAAAGGCCTCCATATGATCCTCTGTGATGTAGAGGGTGAGGGCCTTGTCCAGCAGAGGGAACTGACTGGGGATTTCCTGGGAAAATTTCTGGGCCTGCATGGGCTTATCGGCCAGGTCTTCTCTTTTGGCGGGGGAAGATTCCGCTGTCTGGGAAGGGATGGCTTCCGTTTCTCTGGATTTTTCCAGGGCCTTGAGGATGGATTCCTTCTGATTGCGGGTCAGATGGCCTCTTTTGATGAGAATGTCACCAAGATCCATCAGTTTTTCGGTTTTATGGAAGAGCTGCTTCTGAAGGTCAAAGGCCTCATCCACGGCTTCCTTGGAGACCCAGTTGAGGTGCAGGGCGGCAGCGGCAAAGCGTTTTTCATTGCTGCGATGCAGCCACAGCGTACGGGCAATATCCAGTTTTTTAATTTTTTCTTCTGTCATGCCCGGGTGGTTCCGGAGCACCTCCATGACATCCGCCATGGGATTTTTGGCAAGAAGCTCCCGCCACTGTTCCATGAGAAGAGGGATTTCTTCCGGCTGGATCTCCTTGCCATGGAGGGCCAGTTGCAGCAGCAGCGGAGGAGAGGAGGACGGCAGGGTCAGGAGGGCACCGCAATGGGAACAGGGTTCCTGTTTTCCCTGGCGGGATGCAGGAAAGGTGTGTCGGGTATTGCAGGTGTGGCATGTGCAGGAAAGTGGGCTGTTCATGAAGGCTCTCTATTTCTGCATGCAAAAATTGCCTGCCTTGGGGATGTTTTGCTTTTGGGTAAAGGATCGTTGGGTGGTGTCCGATTCTTTAATTTTTTCTTTTCTTATCAGGATTCCTGTTCTTTGTGAATGGGGCCTGTGACAAGAAAGGGAGAAGCGTCAATTCCTTTGGCCTGCATCATGTGAACAATATGGTGCAGACTGGAAAGGATCATGAGCTGTTCCCACTGGGGCAGGGCGGCAAAACAGGTGACAAAGGTTTCCTGAAGAAGGGGCGGGGCGGAATCCAGGAGGTTTTTCCCTTTTTCTGTAATGGAAACAAGGGTGTTTCGTTTATCCCGTATGCCCCGGATGCGGGTGATCAGTTCCTGGCGCTCAAGACGCAGGAGAATTCCCGTGACCGTTGCCTGGCTGAGGCTGATGGCCCGGGCGAGTTCCGTAACGGGGATGTCATTGTGCCGGGCGATTTCCTCAAGAATGATGAGCTGGGGACCTGTCAGGCCATGACTGCGTACCAGCTGATGGGAGTGGAGATCAATGGCCTGGGTAATGCGGCGCAGCGCCACAAGAACTTCCCTGGAGAGATTCCTTGAATCGTTTTCCTTGTCGGACATGGTCAAAAGATCCTGCTGTCTGAAAATTAAGTCAACGCTGTCCGTTCAGTAAACCATACGGGCGATACCGGCGAGCAGGCCCGTAAGAATGAGCAGACTTTCAATCTGAAAGGCCAGTTGGGTATCGCTTGGAATACGGCTCTCGGCTTCGGCGCCGAGCATCCAGATGAGGATGAAGGGGGGGAGAACGAGAAGGAGGGCCGCAGGCCGGAAGACATCCAGAAAAACCAGCATAAACAGTCCCAGACACAGACCCGTGAGCAGGCGGTTCAGCAATCTGTGGCTGGCCTCTTCCCCCAGAAGGATGGGCAGGGTTTCCTTGCCCGCAATGCGATCTCCCTGCATGTCGAGAATGTCAAAAAAGGCGGTGCGGATGAAGAGCAGGATGGCGATAAAGAAAAAGGCCCCCAGGCTGGCCGTATCCAGATATCCCCGGACTCCCAGAGAAGGCAGCAGCACGCAGACCACCCCCCAGGCCAGGGCGATGAGCAGGGTTTTGGAGCCTGGAATTTCCTTCATGCTGCGGATACCGAGGGACGGGAAAAGGGAGGCAGGGAGCCGGGTGCTGTAGAAAACACCGGCAAGGGACATGAAAAGAAGCAGAAGAAAGGGAAGAAGCCCCATATGCAGTGCCGCCCCGAGACCGGCAAGACCCGTGAGACCCGCCAGGATGAAAAAGGGAAGGCGTCTTTTTTCATAGAGCTGTGCCCTTTCCGGGTTGTTGTAGCGGTCTGAGGGAATACCGGTGAGGGTGTTGAAAATCTGCATGGAAAGTATGTAAAAGGCCGCAATGAAAGAATAGTTCATGTTATGGGAAAATCCCTGGAGAACACTGGCCGCATAGGCCAGGGCACCTGCGCCTGAGGCCAGATAGATATTGCTGCTGAGAATGAAACGCTGCATGGCCCTGAGATGGCGGAACCTGCCGTCTGTTTCCGTGGAAAGCTGGTTCAGGGTGCTGACCACCTGGCGCAGCACCCAGTTGGGTGTGGAGGCACCGGCGGTGATACCGATTCTTTTTTTTCCTTCCAGAACCGAAGCCTCAATTTCATCCGCAGACTCAATGTGCAGGCTGGGCGTACCGGCTTCCTCGGCCACTTCGGCCAGTCTCTGGGTATTGCCGGAGTTTTTTCCGCCGAGTACGAGAACCAGATCCACCTCTCTGGCAAGGGCCAGGGTTTCCGCCTGCCGTTTTTCCGTGGAATCACAGATGGTGTCAAAAACCGTGTAATGGGGGGCTGTTCTGCGTACCCATTCCCGCACATTCTCATAAAAACCAATGTTCTGGGTGGTCTGGGCAACGATGATGGCCTTTTCAAAGGGAGGAAGGGCAGACAGTTTTTCAAGGCTGTCAACCACATGCCCGAGATTCCCGGCGTAGCCGAGAAGCCCCTGTACTTCCGGATGATCCTCATCGCCTGCAATGATGACATGGTGGCCGGAGCGTGCATGTTTGCGGATGATGGTCTGTACCTTGATCACCCTGGGACAGGTGGCGTCCATGACCGTAAAGCCTGCCCTTTCAAGCCTTTCCCGGGTATCCGGAGGGACGCCATGGGCACGGATGATGATGCAGCCCTCGCCCTTTTCCGGGATATGGTTCAGGGTGGGAATCCCCTTTTCTTTCAGAATATCCAGTACCTGGGGGTTGTGAATCAGGGGGCCGTAGGTGCAGATGGGGCCTTTGCGCTGGTTGGCGGCGTCAATGGCCATATCCACGGCCCTGCGGACGCCCATGCAGAAGCCTGCGGTTTTTGCGATCTGAATATGCATGACTCTCCAGAGGGTCGAAGGAACAGGGAGAAGGGAATCAGAGTTTTTCCAGTTTTTGAACCAGGGTTTCAAAGGCGTCGGCACTGTCGTAGGGAATTTCCAGCTTTCCCGTATTCCGGTCTCCCCGTATCCGGATCTGTGCTCCCAGAGACTGGGAAAGGCGCAGGGCGGTTTGCCGGTATCCATCGGGCAGAGCCTGGAGACGGGCAGGGGACTCGGCCGGGGGAGCCAGTTTTTTTCTGACCAGCCCCTCACATTCTCTGACGGAAAGTCCCTTTTCCAGAACTTCGCGGAAAGCTTCCAGGAGCAGGGTTTCGTTTTCCAGTGCCAGCAGGGCGCGGCCATGTCCCATGGAAAGGGCACCTTGTTCCAGGGCTTCCTGAACGGGCGCGGGAAGCTGGAGAAGACGGATAAAGTTGGTGATGCTGGAACGGCTTTTCCCCACACACTCGGCGACGGCTTCCTGGGTCATGCTGAATTCCGAGACCAGGCGGTGATAGGCACGGGCCTCTTCCATGGGGCCTAAGGCGTTGCGCTGGATATTTTCCACAATGGAAACCTGGAGCATACGCCGGTCATCCAGATCCCGAAAGATCACGGGCACGGTTTCCAGACCGGCCATACGTGCGGCCCGAACCCTGCGTTCTCCTGCGATGATCTGGTAGTCTTCCCGGATTTTACGCACCAGAACGGGTTGCAGAATGCCTTCTTCCCGGATGGATGCGGCCAGCTCTTCCAGGGCCTTGGGATCAAAGTGGGTACGGGGCTGGAAGGGGTTGGGACTCAGGTCTTTGACGGGAAGGCTCTGGGGGGACTCTCCGGAGCTGATGGCCTGATCCGCCGCTTCAATATCCGGGATGAGGGAGGAAAGTCCCCGGCCCAGGCCGCTTTTTTTACGGTTTTTTTTGGATACATCAGGGTCTGTCATATCGGGGAATTTCCACAGCATGCCGTATACCCGGTGAGGATACGGCGTTTCGGGAGAGAGGGCTTCATGGAGAAGCCATGATTTCCTCTGCCAGTTCCATATAACTCTGGGCACCTTTGGACGCAGGGGCGTAGGTGAAAATAGGCTGTCCGAAACTGGGAGCCTCCCCCAGACGGACATTTCTCGGAATACGGGTTTTAAAAATCAGATCCTTGAAATACTGTTCCGCATCTTCGGCCACCTGGGTGGAAAGGTTGGTACGGCCATCAAACATGGTGAGCAGGATACCGGCAATGCGCAGATCCGTATTCAGTCCTTTTTTGATCCGTTTGACGGTCTGAAGGAGCTGTCCCAGACCTTCAAGGGCATAAAATTCACTCTGAAGGGGAATGAGTACGGTATCTGCGGCGGTAAAGGCGTTCAGGGTAAGAAGGCTCAGGGAAGGAGGACAATCCAGCAGGATATAGTCGTATTTTCCCCTGAGGGGTTCCAGAAGACGGCGCAGGAGGTTTTCCCGGTTTTCCGTTCCCATCATTTCCACTTCAAAACCGATGAGTTCCACCCTGGACGGCAGGATATCCAGCCCTTCAATATCGCAGGAGCAGATAAGATCCAGAACCTCGGCTTCACCGATGAGACCATGGTAGAGGGTCTGTTTCAGGTCGGCCTTGTCCAGACCGATCCCTGTGGTGGCATTGGCCTGGGGGTCACAGTCCACAAGGAGGGCTTTTCTGGCGGAAAGGGCAAGGGCCGCAGCAAGATTGATGGCTGTGGTGGTTTTGCCCACTCCCCCTTTCTGGTTGGCGATGCAGATGATCTGTGTCATAACGGGATGCCTCTAGCATAGTTCCGGTGAATTGAAAAGTTTCAAGGATACCGGGACAGACCCAGGGGGACGGCGGGAAACCGGTACGGGTATGCAACGACCGTTTTGTCCTGCTCTTCCCATGGGCCGCAATCCATGACGGAAAGGACGATTCATGTCCCTTTTACATCGGACTGTCAACCGTGTTTTTTGTATCCTTACTCTGATCTTCTGCCTCTGGAGCTGTCCTTTTCCGGTCTTTTCCCTGACCCTTCAGGAGGAGGAAGAGCTGGCAAAGGACTTTGTCCGTTATATTACGGCCACCCATCGTTTGGTGCGGGATCCCTTTATTACAGACTATGTCCGGGATGTGGGGCGGCGTGTTGTGGACACCCTGGAAAATCCTCCTTTCCCCATGACCTTTGATGTGGTGATTGCACCTTCCTACAATGCCTTTGCAGGGCCTGGCGGTCATATCTATATCCACTCCGGTCTGCTGATGGCCATGGAGGACGAATCGGAGCTGGCCGGTATTCTGGCCCATGAGATTGCCCATGTCAGCTGTCGGCATATTCCCGAGCTGGTGGAGCGTTCCCGCAAGGCCGGGATGGGGGCCCTTGCCGGTGTGGCTGCCGGTATTCTTGCCGCCCTTGGAGGGGCCAGTCCTGATGCGGCTCTGGGGCTGATCGTGGGGAGTCAGGCTGCGGGGCAGTCTGCCATGCTGTCCTACACCCGTGACAATGAACGTCAGGCCGATGAACGGGGGCTGGACTATCTGACAAGAGCCGGATACGGGGGGGAAGGACTTTTGCACATGCTGCGCAAGATCCGGGGGCAGGAGTGGTACAGCAGTGATGATGTACCCGTTTATCTGAGAACCCATCCGGGTACGGAAGAGCGTGTGGCTTTTGTGGCGTCCTGGCTGGAATCCCGAAAAAAGACCCTTACCCGCACCCCGGAGGCGGATCCTTCGGACAGGGAACGTTTTCACAGGGTCAGAATGCGTTTGCAGGGGCGCTACGGGGATGTGGAAAGATCCCTTCAGGATCTGCGTCAGATTCTGGCCCGGAATCCCGAAGAGGATACGGCGCGCCATGCCCTGGCCCTGGTGCTGATCCGGCGCGGAGACGGGGATGCGGCTCTGGAAGCCATGGAAGCCGTTGCCCGGAAATCTCCCATGGATCCCCTTGTGATGGCGGATCTGGGCCGTATCCGCTACAGAGTCGGGCAGCTGGAATCGGCCATCGTGCTTCTGGAAAGCATGGCTCCGGAAACGGGGGATCCGGAGGTATTTTTTGATCTGGGTCAGGCGCTGGCCAGCCAGGGGCGGGACAGGGATGCGGTGCGGGTGTTCAACCAGACCATGGAGATGGCACCTGAACTGGTGGGTGCCCGTTACGCAGCAGGTCAGGCCCTGGGACGTCTGGGGGAAGAGGGACTGGCCCACTACCATCTGGGGCGCTATCATGAGGCCCTCCGGGACTATGTCAATGCGGATTTTCATTATGGCCGCTGCCTCATCCTGCTTTCCGAAGAGACTGCGGAAAGGCAGGATGCAGGGAAACGGCGGGAAGAAATGCGCAGGGAAATCCGGAAAAAGGCCGCTGAAAAAGGATCGTGACAGGCACGGTCTGTGGCTTCAGATGGCGTCAAAATGGGAGAAGACCATGGTATAGTTGCCCCGCCCCTGGGTGGCGGAGCGAAGATCCGTGGAATAACCGAACATCTTTTTCAGGGGAACCACAGCCTGGATTTCCTGGATGCCGGATTTGGGGTTGATTCCCTCGATTTTCCCCCCCCTGCTGTTGATATCTCCGATCACGTCCCCCATATGCGAATCCGGTACAAAAATTTCCACATTCATGATGGGCTCCAGCAGGAGGGCCGACCCCTGCATCATCGCCTGACGGCAGGCCATGGATCCGGCAACGGTAAAGGCCAGTTCCGTATCGCTGCCCTCCCGGATTTCGGCATCCACAAGAATGGCTTCCAGGTCCGTCACAGGGTACCCCATCTGGGGGCCTGCTCCAAAACCTTCCCGAACTCCCTTTTCGATGGCCTGAATGAGCTGGGGCCGAAGACGGTCTTCTCCAAGACGGGAGCTGAAGCGGTTCCCCGTTCCCCTTTCCAGGGGACGGAGCAGCAGTACCACCTTCGCGTAATGGCGGTTGCCTGCAAGATCCCGTTCAAAGACCCCTTCTCCCCTGGAATCATGGGAAAGGGTTTCCCTGTGCACCACCTGGGGACGGCCTACGTTGACCTGGGTGTTGAATTCCCGGGACATTCTGCTGACAATGACTTCCAGATGCAGCTCTCCCATACCCGAAAGGATGGTCTGTCCCGTGTCCGGATCCTGCTTCATGCGCAGGGTGGGATCTTCATCGAGAAGTTTGGCCGTTACCTGTTCCAGCTTTTCCTGATCCGCATGGGTTTTGGGTTCGATGGCAAGGGAGATGACCGGTTCATAGATGTCAATACGTTCCAGCATGATGGGATGCTCGGTACGGCAGAGGGTATCCCCTGTGGCCGAATCTTTCAGCCCCACAAGTCCCACAAGACTTCCCGGGCCTGCGGCCTCAATACGCTGTTTTTTATTGGCGTGCATGAGCAGGATACGGGAGACCCTTTCCTTTCGGTTCAGGGTGGGGTTGAAAACCTCATCCCCTTCCTTGATCTTTCCGGAATAGATACGGGCATAGACCAGCTTACGGCCTTCGGGCATGGCTACCTTGAAGATCAGGGCGGAAAGGGGTTCTGCGGATTTCGGGGCAAAGGCGATTTTTTGCTCCGTACCGGGGATGACCCCTTCCATGGGCGGAATGTCCGCAGGGCTGGGCAGGTAGGCGGCAATGGCGTCCAGAAGGAGCTGAATCCCTTTGTTTTTCAGGGCGGAACCGCAGAGGACGGGGATGACCTTCAGGCCAATGGTGGCCTTGCGCAGAGCCATTTCAATTTCCGTTTCGGAAATCTCCTCTTCTCCGAGGTATTTTTCCATGAGGAGGTCATCGGTTTCCACCACGGCTTCCAGCATGCGTTCGCGGGCTTCTTTCGCGTCCTCCAGAAAGTCTTCGGGGATATCCATGGTGGTATAGACGGTTCCGGAGGAGGCCTCATCCCATACCACAGCCTGCATGCGGATCAGGTCAATTACACCGGAGAAACGGTCTTCCGAGCCCATGGGCAGGGCTACGGGAATGGGGTTGGCCCCCAGTTTTTCCCGCATCTGGCGGATGACTCCGTTAAAATCCGCACCAATGCGATCCATCTTGTTCACAAAGGCAATTTTGGGAACATGGTATTTGTCTGCCTGACGCCACACGGTTTCACTCTGGGGCTGCACCCCGCCAACGGCGCAGAAAACGCCGATGGCACCGTCCAGAACCCGGAGGGAGCGTTCCACTTCTATGGTGAAATCCACATGCCCTGGCGTGTCGATGACCTGGATGCGGCTTTCCTTCCAGTCGCAGGTGGTGACGGCACTGGTAATGGTGATGCCCCGTTCCTGTTCATCGGGCATCCAGTCCATGACGGCTTCCCCGTCATGCACTTCTCCGATTTTGTGAGAACGTCCCGTATAAAAGAGAATACGTTCAGTGACGGTGGTTTTGCCCGCATCAATGTGGGCCATGATACCGATGTTACGGATCTGGGAAAGTTTTATCTGGGTCATCGTACAATCATCATATTGGCGGTAAGGGGATGCCGGATATCGATATGGCCTGCCAGGGTGTCCTGCTCCTGGCCGGCAATAAGGATTTTCACCCTTCGGATTTCCGGTACGTTAAGGACAAGGGAATTCACCAGTGCATAGATGGTGTGCAGCTCCGCATGGCTGCCTCCGGGATGGTTTTCCCGTATGGCGGGATCCAGGTCGAGAACGGCCATATCTCCATCCATATAAAGAGCCAGCAGGGCCGTTCCTCCGGGAAGGGGAGTGATCCCCTCTCCGGCCGGGCCTGCGGCAAGACTCTCGAAAATGATATGCGCCCTTTCTTCCGGGCTGCCTTTGAGTACCATCTTCCGGGTTTCCGCCGAAAGATACTCTTCTGTGGCGTCGCTGAAATACAGATAAATTTCTTCCCGTTCCCCATCGGGTTTTACCGCAGAGAGGGGTGTGGGGGTAGGGGAGGAAACAAGCGGGCCGGATCCGGAAAACCACATTCCCGCCCAGAAGCCAAGGGCAAGTAGAACGCTGCCGATGACAAGGACGGAAATGGGAGGAAATTTCATGATCTCTCCATAAAAATATGGAAGGGGGTGGATGGGATAAGAACCGTTCTCTGAGCCGGGAACGCAAACATCCAAAGATACGGTGAAGCGTCCCTGCTGTCAACAGCCCCACTCCCTAGCGGATATTTTTGTACCCGGGGAAAATGTCAGGAAAAAAATATGGGGCTGAAACGTTGTATTTTCCGGGCAGACATGCTTACATGCCGCTACTTTCATAAAAAAAATCAGATAAACTTTAAGGGTATGGATAAAAAAAGATTTCGTTCTTGATCTTTTGTCTGTTAAGGGATGCGGATGGACGGGTGGAAAACCTGAATTCAGACACTGTGTAAGGATGCATATGGCCGGAAGAGCCTGAACATATCTGCTGGGGAGGCAGGTATGGAGGCGGGGACTTCCGGGAAACAGAGACCATGGGGCGGGGACCATGCGACAGGGACAGAGTTGTGAAACACCTTCCATAAGGTGTGGCGAGTGGGAGCAGATGCTGCGGCTTTTTATCCAGCCGGATAATGATGCCGACAGAACCAAGCTTGTAAGCTACATGGAACAGATCCTCTTTGGCTTGCAGGATTTTCTGCACAAGCATGTGGGGGTGACCGAGGAAATCGGTCTGAAGGAGCTGGCCCAGGGATACATGGACAGCACCATCTGTTTTAATCCTGAAAAAAAACTGCCTGAAGTCATCTCGGATATCATAGACCGCATTGCGCCTCAGGCCGTGAATGTGTCTTCTCCGTATTTTGTGGGGCACATGACCTCCGCCATTCCCTTTTTCATGGTGCTGTTCAAGGCCATTGTGGCGGCCCTCAATCAGAACGTGGTCAAACTGGAAACCTCCAAGGTGGTTTCCGTACTGGAACGTCAGGTGATTGCCAAGCTGCATCGTCTGATCTACGGTTTTGACCCCTCGTTTTATGATGTCCATGTGCAGAGTACGGAAGCCACCCTCGGGGTGTTTACGGAGGGCGGGACAACGGCAAACCTCACCGCTCTCTGGGTGGCGAGAAACAGGCTTCTCGGGCCGAAGGACGGGTTTGACGGCGTGGAAGCCGAAGGGCTTGCGGAGGCCTATCGTGCCCATGGAGTGGAACGCTGCGTGATTCTTGTTTCCCGGAGGGGGCATTACTCCCTGCGCAAGGCTGTGGGGGTTCTCGGGCTGGGGAACCGCAGCCTGGTCACCATTGATGTGGACGGGGAAAACCGTATCTGTCTGCCAGCCCTGCGCCGTAAAATTGCCGAATACAAGGCCGATCCCAAAACCCGCATTCTGGCCGTTGTGGGGATTGCAGGGGCTACGGAGACAGGCACGGTGGATCCTTTGCGCAGAATGGGGGAAATTTGCCGGGAGGCGGATATCTATTTCCATGTGGATGCGGCCTGGGGAGGCCCCACCCTGATGAGTGACCGTTACCGCCACCTTCTGGATGGGATCGAACTGGCGGATTCTGTCACCATTGACGGGCATAAGCAGTTTTACATGCCCATGACCTGCGGTATGGTCTATTTCCGCAATCCCCTCTACCTGGATGCCATCAGTTACCATGCCAATTATATCATCCGGAGGGGTTCCGTGGATCTCGGTATCAAGACCCTTTCCGGAACACGGGAGGCCAATTCCCTGGTGCTGGATTCTTCCCTCAAGGTCATGGGGCGCAAGGGCTATGGGATGCTCATCGATCATGGCATCGGCTTGGCCCGCAAACTGGCCGAGGAAATCCGGCGCCGTGATTTTTTCCAGCTTGTGACCGCTCCGGAGCTGAATATTCTCACCTATCGTTTCTGTCCAACGTCCCTGAAGGAGGCCCTGCTGCGTTCTTCCGGAGCAGAGCGGCGGGTTTTGAATGAAAAATTGAATGATATCAATATTACCATACAGCGTGTGCAGCGGGAGGCCGGAAAAAGTTTTGTATCGCGAACCGCCATTGACAAGGGGGTTCCCGGCGGAGGAGAAACCGTTGTGCTGCGCGTGGTTCTCATGAATCCCCTGACCACCCTGGCCATTTTGAAGGAGATTTTGGACGAGCAGGAAGCCATCTACCGGGACTACTACGGAGATCTGGATCTGGGGCTGGATTCGTTCTGAAGGATGACACACAGGCCGTGAATCCAAAGGCCTTGAATCTAAAGGGCTTAAATCTGAAGGCCTTGAATTGACAGCGCCTCCTGCATTGGGTACAAGGGGCAGGGTATCAAAACGGATCGCCGTTTTCGGCTACCCGTTTTTTTATGGATAAAAACAGCCGTATTCAGGTTTTCCTTCCTCAGCAAGGTGATACGTATTTCATGAAAAATATAAGAAACTTCAGCATCATTGCCCACATTGACCACGGTAAATCCACCCTTTCGGATCGTCTTATCCAGGCATCGGGGATTATTGCAGACCGGGATTTTCACGATCAGATTCTCGATTCCATGGATATTGAGCGGGAGCGGGGTATCACCATCAAAAGTCAGACCGTCTGCCTGCCCTATAAGGCAAAGGACGGAAAGACCTATTCCCTGAATCTGATTGATACGCCGGGGCATGTGGATTTCACCTATGAGGTGTCCCGTGCCCTGGCCTCCTGTGAAGGGGCGCTTCTTCTTGTGGATGCCACCCAGGGCGTGGAGGCCCAGACTCTGGCCAACCTCTATCTGGCCATGGAGCACAATCTCACCATCATCCCCGTCATCAACAAGATTGATCTTCCCAGCGCCAATGTGGAATGGGCGAAAGAGCAGATTGCAGACGATCTGGGCCTGGATCCTTACGTTGCTGTCCTGACCTCGGCCAAGGAAGGGATCGGTATCGATGAACTGCTGGAGGCCATTGTCACCCAGCTTCCCCCGCCTTCAGGGGATGCGGATGCGCCTTTGAAGGCCATGATCTTTGACTCCCACTATGATCCCTATCGGGGAACAGTGGTACATCTGCGCATTGTGGATGGTGCGCTCAGAGCCGGAGATGAAATCCGTTTCATGAGCAATGGCGCGGTGTACAAGGTGGAAGAGGTGGGGCTTTTTCAGATTGTACGCAACCCCCAGAAAGTGCTTGCCGCAGGTCAGGTAGGCTATATGATTGCGGGTATCAAGACCGTAAGCGACACCCGCTGCGGGGATACGGTGACCCTCCATAAAAAACCCTGCGAGAAGGCCTTTGGAGGCTTCAATGAGGCCAAGCCCGTGGTGTTTTCCTCCATCTATCCCGTGGCTTCCGATGATTATGAGGAACTGGCCATTGCCATTGAAAAGCTGAAACTCAATGATGCGGCCCTTATGTATGAAAAGGACAGTTCCGCAGCCCTGGGCTTCGGATTCCGCTGCGGCTTTCTTGGTATGCTGCATCTGGAAGTGGTGCAGGAGCGCCTGGAACGGGAATTTGATCTTTCCCTCATCATCACGGCCCCTTCCGTAAGCTATCAGGTGGAGCTGATGGACGGTAGCCAGGAGGTGGTGGACAACCCTGCCCTGTATCCGGATCCCACCCTGATCAAGGCCGTGAAGGAACCCTTCATCAAGGCCAACATCATTGTGCCCGACCGTTATATGGGGGCTGTGATGAAGCTCTGCATGGAACGCCGGGGCATCAACCGGAATTACCAGTATCTCACCTCAAGCCGTCTGGAGATGATCTTTGAACTTCCCCTGGGCGAGGTGGTTTATGATTTTTATGACAAGCTCAAAAGCATCACCCAGGGTTACGGTTCCTTTGACTATGAGATGCTGGAGTACCGGGAGACCAACCTTGTGAAGGTGGATATTCTGGTCAACGCGGAAAAGGTGGATGCCCTGGCCCAATTGGTGCACAAGGACAAGGCCGAATCCAGGGGCCGTATGGCCTGCGAGCGGCTCCGGGAGGAGATTCCGCGCCAGCAGTTCAAGATTCCCATTCAGGCCGCCATCGGCGGCAAGATCATTGCCCGGGAGACCATCTCCGCCTTCCGCAAGGACGTAACGGCCAAGTGTTACGGCGGGGACATCAGCCGCAAACGCAAACTTCTGGAAAAGCAGAAGAAGGGCAAGAAGCGGATGAAGATGGTCGGTCAGGTGGAAATTCCCCAGGCGGCCTTCCTTGCGGTTCTCAAGACAGGCGATTAGGGGCTGCTTCTCAAAAGACTTGCCAAAAGCCCCTTCTTCATATAGGGGCTTTTTTGTTTGGATTCAGGATACTTGTTTTCTGGTCAAAAGGTCTGACCCTTTGACCGTTGTGAATGGATCGTCGTAAAACACAGTGAAGGAGATTCAGGGTATGAAGAGGATGATTGTTGGACTTTTTTGTTTGTTGGCGCTGGCCGTAACGGCCCATGCCGATGATTCCTGGAGCCGGGTGCAGCAGGCGGGCAAGCTGGTCATCGGTCTGGATGATGCCTTTGCTCCCATGGGGTATCGTCTGGAGGACGGCACCTTGGTGGGCTTTGATATTGATGCCGCAGAAGCCCTTGGAAAACGGCTGGGCATTGCCATTGAATGGCATCCCACGGCCTGGGACGGGGTGATTCACTCCCTGAACTCCGGAAAATTTGATTGCATCTGGAATGGCATGACCATCACCGAAGCCCGTGCAGAGCAGGTGAATTTCACCGAGCCATATATTATGGATGGTCAGGTGGTGGTGGTGCGTTTCAATGAGACCCGTTTTGCCTCCTATAAAGATATCGGAGGGATGGCGATCGGTGTTCAGAAGGGTTCCAGTGCCCTCAATGCTGTGACCAAGCTGCCCCATGCCCCCAAGGAGGTGCGGGAATATGTGGACAATCCCAAAGCACTCCTGGATCTTGAAAGCGGTCGTCTGGATGCGGTGATCATTGACAATGTGGTGGGCCGGGACGCCATTTCCAAGCGTATTGGCAAGTACAAGACCCTCAAGGGCTTTATCACCAAAGAACCCTTTGGGGTTGCTTTCCGCAAGGCGGACGTGAGCCTGCGCAACAGGGTACAGGCGGAACTGGACGCCATGGCAGCCGATGGCTCCTTTGGAAAAATTTCCGAAAAGTGGTTCGGTGAAAATATTGTGGATAAGGCGGCATGGTAGTTTTTGGGAAAAAAAGCTGTCTGCCCCGTTGTTTTTTCTGATTTGTCCGCCCGACGCCCGCATGGATTGCCTGCGGGCGTCGGTGTTTTAAGGAGAAGCATGATACGTTTTTACGTTCCGATCCTCCTGGTTTTCGGGTTTCTGGTTTCATCCGGAACCCTCCATGCCGATACGGCCCGTATTTTTCGGGAGGCGGATAACCTCATGGTCACGGGTGAACTGCTGGAAGCTGCGGATCAGCTCTCCCGTATTGCCCCGCCGTCTCAGGGGGGGGGGCTTGCGGCCTTTGTCCGCAGCCGTATGCAGATGGCCCGCATCTTCCATGCCCTGGGAGACTATGAGGGATCCATGGCCGCCTGCCGGGAAATTCTCATCCCCTATCCCCAGAATGTGGAAGCGGCCAATTTTCTGCGTTCCCTGGAAAGGGAGAGGCTGCCCGCCTACCGTCTTTTTATGAAGGATGCCTGGCTTTTTCTGCCAGCCCTGCTCAAGGGGGCTGTCATGACCCTGACCCTGGTGGTCTTCACCATGCTGGTGTCTCCCCTGGGAGGACTGCTCATTGCACTGGGCCGTATCAGCCGGATTCCGCTGCTTTCCGGTTTCTGCTGGTTCATTATCTGGTTTTTCCGGGGTACGCCGCTTTTGCTTCAGCTTTTTTTCATCTATTACGGCCTGCCCAGTCTGGGGATTACCCTCAAACCCATGACCGCAGCCCTGCTGGGTCTTGGAATTAACTATTCGGCCTATCTTGCGGAAATTATCCGGGGAGGCATTGAGAGCATTGATCATGGTCAGATGGAAGCGGCCAAGGCCATCGGTATGAGCTATGGGCAGGCTATGCGGCGGGTGATCATTCCCCAGACCTATAAGCGTCTGATTCCGCCTGTGGGGAATGAGTTCATCGCCCTTATCAAGGATACGGCCCTGGTATCCACCATCGCCATGGTGGAGCTGATGCGATCGGCGGATCAGATGTTCAACGCCTATTTCAATATCAATGTTCTGATTCTGGCGGCCTGCATCTATCTGCTGTTTACCACGGTCTTTACCTTCTGCTTTGAGAGCCTTGAAAGGCGGGTGGGTGTGTATGAAAAACGGTGAACATGCGGTGCTGGAATTGCGGGGCATTGTGAAGCGTTACGGCAGTCTTACGGCAGTGAAGCATGTCAGTCTTGCCGTGGCTCCCGGGGAAAAGGTGGTGATTATCGGGCCTTCTGGATCGGGAAAATCTACCCTGCTGCGCAGTGTGAACATGCTGGAGCAGATTGACGAGGGACATATTATTTTTGAGGGGCAGGATGTGGGCTATGTCACCCGCAAGGGGAAGCGGGTACCCGATACTCCCAGGAATATCTGCCGACTGCGTTCGGAAATCGGCATGGTGTTCCAGCATTTCCATCTGTTTCCCCATATGACCGTTCTGGGCAATGTCATGGAAGGGCCGGTGACGGTCAAGGGGATGGAAAAAGATGCGGCGCGGGAGCTGGCCTGTATCATGCTGGAAAAGGTGGGGCTGTCCGATAAGCGGGATGTGTTTCCCGCTACCCTCTCCGGTGGCCAGAAGCAGCGTGTGGCCATTGCACGGGCCCTTGCCATGCAGCCCAAGATGATGCTCTTTGATGAGCCGACATCGGCCCTTGACCCGGAACTGGTGGGTGAGGTTTTTGATACCATCCGGGCTCTGGCAAAGGAGGGGATGACCATGATTATTGTGACCCATCAGATGGGGTTTGCGCGGGAAATTGCCGACAGGGTGATTTTTATGGAAAAGGGTGTTTTTGTGGACAGCGGAAAACCCGGAGATTTTTTCGGAACCTGTCAGGAAAACGACCGGATCTCCGCCTTTTTGTCCCGCTGCCTTTAAAGCAGAGGGCGGCAGCGTACCGGATGGGGGGTGTCCGCAGTCCTTGCGGCATCCCTTTTTTTTATGGGGCAGTCCCATATTCCGGCGAGGTAACGATGGTTGCCGTATGGAAGTATGGAGATAAAAAAAAGCACCGGATATTTCTATCCGATGCTTTATTTTTTTTGTGGTGCCCAAGGGCGGAATCGAACCACCGACACGAGGATTTTCAGTCCTCTGCTCTACCGACTGAGCTACTTGGGCGCTCAAGACGAAGCCTTTGTAAGGAAAATGGCTTTTTGTGTCAAGATATTTTTATGCACAGAAATAAAAAGTTATGCATTTTTATGGAACACTCTTTTTCATGAACCGGTTTTTGAGGCTTAACATACTGGCATTCATCCTAAAACAAGGGTGGCTCCCCTTGTTTGTGCGAAAGGCTCCACGGGCCATTTTTATTCTCCGGAAAGGGGCGGCTCCGCTGTTTGGGCGGAAAAGGGCAGGGCCGGGGGAAGGGAAAGATCCCCATACCGGAACTGTAACAGGGCACTCCCCGCAAGGATGGCCGTAGGGGCTTTTAAAATGCGCGGGCCCAGCCCCAGAATCTGATAGCCTGCCCTGCGGAAGGCCAGCACTTCTTCCTCTTCAAAACCGCCTTCCGGCCCGAAGACGGCACGGATGCGGGCAGGCAGGGTTTCCTGACCGGGCCAGACACTGGTCTGGGTACTTTCCCAGAAGAGGACGCGCATCTCTTGCTCCTCTTCTGCGGGCAGGAGAGGGGCGAGGCTGGTGTGGAAAAGAATTTCCGGTACATGACCGGCACCACATTGCTTCAGGGCTTCACTGGCAAGGCGATGCCATCTTTCCAGTCTGGCGCTCACCTTGCCCGGGGTGAGAACGGGGACACTGCGTTTTGCCGGGAAGATGCGTATGGTCTGTACCCCGAGTTCACAGAGAGGACGGATCAGATCGTCAATTTTTTTTTCTTTCAAAAGGGCCATGGCAATGTCGAGGTGAACGGGCGGGGCGGGAATACGGCGGTTCAGACCGCAGAGTTCAAGGTGAACGCCACAGCTGTCCATGGCTGTAATCTCGGCGTCATACTCTCTGCCCTTGCCGTCAAAGAGCAGGATTTTTTCACCCGGCTGCATACGGAGAACCCTGCGCACATGGATGGCATCCTGGCCGCTGAGAACGAGGGATGAAACGGGAGGATCGGGCATGGAAAAGGGAATGCGGGGCATGGTTTGGCTCCTTGTCTGTGTATTTTACCATGGAAGACGGGTTCTTTTGTTCTTCGGGAAAGGGCGGGTGCCTTTCTTGACAGATTTTTTGTCATATGGAATATTGTAATCACTGTTTTTAACTGTTAAAGCATGTTGTCTTGACTTCCGGATGTGAGAAATATTTTTTTAAAAATCATGACAGCCTTTTTGTATCGGTTGCATGCGGTTTTTAAAAGCTGTGAATACACGGAATGTGGAACTTTATGATTTGCCAGAGTAGGGTGTGTTTCCCGGCACTTTTGAGTATACAATGCCAATCTGTTCAATCATGCAAGCGGAGAAACGATGATGGAAAAGCCTGAAAGGATGGCTGGCTCCTCCCGAAACGATGGATTGACCGATGATCTGGATCTTTCCGATCTTGCCGAGAACCTTCAGACAGCAATGCATCAAGGGGATCTTCGCAGCGCAGTGGACAATGAAAGTGCACCGGAATCCGGTCTGAAAACAGGAGCGGTACCGGGACAGACAGGTGGTATTCCAGGGGAAGAGGAAGATTTCATTGATCTGGATGATATCCTGTTTGGAACACCCGCAAAAGAAGTGGTGGAAGTGCTTTCTGTTCCTGAATCCCTTGTGGAGCAGGAGGAGACACTGGCCCTGGATCCCGAAGACTGGGTTGAAGAGCAGGATCTGAATGTGGAGGATGTTCCGGATTTTTCTGCGTTGTCTCTGGATGAAAAGCTGGCGTCTCCGGTAAAAGGAGATTCCGGTTTTGGTTTCCGGGAAGAGGCGGGGCTTGAGCTTCTGGATGTAGGTGATTTTCTGGATGAAGAAGAGACACCTGCTGTTGCGGTATCTGCCCGGCTTGAGGAAAGCGCTCTGGATCTGGGGACGGCAGCGGATTTTCTGGATGAGACGGAAGCCCCGCTTCCTGCCCTGGAAG
>NZ_JCANVJ010000031.1:0-40915 GCF_059569355.1 Desulfobotulus sapovorans DSM 2055 | reverse complement strand
TAACAGATGGTTTCATGCTTTTCTCCTTCCCCGACAAAACCCCTGACATCGTAACGCCTCTGGCCTGATTCTGACTTGATGAACCGGATCTTGCCGCTGTCTGCCCATTTTCTCAAGGTGTTGGGATGGACTCCCAGCATCTTTGCGGCAATCCGGCTTGGGAAAAATTCCATTGCGCCTCTTTGTTTGTGTTTATAAATAAAACTAAACAAAGATTAGTATTCTAGGTACTATGTGTCAACCTCCTGTTTCTGTTTTCTGATCGTTAGGGATACGAAAACAATCCAGCGGCTTTGCCATGCTCATCAGGCAACCACTTCTCCAGCATCCTGAAAAGAAGCTCAGGCTCCACGGGCTTGGAAAGATAATCATCCATACCTGCTTCCAGACACTTTTCCCGGTCTCCCTGCATGGCATGGGACGTCATGGCAAGGATGGGAACAAGGGGATTCCGTCCCCCCTGTCCCCGCCGGATGGCACGGGTGGTCTCAAGGCCATCCATGAGGGGCATCTGTACATCCATGAGCACCAGATCATAGGTACCCCGCCCCAGGGCTGAGAGAGCTTCCTTCCCATTTTCCGCCGTTTCCACATGAAAGCCCATTTTACGGAGCAGGCCCGTTGCCACCACCTGGTTGGTCAGGTTGTCCTCCACCACCAGCACCCGCAGACCCCGATCCCGGAAAAACCCCACCATGTGGCGGCAGACATGGTCATCCTCCGGGCATGAGGCATCTGCATCCTCCCACACCTGTTTTCCCAGACATACGGTAAACCAGAAAAGGGAGCCCCTTCCCTCCGCACTGTCCACCCCCATCTCGCCCCCCATGAGCGCCACAAGCTGCCGGGTGATGGCCAGCCCCAGGCCCGTCCCCCCGTATTTGCGGGTCATGGAGGCATCCACCTGGGTAAAGTGCTCAAAGATGCTTTCTTTTTTGGCTTCCGGAATGCCAATGCCCGTGTCCTGCACACAAAAGCGAAGCCGCAGTTCCCCCTGCCCTTCTTCTTCAAGGAGAACCTGCACCGAGACTTCCCCCTCTTCGGTAAACTTGATGGCATTGCCCGCAAGGTTGGTCAGAACCTGACGCAGACGGTGGGGATCTCCCCTCAGGGCATCGGGAATTTCCGGTGCCAGGGTACAGAAAAAGGAAAGCCCCTTTTCCCGGGCCTGCACGGCCAGAGCCGGGACAAAGTCTGCCATCATGCGGGTCAGGCTGAAATCCAGCAGCTCCAGCTCCAGCCGTCTGGCTTCAATTTTGGAAAAATCCAGAATATCGTTGATCACCGTAAGAAGCGTGTTGGCACTGCTCTGAATGGTCTCCGCATAGCTGCGCTGGGTGGAATCAAGGGCCGTATCCAGAAGCAGGAAAGTCATGCCGAGGACACCGTTCATGGGGGTTCGGATCTCATGGCTCATGTTGGCCAGGAACTCGCTTTTGGCCAGACTGGCAGCCCTGGCTTCCATGGCCATATGGTTGGCCCTTTCCATGGCGGCCTCCAGATCCCGGTTAGCGGCAAGAAGGGCTTCCCTGGCCTCCTTTTCCGCAGAGATGTCCTTGATAAAGGCCATGGCAGCGGGCCTTCCGTCCCACTCCAGAAAAACCCCGCTCACCTCCACCCAGGCCAGCACACCGTTTTTTCTGACAAAACGCACATGGTAGTGCTGCTCCACAGCAAGACCTTCCAGCCGTTTTCTGTAATTTTCAAAAATAATGTTTCTATCCTCCGGAAAAACCAGCTCCAGAAAAGGCCTGTCATGCAGCTCTTCTGCCGTATAACCGGAAAGCGTTACCGCCATGGGATTGGCATATTTGAGAAGCCCGTCCTGGGCCACCACAATGGCCTCCTGGGAGGTTTCCACAAGAATCCTGTAGCGTTCCTCGCTGCGACGGACGGCCTCCTCCATGCGTTTTCTGTCCGTAATGTCCTGATGGGTGGCAAGAATACAGCGCCTGCCCTCATGCTGGATGAAAAGGCCGCTGGCAATGACCCAGAGTTCCCTGCCGTCGAGTGTCCGCATGTGCAGCTCCCGATCCCGGACAAGGCCACGGGTCTCGATATCCGTCACCCACTGCTTTCTTTCCTCGGGCTGCATCCAGAGAAGGGGAGCCATCTCCTTACCGAGAACCTTCTCTTCACCCACTCCGAACATTTCAAGGGCCTTGGAATTCACATACAGAATCCCCCCCTCCAGAGACACAATGGCCATGCTTACGGGAAGGGTTTCCACCACCTTCTGGAACTGCACCCTGCTTTCCTGAAGTGCCACATCGGTCTGTTTTTTTTCCGTGATATCCAGCACAACACCCACAAGGCCCTGCACATGCCCATCGCTATCCATCAGACTGGCTTTATGAAAAACCACCTCCCGAAGTTCCCCTCGCTGGTTTTTCACCTGGGCCTCATAGACCTGCTGGCCCGGTCTTGCAAAAAGTTCTTCATCCTTTTCATGGTAGATACGGGCCAGTTCCGGCGGGCTGACATCAAAAGCGGTAGTCCCCACAAGTTCCGCCTCTTTTTTCCCGAAAAACACCTCGAAGGCCGTATTGCAGCCCTGATACCGGCCCTCCCTGTCCTTGTAAAAAACGGGAACCGGAAGGGTGTTGAACAGAAAGCAGGGTTCCCAGACCCGCCCCTTCCCCCCAGCCTTCTGCTCCTCAGAGTACCGGAGTTTGCGTTGCAGGCTGCGGCTGCGCCAGCCCCAGAACAGGGCCAGAGTCAGAAACACAAGGCTCAGTCCCCAGGGAAGCATCTGAAACTCCCCTGCCCCGTGATACCAGAGATCCCGGAAGGCGGTGCTGTCCGGTTCCGAAGCCTGGGCAGGGATCAGGCTTCCTGGAAACAAGAGGAAAAAAAGACAAAACAAAAGCCCCCTGCCGGAAAAAAAACGATCTTTCTCCGGTAAGGGGCATGGGGACAGGGCAAGTGGAAGGACGGTCGCTGTTTTCATGCTTTTTTTTACATCAAAGGCCATCCTCCGCGCAAGGGGTCAAAAACAGCGTTCACTCCGGTTTCACCACCACCAGCAGCATCTTGAAAGGCTCCAGGGCATCCAGGGCATGGGGAATCCCTGCGGGCATGACCACGGATTCTCCCGCCTTCAGCGCCAGTTTCTTTTCTCCGATGGTGATGGCGGCATGACCATCCAGAAGATAGACAAAGGCGTCTCCTGTGGAGGCATGGGCGCTGATGCCCTCACCTGCGGCAAAGGCAAAGAGGGTCACGCCCACGCCCTTTTTCTGGGCCAGGGTACGGCTCACCACCCGGCCTTCCTCATAATCCACAAGGGAGGCCAGCACAATGGCCTCGGAAAAGGGAATGTTTTTCATCAAGGTTTCTTTTTCCATGAGAGATCTCCTTTTCTTTCGAGAAGATGCGTTCTTTTTTAAGGATGCATGGAGAGAGCTCGAAGTGTCACCCTCTTCCCTATTGACGCTTTTATTCTCACATACCCGCGTGTTCCTATTCCTTGATACAGATCAAGATCCGGACAACTATTGTCAAAAATAAGGATCAATACGCTGTTTGGATACACGCCTCCTTGCCATCACAGGGAAAACCGGTCTATGGTATCCCTTCGACGCAGCAAGCCACCTGAACCATAAGCCCTCCCGGACAATCCCGATAATGATAGAAAAAAAATTTGATATCCCCTTCATCGCCCAGCTTGCGCTGCGGGAAAAGCAGATCCAGCAAAACTACAGGCCTGTCATTGCCGTACACAAATGGTTTGCACGACGACCGGGCACCCTGTTCCGAGGTCTGATCCTATCTGAATTTACACAAGATCCCCTCAAGGAAGCCTTCTATAAGAGCCATAATCTCAAGGGCCTCTGCCTGGCGGATCCCTTCATGGGGGGGGGCACCCCCATCCTTGAAGCCAATCGTCTCGGCTGTGATGTCATGGGCTATGACATCAACCCCATGGCCTATTGGATTGTAAAACAGGAAATTGAACATCTGAATCTTGATCTCTATGCCAAAGAGGCACAAAATCTAAGGGCTTACCTTGAAAACGAGATCGGCCCTCTTTACAGAACCCAATGCCTGACCTGCGGATCACACGACGCCCATGTTAAATATTTTCTGTGGGTTAAAACCATCCCCTGTAAAAGCTGCGGAGAAGAGATACGGCTTTTCCCAGGCTATCTTCTCTCCTCGGATGCAAGACATCCCAGAAATGTTTTTGTCTGTCCCCAGTGTGGTGGACTGACCGAAACAAAAGAAAAAAAAAATCCCGGAAACTGCATCCACTGCTCTGAAAAACTCCACCTTCAGGGGCCAGCCGCCAGGGGACACTGTGCCTGCCCCGCCTGTTCATCGGTCAATACCTTTCCCAATCCCTCCGATGGCCCCCCCGGACACAGGCTTTTTGCCCTTGAATACCACTGCCCAACCTGCAAACCTCAGCATATGGGAAGATTTTTTAAGGAACCCGACACCTCCGATCTCCATAAAATTCATGCCACAGAACAACGCTGGGCCAGCCTGATTCCAGCCCATGTTCCTGAAGACGAGATACCCAAAGGTGATGAAACCAACCGGCTGCACCGATGGGGCTACAGGAAGTACCATGAAATGTTCAACATCCGCCAACTTCTCGGACTTGAACTTTCCGCCCGCTTCATCGCCAGCCTTAAAGAAGAACGTACTCGAAACGCCCTGGCAACCAATCTTTCGGATCTTCTGCGCTACCAGAACATGCTTTGTCGTTACGACACCACTGCACTCAAATCCCTGGACATCTTCTCTGTACACGGCTTTCCCGTAGGACTGATCCAATGCGAATCCAATCTGATAGGCATTATGGAAACCGGGCGGCAAACCTGCATCGGAAGCGGTGGCTGGGCCAATATCATCGAAAAATATAAAAAGGCAAAAACTTACTGTACGGCCCCCTTTGAAATTCTTCACAATGGTTCCCAGAAAAAAATCATACCGATAAAAGATGAGTGGATCGGCGATACTCCCCCTGAAAACACGTCCAGGATACCGCGAAAGGTGGTGCTTTCCGTTCAGGATGCCGCCACAGGGGAACTTGAGGAGGCATCCCTTGATGCCGTTTTTACCGACCCTCCCTACTTTGGCAATGTTCAGTATGCAGAACTGATGGATTTCTGTTATGTCTGGCTGCGCCGCCTTCTCGTGTCCACATGTCCCGTTTTCCAGCCCACGTCAACGCGAACCCCCGGAGAATTGACCGGAAATGCGGAAATGGGCAGAGGGCTTGATCACTTCACAGAAGGCCTTTCCGCCGTATTCCGCCATATGGCAAAGGCTTTGAAACCCGGAGCCCCCCTTGCATTCACCTACCACCACAACAGCCTGGATGCCTATTATCCCCTGGCGGTCGCCATTCTTGATGCAGGCCTGACCTGCTCCGCCTCCCTCCCATGTCCTGCGGAAATGGGGGCATCCATACACATCAACGGAACCGGGTCTTCCATTATCGATACGGTTTTTGTCTCCCGCTCAAAAGGGATCACCCTGCGAAGATGGATAGGGCACACGCCGGAAGCACTTGCCGACATGGTGAAAAGGGATGTGTCTTTGCTGCAAGAGGGCAAAGTTACACCCAGTGCAGGGGATATCCGATGCATAGGCTATGGTCATCTCATCCGCCTTGCCATCTGGTTTCTAAGAGAAAACTGGAATCCCCAGAGCCCAACGTCCTCGCGCATTGAGAAGGTGGCTCAATGGATTCAAACCTTTGGGGGACGGGATAAAATCGAATCCCTGCTTTCCCGGCCAGAAAAAGGGACAATGGAGATCCCCTTGCCCGCCGTCCATGAAAACCCATCCCCTTATGGAGAAGACAATGCTGAAATTTCCTTTTGAAGCCACAGAAAAAGAGCTGGAAAACACACCGGATATCTATGTGGATGCCATCTTTTCCTGCCTTGAATCCGAATTCCTCACCATGCCAAAGGGTGCAGGGTTTATATCTTACCCGGTATTTGAAAGTGCCTATGAAGTCCTCAAGGCTGCGACATCAGGCTTTATGGCCCTGACCCCGGAAAAAATTCTTGAAGTCGCATTTTCACATCCCATGGTTCTTGTGGTACTCCGCACCATGCTGGGCTTCACTCCACCGGAATGGGCCTATCTCACGGCACAAAAAACAGGATTTCCACTATCCCAAAACGCCATCCGCACCCTGGACAGAAAAGCGAGAATCAACCCCCATACAGCCTTTCCGGACAAGGGGCTCACGGGGGACAGAATCCGGGCCATGGTCACAACGGCCTGTCTTTTTTTAAATGAAGGCGTTCCTGAAATTCCTGAAGAATACCTGCACCGCCTGGATAAGGCAGATACCCGGAACGGCTCAGAAAGCATCCGCAACCTTTCCCGCATGGGGCTTCCCTATGCCATGCTCCTCTATGAACGTTTCCTTGGACGGCCCTTTGCCGGACACAGGGATTCTGTCAGTGAGCTCATTGGAGATGGACTGGAATCTGCGATTGAAGCCGTTCTGCACAAGGCAGGGATCAGCTTCCGGAAAACCGGAAGGGCTGAACGTATTCCAGGTTTTGATCAGGCTCCGGATTTCATCATCCCCAGTGAATTCAATCCCCAGGTGATCATTGAAGCCAAAATCACCGAAGACGACGGTACGGCAAGGGATAAGGTTACCCGTATTCAGCATCTCGGTCAGCTCAGCCTCAAGGGTGTTTCCGGAACGGAGTCCCCCCGGTATGAGGTAATTGCCTGTATCGGAGGAAGGGGCTTTGGAGTACGGCGGGAAGATATGAAAAAAATGATCCTTGCAACGCGGGGTAAAGTCTTTACCGCAAAAAGCCTGAATCAGATGGTGGCCCATACCCGGCTCAAAGAGTTTAAGACTCTCTGATAAGTTTAATTGATTACCATCTTGTTTCAGCGTGGCAACGATAGCTGAGGCAAGGTGGTAATCAGATAAGTTTATGCTTACAGGAAGGCAAATCCTTCAGCCTGACCAGGAACAGGGGCCCGGGTTTTCCCGGAAACCCCTGTTTTTTTTACTGCATCATCATTCCGCAGCCTCCACCCGCTTATTGAGATCCCATACAGGATCCGCCTCCGGCAAAAGGGGCAGATACCCCAGCCAGGGATGGGAGGCCAGATGCTCCCTGCTCTGCTGAAGTTTCCGGCTGTGCTCCAGAATGGGCGGCACGACTTCCCGGATGTCACCCTCAAGCTTTGGAGCAATGGCATAGCCCGTCGCCTGCATGGCGTAGTTCACCGCCTCCTGACTGTACTGCTGGGAACGGGCCAGGGTTTCCAGGGCCTTGGCCGGATTGTGGAAGCCAGCGCTGTTTTCCGCAGACACCCAGTCCCAGAACATCTGCCCCTTACGGATGCGCTCCTGGGCGGCAATGAGAAGGGTTTCATGATTTTCCGGCTTCTCGCCCTCATATTCCCGTGCAAGACGCACGGCTTCATGGGCTTTTACGGAAAGCTCCTGGGCCTTCATCAGCTGCTCCCAGGTGCGCTCCTGGGTGTAGATCACCCGGCCCTTCAGGTACTCCGGCGTTTTGTCGCTGTGACACTGGCCGCAGGTGCGGCTGATCGACTCCGGACTTTTCAGAGGAGACGTCCAGTGATGGGAAGAAATCTTCTTTTTGCCGTCCATACGGCGGTAGGGCATGTGGCAGTCCGAGCAGGACACCCCGGCAGCGCCGTGGGGGCCGTCATACCAGGTTTCAAATTCCGGATGCTGCACCTTGATCATGGGCGTGTCGGAAACCGCATGGGTCCAGTCCACGAAATTTTCCTCAAAGCCCTTTCGTTTCGTGGAGCCTTTATCCTTATAATATTCATAGACATTTTCAGGATTTCTCCCCAGATCCCAGGGAAAGGTCGGCTTGTAGGGCACACCCACTTCCTTATCCTGAAAATAGTATTCCACATGGCACTGCGCGCAGACGAGAGCCCGCATCTCGTTTCTGGAGGCCTCCCGCCAGTCCTTCCCCATGCGTTTCAGGGCCTCATCCAGGGGAAAGCTTGTGATGCGCAGATCCATGGTCTGGGGCTCATGACAGGTGGCGCAGCCGATGGTGTTGTCATCCAGATCCAGCTCTTCCCGGAAAAGATTGAAATTCTTCGCCCAGAAGGCGTCTCCGTACTCCTCCACCCATCCGGGTATCCTGGCTGTCTTGCAGTTGTAGCAGGTGGCGGGAAGTCCGGCCTCTTCACCGTAACGGTTGATGCGGTCAATGTGCAGCACGTCATACAGGGCATAGGTATGGCCCCGCGCCCGGTTGTACTCGAAACTGAAAGGATAGCCCATCCAGAGATTTTTGAGATAGGGCTGGCAGTATTTGTAGCCCTTGGGAAGATCCCCGCAGCGGTGCTTTTCATGGGGCACGGAACCGGCATACTCCGTCATCTCTGTATCGTCGTTGTTGGCGAGAAAGGTTTCATACTGAAGGGGAAAGCGCTCCTTAAAGGCCGAGTTGCGGATTTCATCCCTGGCCAGACCCGTTTTGTAGGAAGGCGTTTTCGGTTCCGGCACCTCCGTACAGCCCATCCAGAAGAAAACAAAGAGCAAAAGACAGATCCAGGCGGATACGCCACCGCTTTTCACACAAGGCCTATTCATCGGCAACCCTCCTCAGGGCAATGGGAGATTTGGAAAAATGGGGAACCTGGCGATGGCAGTCCGTGCAGGATTCCTTGACATCCGCCACATTGAGGGTGGTCATCACATGGCAGGCCCTGCAGTTTTCATTCACCACATCCTTTGTGGCCTGATTGGTGTGGATCACATCCAGGACATCCCCGAAGGTATTCTGGTACACATCCCAGGCTCCGGCCTTGGCCTTAAACAGAATTTTCCGTATCCCGCCCCTGGGCGCATGGCAGTCATTGCAGGAAAGGGAGGCGTGCACCGAGCGCTGCTGGGTGCGCACCACCTCATACATGATGTGACAGGAGCCGCAGAACTGCGGCGTATCCGTGGCCTTCAGGGAAAAACCCGCTGCGGCATAAAGCCCCGCACCCGCCACCAGCAGGGCGCAGACGAGCAGGAATCCCATCCTGCCACCGGGAGGTGCCTTCATACAAACCTCCTGTAAAAAAGAACTCTGAAAGGGGGATGCGATCCTGAAGAACCGCATCCCGTCAATACACTTACTGATTACCATCTTGCTTCAGCTATCGTTCCCATGCTCCAGCGTGGGAACGCACTACCGGGCGCTCCTGCGCCCAAGGCCAGTATCCTCGGGAATTCCTTTTCTGGGAAATGGGTACTGACGAAGCTCCGGGACGATCCTGACCCAAACATGGGGAGTTTCCGGTTTCTGAACGTCCTACAGGCTTTTGGGCCATGGCAATGTTCCGGGGTTCAAGACGCTGGAGCGTCTTAAGATGCATTCCCACGCTGGAGCGTGGGAACGATGGGTTCAATGTTACAGGGGTAAAATCTGCGATTGCATGGCTGAGTCAGGGTGGTAATCAAAATACACTTTACCGGAAAACCCGCAGGATAAGCTTCCATGGCAACAGACTTTCTTTCCTGCGGGAACGCCCTATTTTCCGGCCATCATGGCCGCCACATCCTCTTCCGCCCCCGAAATGGGCCGGATATCAAATTTTTCCACCAGCACCCTGACCACGGCGGGAGACAGGAAGGCGGGCAGGGTGGGGCCTAAGCGGATACCCTTCACGCCGAGAAACAGAAGGGCGAGGAGCACGGCCACGGCCTTCTGCTCGTACCAGGCAATGTCATAGGAAATGGGCAGCTCATTGATGTCCGACAACCCGAAAACCTCTTTCAGCTTCATGGCGATGACAGCGAGGGAATAGGAATCGTTGCACTGGCCTGCGTCCAGCACCCTGGGAATGCCGCCGATATCGCCGAGATTCAGCTTGTTGTAGCGGTACTTGGCGCATCCTGCGGTGAGAATCACCGTGTCTTCGGGAAGACGCTCGGCCACTTCCGTGTAATAGCTGCGGCCCTTATGTCGCCCGTCACATCCCGCCATCACGACAAAGCGGCGGATGGCCCCGGATTTCACCGCTGCCACCACCTTGTCCGCCAGTGCCAGCACCTGATGATGGGCAAAACCGCCCACGATCTTTCCCGTTTCAAGCTCCCTTGGAGGGGGGCAGCCTTTGGCTCTGGCGATGAGGGCGGAAAAATCCTTGGCCCCGCCCTTCTGCCGCTCCGGAATGTGGATCGCCCCCCCATAACCCACAACCCCTGTGGTGAACAGACGGTCAAGGTAGGTGTTGGTCTTTTTCAGGGGAACAAGACAGTTGGTGGTGAGCAGCACAGGCCCGTTGAAGGCTTCAAATTCCTCGTTCTGATGCCACCAGGAACCGCCGTAGTTGCCCACAAAATGGGGATACTTCTTGAAGGCCGGATAATAGTTGGCGGGCAGCATCTCCCCGTGGGTATAGACATCCACGCCCGTTCCCTCGGTCTGGCGCAGAAGCTCCTCCATGTCCTTCAGGTCATGGCCGGAGATGAGGATGCCGGGGTTGCTGCCCACGCCGATGTTCACTTCCGTGATTTCGGGCTTGCCATAGGTACTGGTGTTGGCCTCATCGAGAAGGGCCATGGTGGCGACGGCCATTTCCCCGGCCTTCATCACAAGACTGATCATGGCCTCCACGCTGAGCTCCTTTGTGGTGGAGACCAGGGCTTCCATCATGAAATCAGAAATCTCATCCTGACGAAACCCCAGAACCGCCGCATGTTCCGCATAGGCGGCAATGCCCTTGAGTCCGATCACAAGCAGCTCCCGCAGGGAACGCACATCCTCGTTTTCCGTGGCCAGAACGCCCACGCTTTTCGCCTTTTCCGCAAAGGCCCCAGCATCGCCCGTCCAGAGTGCTGCATCCGGAAGGCTTCCCTGCCAGTCCTTTCCCTGCCTCTCCCGGTAAAGTTCCAGAAACTTTTCCCGCAGGGCCTCCCTGCGGCGAAGGCCCTCTTCAATCATGGCCGTGAAACGGGCGTCATCCCAGTTGGCGTTGGTGATAGTGGCAAAGAGTCCTTTGAGGATGAAGTCATCATGGCTGCGGTCGGACGCTCCCAGATCCTTCAGTTTTTCACCGTAAACGGCCATGCCCTTCAGGGTGAAGATGAGAAGATCCTGAAGGTTGGCCGTCTCTTCGGGCTTGCCGCAGAAGCCCTTCACCGTGCATCCCGTGTTTTTCATGGTTTCCTGGCACTGAAAACAGAACATGAGCCGTCTCCTTTTTCCCTGAATGATTTCTGTTCAAAAGCCATTGTTCCAGCAGACTCCGAAGACAAGAATAAAAACGATCTTTCAAGCGCTTTCCTTATTCCTGGCAGGCCTCATCCCCAGTACATCTGCATGTGTCTTTATCCTACAGATACAGCGATGATGAAAGAGGAATATATATAAAAAAAATAAACTTCTGAATTCAAAAGATATAAAAATGCAGAAACGGCTGTTCCTTGATACAGGTCAAGGACAGGTATGATTTTCCTGGCTAGTGTTCTCCATGAAAACACATGGCACAAGAGTAGTTCACTCTTAAATTTTCAGGAGAAAGCATGTCTGAAAAAAAAACCGAAGATACCCCCCATGGCTTATCCGATGCGGATATCATGGCCGCAATGCGGGAAATAGAAGGCTACATCGACATCACCCCGACAGATTTCAGGGAAATCTACCTCTCCGCCTATCATCATGCCCTGAAACGTCTTACCCAAAATATCCGGGTAAAAGACATCATGGTTCGTAATCCCCATGTAATCACGACGCACATGAACCTCCTCCAAGCAGCGCAACTTTTTTCAGAAAAAAATATTTCCGGTGCTCCCGTCGTAGATACATGCCAGAGGATCGTCGGCATCCTCTCAGAAAAGGATTTTCTTTCCGTCATGGGCATGAACCCTGAAAAATCCTTTATGCAGGTTGTCGCCACCTGCCTTGCAAACCGGGGCTGCCTCACCACGGACATCCGGCATGTCTCCATCACGGACATCATGAGCCAGCCCCCCGTTACCGCTGGCCCAGACACACCTCTCTACGCGATTTCAAGGCTTTTTCAAAAAAACAGCATCAACCGTATCCCCATCATTGACACCACAGACCGGGTCATCGGAATCGTCACAAGATCCGATCTCTCCAATGTTTTCGCAACCTTTCACAGAACAGAGGATACCTTATGACCTTCTGGCAGAAACTCAAAGGAAGAACCCAGAGTCCGCCAAGGGTGAGTTCCTGGGAAATTTTCTGGTCATGGCTTGCAAGCTTTCTTGGCCTTGCCGCCGTAGGACTCATTCATTTCAAGTATCTGGATCCCAGGGGCATGGTGTTCATCCTGGGATCCTTTGGTGCTTCCGCCGTCCTTATTTATGGCGCTGTCCGCAGCCCCCTGGCCCAGCCGAGAAACCTCATCGGCGGACATGTACTCTCGGCTCTGGTGGGTGTCACCGCCTTTCGCCTTTTCGGGCAGGAACCCTGGCTCGCCGCAGCTCTCGCCGTTTCAACAGCCATTGCCCTCATGCACCTCACCAGCACCCTGCATCCACCAGGTGGGGCCACGGCTCTCATTGCAGTCATCGGAGGCGACGGTATCCACAGCCTGGGCTATAACTATGTCTGGATGCCGACCGCTCTGGGTGCCTTTGTCATGCTTCTTGTTGCACTCATCATCAACAACCTTCCAAAGAACAGACGTTATCCGGAATTCTGGTGGTGAACATCAAGATAGTCCAGACGTATTGGGAACCTTACCGACGATGGCAAAAAGCCCTTTCAGAATGAAGTTATCATGGCTGCGGTCGGGCACTCTCAGAGCTTTCAGCTTTTTACCGTAGACGGTCATGCCCTTCAGGGCGAAGATGAGAAGATCCTGAAGGTTGACCGTCTCCTTTTTTTCCTTGCGGTTTTTGTGTGATTTTCCAGACTTCATGTAAATCCGGAAAACAAAAAAAAACGGATTCTGATGACTCCCCTGACCCCGCTCCAGGTTTTGCCCCTAACCTGTGTCATGCCCTGAGAGGTGGGAACTGGCCTGCATCTTCGCTTTGCAGCATGGACTCCATCGTTTCTGTTCTGCTGTATACACGTCTTTTTTTCTAACCTGATTACCATCTTGCTTCAGCTATCGTTCCCACGCTGGAGCGTGGGAACGATGAATTCAATGTTACAGGGGTAAAATCTGCGATTGCATGGCTGAGTCAGGGGGGTAATCAAATTTTCTAAAGCTGCACCCCGTACATGCAGACACAATCCCGGCCCGAGGCCTTGGCTTCGTACATGGCCCTGTCCGCCCTGTTGGAAAGCTCCATAAAATCTCCCCCATGATCCGGATACACAGCAACCCCGATACTGGCGGAAACCTTCAGGCTGTGCCCTACGATTTCAAAGGGTTTTCGAATCGCCTCGCAGACTTTCCGGGCCACGGTGAGGGCATCCTGAGGTTCCCGGATTTCGGGCAGCAGCATGACAAATTCATCCCCGCCGATACGGGCGGCTGTGTCCGAGTTGCGGAGAACATCCTGAACACGCTTTGCCACTTCCTTCAGAAGAAGATCTCCCACTCCATGGCCCAGGGTATCGTTCACGGGTTTGAAATGATCAAGATCCATGAACATGAGACCCACATGGCGAGGATGCCTGAGGGCTGCACTCAGGGCCATGCCCACCCGGTCTTCAAAAAGGGTACGATTGGGAAGACCCGTCAGGGGATCATGGAGGGCAAGACGGCTGATACGCTCCTCCATCTGCTTGCGTGCCGTGATATCTGTTTCCGTCCCTTGAAAGCCCCTCACCACGCCCATCTCATTGCGCACGGGCATACCGTTGGTCAGCATCCAGAGAACACGACCATCCTGTGTCACCTTGCAGTTTTCCGTATCCTTCAGCTCCTCCCCCGAAGCGATGCACCGAAGGCCATGGATTTTCAGGGCTTCCCTTTCCTCCTCAGGAAAGAATTCATAAAAGTACCGCCGTCCCACCAGCTCTTCCACGGCATAGCCCAGAATGCCCTTCACCGAAGCACTGACATAGGTAAAAAGCCCGTCTGTATCCACTTCCCAGGCATAGGTGCGGCTTTTTTCCGCAAGCCGGTCATAACGTCTCTGGGTCTCCTGCAAAGACATTTCAGCCCGTTTTCTGTCCGAAATATCAAGGATCAGCCCCTCCAGAACCTCCACTTCCCCGTCTTCCGAAAAAATGGGCAGACCCTGCTCCCAGACCCATTTCCGCTGGCCGGAAGCCGTAAGAATTTCATATTCAACCTGTACGGAAGTACGCCGTGCCACCCCCTTTTCCCAGGCCAGCCGGACAAGATCCCTGTACTCTTCAGCAATGAGGTCATTGTAGGCCATACGGAAATTCTCCAGAAGATCCATGGCCGCGTAGCCTGTCAGATCAAGGCAGCCTTCGGAAACGTAGATCATGGTCCACCGCCCGTCGTAACGACAGCGATAGGCCATGCCCTGGAGGTTTTGCAGCAGGACGGATTTGCTGCGCTCGCTTTCCCGCAGCCTGTCCTCCATCCGCCTGCGCTCCGTAATATCCACGGCAAGTCCCAGAACAGCCTGACACCTGCCTCCATTGTACAGATACGGAACCCGACTCACCTGAAACCAGCCCAGAACGTCTTTTCTCAAGAAAACCGGCTCTTCGGTCAACAAGGGCCTGCCACTTTCAATCACCTTCCTGCTGACATCCTGCCAGGCCTGCACCTCTTCCGGAGGCAGATCCATGTCCTCATCCTTCTTTCCCAGAAGGGCTTCCATGGGTGTTTCCAGAAGATTGGCAAGGGCCTGATTGGCAAACAGAAAATGGCCTTCACTGTCCTTTGCAAAAAGATAGCCGGGGATGATGTCCATGACCTGCCTCAGGTTCAGGGCCGCCATTTCCGCCTGACGGGCCATGTCCGTGGCCCGCTCCGTTGCTGCGGTAAGCTTTCCGTTGAGACGCTTCAGCTGAAGGCTCCAGACAAGCCCCAGAACAAGAAGAAATCCCAGAACACCAGCCACCTGAAAAACAAGGACATAATCCACCCGATAACCAATGGTCATGGCTACATGACGGTTGACGGCATCCTGTACCTCCTGAGCCGAGAGGCTGGCCACCCCCCGGTTCAGGATATCCCGTAAAAGAGGTTTCTCCCGGACAACCCCCACCCGCATCCGGTTCGCGTATTCAGGAATTTCCCCTGCGATTTTCAGGTTGAACCATCCCTCCTTCCGGATGACATGGGCGGCCATGGTCAGAGAACGCAGGGTCATATCCGCCTCTTTTTCCTCCACCATGCGAAAGGTCTCCGCCTCTGAATCCGCAATGCGCATCTTCAGGTTGGGATAGTCCCGCCGTACCCGCTCCTCGATGCTGGTACCTGCGGGAAGAGCAAGGGTCTTTCCCCTGAGGGCGGCGGCATTGGCGATATAATCATGCTCCACACGGGTAACAAAGACATTGGGATTGACAAAATAGGGTTCCGTAAAAAGAAGCCAGGTGTCGCGGTCGGGGGTCTGGTTCAGAAAGGCAAGGATGTCACAGCGACCCGTTCTGGAAAAATCAAGACTTTCGTCCCAGTTCCGGGTGGGGACAAGGGTAAGGGAAAGGCCGGAGCGTTCTGCAATCAGATGAATCAGGTCTGCGGCAATGCCGATGAATTCACCGGTTTCCGTAAGGCGCTCATAAGGCTCCCAGTCCGGATCCACACACAGGGTCACAGGCCCGTTTTCCGCAAGCCACGCCTTTTCCTCTTTGTTGAGGGGAAACCCCATGGCCGACCCCGCCAGTCCATGCAACAAGGCTGAAACGGCAAAAAAACAGCAGCACAGCACAAAGCCAAGCCCCTTTTCCATGTCCACTTTCCTTTCAGGATTTCAGCACTTTTCTGTCATCCTAACAAAAAGACGAAAAGAAAGACCAGTTCTTTTTCCCCGTATGCGTATCTCCCCCCCCTTCTTCAGCCATCGTTCCCATACTCCAGCCTGAAAACGATGGGGTCAATGCTGCATGGGCAAAATCTGCAACGGTATGGGAACGATGGATTACGTAAGAGGGGAATCCAACAACCGAAAACCTGCCCCCTGCAAAATACCCTTCCCCCACAACCGCCAAGCTGCTAAACTGCGTTCCGCCACTCAGGATGAAATCAACTCAAAGCTGACCCCATCCCCCATTAAGGTGTTTTTTCATGACATCCGATCCCCTGACCCGCTCCGGCCTTTTCATCCCTTCCGTGGATATGTTCAACATCCTGCCCCAGCCCATAGCCCTTGTGGACAAAACCTACCGGTACCGCATCGTGAATACGGCCTATGCCCTTTTCTTTGGCATACCCGTGGAGAGCATTACCGGTAAAAGGGTTGCGGAACTCCTTGGAGAAGAACTCTTTACAACAGAGATCCAGCCCCGCATGGATCGCTGTCTTGCAGGGGAATCTATAAGCTATGAGGTTCAGGTTGCTTTTCCGGCGAAGGGACTCTGCTGGATGGAAATGCGTTATTTCCCCCATGTGGATGCAGACGGGGAAATCAGCGGGCTGGTTGCCCATGGCCTGGACATCACGGAACGCAAGAAAACGGAAGTCCTCCTTCAGAAACAGCACAGCCAGGTTGTGCAGGAACAGGCCAACCTCAAAGCCATCTTTGAGGCTTCACCCGTGGGCATGTTCATTGTGGATGAAAAAGGCCGGGTCACCCGCACCAATGCCGCCCTGAAACGCTTTACCGGCAAGGTTCAGCCCGTTTCCGACAAAGAGCTTCCGGGAGACATTCTGGGCTGCGTCCATGCGGTACAGGGATGCCGCAGGAATGCAGCCTGCTCCCACTGCCGCATCCGCGCCGTACTGGAAGCGGTTCAGAATACGGGAAAACCCATCAGTGATGTGGAAAGCACCCACACCTTCACCCCCGGCAACACCCCCCATCCCCTTTCCTTCATTGTGGGCGGCGCCCCCCTCACGGTGGATGGCAGGCCCCATACCCTCATCACCCTCTCAGACATCAGCGACCGCATCCGGGCCGAAGAACGGGGCCAGTATCTGGCCAGTATCCTGGAGCACAGTGACACCATTGCTGTTCTTAAGGACAGGGATCTCCGTTACCTCCATGTGAACCGCGCCTACCTCAGGCTCACCGGGCATACGGATGTGCAGAAACTTAAAGGAAAAACCGACGCGGAACTGTTCCGGGGCCTTGCCACGGAAAAGGAAATCCGCCACTTCATGGAAAACGACCGCAAGGCCCTCTGTCTTCCCGAGGGAGATCAGATCAGCACTGAAGAAACCCTCTACGGAGAAGAGGGAAAAATCCGTACCTTTCTCACCCGGAAATTCCCCATCTACGGCAAAGACAGGGATCAGTGTCTGGGAGTGGCCACCCTGAGCACGGAAATCACCGAACGTAAAACCATGGAAAACGCACTCCTCCAGGCCAAACAGGATGCGGAAGCGGCCAACGCCGCCAAAAACACCTTTCTTGCCACCATGAGCCATGAACTCCGTACCCCCATGAACGGCATCATGGGCATGGGCTATCTGCTCCAGGAAACAGCCCTGGACACAGAACAGCAGAACTACCTCGCCCTTCTCATGGAAAGCTGTAAAAACCTGCTCACCACCATCAGTGATGTCCTGGACTTTGCCCGTATGGATGCGGGAAAAACCCGTCTTGTACCGGAACGTTTTCTTCTTTCCGAATTTTTGGGGCTTCTGATTCCCTCGCTGAAAAGCCAGGCCCGACAAAAGCATCTGGACTTTTTCTTTCTCAGGGAAAAGGACGTCCCCGGTCTTCTGGAAGCAGATCGCATGAAACTGCGTAAGATACTGGACAATCTTGCGGCCAATGCCCTCAAGTTCACGGAGAGGGGAAGTATCGTGCTCCGTGTCTCCACCCTCTCCGGCTACAGGGAAAAAAACTGGATACGCTTTGCCGTGGAAGATACGGGCATCGGTATCCCGGAAAACAAACAGGATCTTCTCTTCCAGCCCTTTGCCCAGATCGACAGCTCCAGCACACGGCGCTACGGCGGCACAGGCCTGGGGCTTGCCATCTGCCGGGAACTGGTAACCCTCATGGGCGGCGAAATTGGCGTCCGCAGCCGGGAGGGCGCGGGGGCAACCTTCTGGTTCATCCTGCCCTGCATACAGGATGCATCCGAAAAAAACGTGCCTGAGCCTGTTCCTGCGCCACCGCATCCCCGTTAAACAAAAGATTTACTGATTACCATCTTGCTTCAGCTATCGTTCCCATGCTCCAGCGTGGTAACAATAGCTGAAATGCTGCATGGCTGAATCAGGGGGCAATCAGAAAAGAAAAAAATTGGTTTTTCCCGGAAAATACCCTATCCTGATTGCCACACCAAAAGGAAACCCCATCTTTACATCTTCATTCCCCCCAAAAGGAGTTCCTCTCATGAACCTGAATGTCCGCTCCATCGGTTTCCGTCTTCTCAGCATGGGCTTTCTTTCCGTGCTGTTACCCCTTCTGGCTGTGGGCGTTATTGCCATCCAGCGTTCCTCCGCAGCCCTTACCCTCAATGCCTCGGAAAATACCCTGGGCATTGCCCGGGATCTGGCCACCATGATGGACAATATCCTCATTGCAGAAGTTCGTCTGGCTGAGTCCCTGGCGGACAAGGCTCTGGTACGGAAACTTGTCACCACGGCAAAGGAAAAGGGCATGGATGCCGCAAGACCCGAGGCCCTTGCACTTTTCAACAACCTGAAACACCACAGGCTGGGCAGCAACTATCAGGGCGTTTTTGTCACGGACGCCACAGGGCAGCTTCTCACAGGAATTCTCGAGAACGGCAGTGAGTACATCGGCCACAATGTTGCGGGCAACGATGAATTCAAAAAAGCAAAAGCCACAAAAAAAACGGTGGTCGGCAATATGCTGCGCTCCAGAGCCACAGGAGAACTGGTGCTGCCCATCAATGCCCCCATTCTTTCGGACAGGGGAGAATTTCTCGGGGTCTTCGCCACAGTCATGAAGGCGGACTACCTGGGTCACCTTGTATCAAACCGTAAACTGGGTCGTACGGGCTATGGGTATATGCTCAATGAAAAAGGCGTGGTGCTGGCCCACCCCGGAAAAGACCATATCCTCAAAACCGACATCAACCAGATTCCGGAAATGAGCCACATCGCACGGGAAATGCTGGCCGGTAAAAGTGCTTCTGAAGAATATGTTTTCCGGGGTGTGCGTAAAATGGCGGGCTTTGCCCCCGTAAAAAGCACGGGCTGGCTTCTGTCCGTCACCCAGGATCATGACGAGTTTCTGGAAAGCTCCAGGGATGTACGCAACGGCCTCCTCTCCGTTATGCTCATCTCCCTTGCCCTTGTGGGAATCATCGTTTTTTTCGTGGTGAAGTCCATTGTCACGCCCATCAATGCGGCGGTTTCAGGCTTAAAGGATATTGCCCAGGGTGAAGGGGATCTCACCATGCGCCTCAGGGTGAACACCCAGGATGAGGTGGGAGAACTGGCCCGCTGGTTCAACGTCTTTGTGGAAAAACTTCAGGGGATCATCCGGGATATCGGCTCCGGTGTGCAGACCCTGGCCGCTTCTTCCACCCAGCTCTCCACCATCTCGGACGACATGGCAACGGGTGTGAAGGATGTCTCCCAGAGAGCCGCCACCGTTGCCGCTGCATCGGAACAGATGAGTACCACCACCATGCAGTCTGCCGCTGCGCTGGAACAGTCTTCCAACAACACCAACCTGCTTGCCACGGCTTCCGAGGAGATGTCCTCCACCATCAGCGAGATTGCCCAGAGTGCGGGCAGGGGCAGAAATATCTCCGGCGATGCGGCCAGCAAAGCTTCCCGGATGTCCTCCCACATGGACAGGCTGAAGGCCGCTGCGGATGCCATCGGAAAAGTCATTGAAACCATTACGGAGATCTCCGAACAGGTCAATCTTCTGGCCTTAAATGCCACCATTGAGGCGGCAAGGGCCGGCGATGCGGGCAAGGGTTTTGCCGTTGTGGCCAATGAAATCAAGGAACTGGCCCGTCAGACCGCAACCGCCACCCAGGATATCAAGGACAAAATCGGAGATATTCAGCAGACCACAGCCACCACCGTGAAGGAAGTGGGGGACATTACCACGGTCATCAATGATGTGAGTGATGTGGTGGGCAATATTGCCGCAGCAGTGGAACAGCAGTCCTCGGCAGCCAGTGAAATTGCCGGAAACGTGACCCAGGTTTCCAGGGGCATTGAACTTGTGCATGAAAATGCCACCCAGAATGCCGGTGTGGTGGGCGATGTGACCCGTGAAATCGCCCGTATCAGCCATGCCATGGGTGACATGAAAGAAAGCAGCAGCCAGGTGAACGAAAGTGCCAGAGAACTTTCCAAACTTTCGGAATCTCTTCGGAAAATGGTCAGTCAGTTCAAGATATAAAGGAATCAGGCCCTGCTTCAGCCATCGTTTCCATGCGCCAGCGTGGGAACGATGGCTTCAATGCTGCATAGCTTACGTCAGGGCGCTGATCAGAAATCTTTAAGCCTGTCCTCTCCCCCCCCCAGGGAAAAGACAGGCCATCAGGGACAGAAGCTGAGAGGGTTGCTCTGAATCAGAATCTGAAAAAAACAGATCCGTTTTTGTAAGGAAAAACCTTCACCATCACCACATTCCAGCAAAAAAGGAGAATTCCATGAAAGATGCCTGGACCATTGGTAAAAAACTGATCACCTCTTTTCTTGGTGTGGCCTTCATCACCCTTGTGGTGGGGCTTGCGGGATTTTATGGCGCAAACCTGGGAGCAAAAGCAATTTATGAGCTCAGCGTTGTGCGGCTTCCCTCCGTGGACAGCCTGCTCATCGTCAAAAACAGCATGGATGCCGTACGGGGCAGTATCCGCACCCTCACCATCCCAGGTCTTGACATGGAACTTCGCCAGCGCCAGTACACCAACCTGGACAATGCAAGAGTGATCGCTGACAAGGCCATAAAAACCTATGAGCCTCTCCCCCAGACGGCGGAAGAGGCGAGACTCTGGCAACAGTTCGTACCGGCCCTCACCTCCCTGCGTCAGGAAAACAACAAGGTGGTGGAGCTTTCCAGAAAACTGGACGCCAATGGCATCGCCAACCCCATGGATTTTTCACGGCGCATGGAACAGTTCACCAAAGATCATTACAGGATAGTGAACCAGATCCGGAATCTTCTGGAAAACCCAGAAACCAGTTTTGATGGGGGAGACAGCCACACAACCTGCAACGCAGGCCGCTTCTTTGCAAGCTTTGAAACCCAGAACCAGCGTCTTCTGACCAGTATCCGGAATTTTGACGCCCCCCACCGCAGATTCCATGATACCGCAGGCCGTATCAAAAAACTTGTGGCCGAAGGCCAGACAGATGCGGCACACCAGCTCTTCCGATCCGAAATGCAGCCTGCCATGACCGCTGTGTTCGCAAGTTTTGGAGAGATGGAAGATCTGGCCAATGAGTCCATGGAAATGCTTCAGACCATGCGTACCCAGGCCCTCGGCATCGCCACGGTAAAACAGCGGGAAGCCATCAGCCTGCTGGATCAGGTGGTGGAAATCAACCGGAATCTCGCAGCATCCGAAAGCGAAAATGCTCAAAAACAGGCAACCTTCATCAAATTCCTGGTACTGATCTTCTCCGTTGCGGGTGTGCTTCTTGCCATAGGCCTCGGTCTTCTCATCACCCGTGGCATCAACACCGCCTTAAGCCGTATCATTGCCGGTCTTTACGATGGTGCCGATCAGGTGGCCTCAGCCTCGGGTCAGGTGTCTTCCGCCAGCGTCTCTCTGGCCGAAGGAGCCAGTGAGCAGGCAGCCTCCATTGAGGAAACCTCCTCCTCTCTCGAGGAAATGTCCTCCATGATCAAACAGAATGCGGACAATGCCGGGGAAGCCAATGCCCTCATGGGCCAGACCCGTCAGGTGGTGGAAACCGCCAACAAATCCATGCAGGATCTTACCCACTCCATGGGCGAAATTTCCAAAGCCAGCCAGGAAACCTCAAAAATCATTAAAACCATTGATGAAATCGCCTTCCAGACCAACCTGCTTGCCCTCAACGCCGCCGTGGAAGCGGCCCGTGCCGGAGAGGCGGGAGCCGGCTTTGCCGTCGTGGCCGATGAGGTGCGCAACCTCGCCATGCGGGCTGCGGAAGCCGCCCGGAATACCGCTTCCCTCATTGAAGGAACGGTGAAGAAGGTGGAAGAAGGGTCAACCCTGGTGACCCGTACCAATCAGGCCTTTGGTGAAGTGGCCTCCAGAAACACCCAGGTGGGCCAGCTTGTGGCGGAAATTGCGGCAGCCTCCAGGGAACAGTCCCAGGGGATCGAGCAGATCAACAAGGCCACAACGGAAATGGACAAGGTCATTCAGCAGAATGCGGCCAATGCCGAAGAATCCGCCTCCGCATCCGAAGAGATGAATGCCCAGGCAGAACAGATGAAATCCATGGTTCAGGAACTGGTGGCCATGGTGGGGGGAGCGGTTTCCAAAAGGCGTTCCTCCGGAGGAGACAGCTTTTCTTCCCATGACTATATGGAACTGGAAAGGCCCAAAAAACTCCAGACCGGCCGCAAACCCCTTCCCGCCACAGGCAAGGCGGGACTCCAGCGTCCTCCCAAGGCACCCGGCAGGGAAATCAACCCCCGTCAGGTGATTCCCATGGATGATGACGATTTTTCAAATTTCTAGCCCTTCAGTTCCGGTATCCTTCCATGCCGAGTGGAAAGGATACCGGAACTGAAGTCTCTGCATCCCTCTGTTCCCGAAAAAATCCGACATGCAGGCGTGCAGAACCGTACCGGATTTTTCCAAACCAAGTGCACGCAGGGCCTGGAAACAGCATCCCCTGATTCAGGAGAAGCCGCCATGAAAGAGACCCCCTCCCATGAGGCAGAATCTTCCTCATCGCTCCTGGCATTGGGACAACGCATTGCCCATCTGGAAGCCCTTCTCGATGAAAAAGAGAAAAGGCTGGCGGAATTGTGTGAAAACAAAACCCATCTCAACGCCATCATCGCCCATGCGCCGGACATCATCATGCGCTTTGATACCGAAGGCCACCATCTTTTCATCAACAGGGCCATAGAGGGGGTGGTTCCCCTCTCTGCAAGGGACTACATCGGAAAAACCCACAGGGAGCTGGGATTTTCCGAGGCCATCTGTCAGTTCTGGCAGAAAAACCTGAAGGAACTCTTTGAAAAGGGCGAGCCCATGGAAGGCGAAGCCCCCTACAGAAGTCCTTCGGGAAAACGGATTCTCAACTGGCGGCTGATTCCGGAATATGATGCGTGCAGCAAGGTCAGAAGCGCCCTGTGCATGGCGCGGGACATCACAGAACACCGCAGGGCCGAAAAGGCCTATGCCCAGCTTTTTAACACCATGCCCTCTGGTTTTGCCGTTCACGAAATCCTTGAAAATGCTCTGGGTGCCCCCGTGGATTATCGTTTTATCAGTGTCAATCCCGCCTTTGAACGGCTTACGGGGCTCAAGGCTGAAAAAATCCTCGGTAAAACCGTACTGGAAGTGCTGCCGGAAACGGAAAAGGAATGGATTCAGCGTTACGGAAGCCTGAAACCGGGCAGCCCCCCCATCCATTTCAGCTCCTACAGCGGCGCCCTTGGCAAATATTTTGAAGTCACGGCCTATGCCTCGGGTTCCGGCCAGTTTGCCACCCTGTTTCAGGATGTCACGGAGCGCAAGCAGGGGGAGAAGGAAAAGGCCAAACTGGAAACCCTCCTCAATCAGGCCCAGAAAATGAATGCCATTGGCCGTCTTGCCGGTGGGGTGGCCCATGATTTCAACAACAAGCTGGGGGTCATCATGGGGTATGCGGAATTTGCCCTGGACAATACGGAGCCTTCCCTGCCCCTGCATGGCGATCTGGAAGAAATCCTGAAAGCAGCCCGCAGTGCCAAAGCCCTCACCCAGCAGCTCCTGGCCTTTGCCCGTAAAAGCGAGCATCATCCCAAGCCCATTGATGTCAACAAGACCCTGGACACGATGCTCTCCATGCTGAAACGGCTCATCGGGGAAAACATTGAGCTTTCCTGGCACCCCGGAGAAAATCTGTGGCCCGTGTGCATGGATCCCAACCAGATGGATCAGATCCTTACCAACCTCTGCATCAATGCACGGGATGCCATTTCCGGTACGGGTACCATCACCATTGAAACCCAAAATACTTTCCTCGGCAGCCCCTACTGCGCGGAAGATCCGGAGCTTTCCCCCGGCGACTACATCCAGATCACCATCACGGACAATGGCTGCGGCATGGACGCAGAAACCCGCTACCAGATTTTTGAACCCTTTTTCAGTACCAAGCAGGAAGGGGAAGGCACAGGCCTGGGACTTCCGACAGCCTACGGTATTGTCAAGCAGAATGCAGGCCTCATCCGGGTTTACAGCGAGCCGGGGCTGGGCAGTACCTTCACCATTTATCTGCCCCGCTACCAGGAAGAAGCCCCCCTCTGCCATCTGGAAAACCAGGCCAGAGAAATCCCGAAAGGCCGGGAAATTCTGCTGCTCGTGGAAGATGATCCGGCCCTTTTGAGCCTGAACACAACCATGCTGGAGCGTCTGGGCTACACGGTACGCACGGCCTCCCTTCCCCAGGAGGCCCTGGCGCTGATGAAAAACAGCAAGGAATGCCTGGATCTTCTCATCACGGATGTGGTCATGCCCGGAATGAACGGCCCTGAACTTGCAAGACAACTTCAGGCCATGCAGCCTTCCCTCCGCTGCCTTTTCATATCCGGTTACACCCAGAACATGATAATGGAGGAAGGGCTCAGTCCGGACAGCAGCAACTTTCTCCAGAAGCCCTTTTCCTTCAAGACCCTCGCCCTGAAGGTACGGGAAATTCTTGAACAGAAATAGGAAAAGGATGCCGAGAATCTGTCTTCCAAGATGGGGAGCCCCATGGATATGATGCCCTTCCTCAACCCGGCCCTTGTCCTCAGCAGTCTGGTCTCCTTCCTGCTGCTGGCACTTGTTGTCTGGTTCTGCACCCTGAAACGAAAAATCCGCCTGCACACAAAGGCGCTGCTTCAGGAAATTCAGGAACGCAAATCCATTGAAACGAGACTGCTACAGGCGAAAGAGGAAGCAGAGCAACTCAACCTTTCCCTGATCCAGAAACAGGAGGAAGCTCTTGCCATGGCGGCAAGGGCGGAAGAAGCCAGCCTTGCCAAAAGCGAATTCCTTGCCCGCATGGGCCATGAACTCCGTACCCCCATGCATGGCCTTGGCGGCATGCTGGCCCTGCTCCGGGACACCCCGCTTGATGCCCAGCAGCAACGTTACCTTGCCCATGCCCTGGCCAGCAGCCAGTCCCTCATGCACCTGTTAAACGCCATCCTGGATTTTTCCAGTATACGGGAAGGGAAACTGGAGCTGAACAGACTCCTTTTTGATCTTGCCGCAACGGTCAAAAATCTCTGTAAGGATGTGGAGACTCTGGCAGAAACCAAAAATCTTCACCTTCACTGCAAAACCGATCCCCGCATCCCGGAACGTCTTTACGGAGACCCCGCCCGCATCCAGCAGGTACTCAGCATCCTGCTGGACAATGCCATCAAGTTTACCCACGAAGGGGAAATAGGGGTCACCCTTACCCTTCTTTCGAAAAATGGGCTCTCAGACAATACGCCCACCCTTTCGCTGCGATTTTCCGTCCGGGACACGGGCATCGGCATCCCGGAAACCATGCAGCAACAGCTCTTTGACCTCTTCTCCCAGGTGGACACCTCCACAACCCGGCCCTATGGGGGCACAGGACTGGGACTGCCCCTGGCCCGTACCCTCACGGAACAGATGGGGGGTACCCTGGGGTTTGAGAGCAGGGAAGGCAAGGGATCGGAATTCTGGTTCACCCTCTGCCTTGAAAAAGAAAAAGCCCCCCCCGTTCTGGATCAGAAGACCCTGATGAGCCGTTTCATGGACGACACCGATCTTGCGCATCGTGTGGTCGCGGTTTTCCTCAGCGATGTTCCGAGACAGATGGCGCTTCTGAACGGATATCTGGATCAGGGGGATGTGGAAAAGGCAAGGCGACAGGCCCACAGTATCAAAGGGGCCGCCCTCAACGTGGGAGGAAACGCCATGGCAGCCATCGCCCTGTCCATGGAAAAGGAAGACAGTCCCGCCCCCCTTCCGGCCATGCGGGCACACATGCCCGATCTGGAAAAGGCCCTCTGCCACCTGAAGGATGCCCTGACAGTGGCTTTCCCTAAAAAGGACAATCCATGAGCGACAAGAGAATTTTCATTGCCGAAGACGATCCCACCTCCCGCACCCTTCTGGAGCTGAGTCTTCAGAAATGGGGGTACACGCCCATCTGCGTGGAAGACGGAAAGAAGGCCTGGGACTTTCTCCAGCAGAAAAACCCGCCGGGACTGCTGATTCTCGACTGGATGATGCCGGGGATCAGTGGTGTTGACCTTGTCCGCCGCATCCGGATGCTGGAGGCATCCCAACCTTTTCATATCATCATGCTCACCACAAGGGACAGCCGGGAGGATATGATCTTTGCCCTGGAATCAGGAGCTGACGACTACCTGACCAAGCCCTTTCATCCCGATGAACTGAGGGCAAGGATCGGTGTGGGGTTCAGGGTACTCCTTCTTCAGGAAAAACTGGCTGCGCAGGTGCGGGATCTGAAGAAAGCTGCGGAACACATCCAGACCCTTCAGGGCATCCTGCCCATCTGTTCCTTCTGCAAAAAAATCAGAAACGATAAGGGATACTGGGATCAGGTGGAGGCCTATATCTCCAGACACTCCGAAGCACGGTTCAGCCACGGCATCTGTCCGGACTGTCTGCATGAGCATTATCCGGATTTCTCCGATGAGGTCTTGAACAAAAAATAAACGGATTACCACACTGCTTCAGCTATCTCCCATCCCCCGCCCAGCAAGGAGGCATCATGCATTTTTCCATTCGTCAGAAATTGCTTTTGGCCTTTTCCATGAGCATCCTTGTTCCCATCGTTCTCACCTTTTTCCTGCTGGGCTTCCAGATCCAGAAAGCAGCCATTCAGGCCTTTCATATCTCAGCAGCCAAAGAACTGGGGCATATCCAGACAGCCATGGATATCTTCATGGAAAGTGCCACCAATACCACCAGAATGCTGGCGGAACACCCGGATGTCAGAAAAATTGACACCTCCCTTTCCAATTACACCCAGACCCGTCAGCCCACCGCCCCAAAAGAGATGCGACTCCAAAGTCCTGAAAAGGAAATCCGGGCCTTTTTCAAACGCATCGAAACCAGCAGCCCCCACTTTGTGGAGGTGTTTCTGGGAACCCGCTGGAGCGGTTTCACCTATTCCGGAGAAGACGCCCTTCCCCCAGGCTATGATCCCAAAAGCCGGCCCTGGTATCAGAAAGGCCTCAAACATCCTGACAGCACCAGCATCACCGATGCCTATATGTCCACCACGGGTGAGCCTGTCATCAGCCTCATGCATGTCATCCGTTCCGCCTCAAAGGAAATTGTCGGAGTGGCCGGTCTGGACGTCAGTCTCGGTGCCCTGACCACCCTCATCCAGAAAAGCCGTATCGGAAAAACGGGATATGTCATGCTGATTCAGGGAGACGGCACCCTCCTTGCCAATCCGAAAAAACCGGATACCAATTTCAAAAAACTGCGGGAAACGGGCATCCCCGGTCTTGCGGCACTGGCGGATATCCAGTCCGGCAGCACGACCCTCTCCATGGATGACAAGGACTGGCTGGCCGAAATCCACAGAATTCCCGGACTGGAATGGAAGCTTGTCGGACTCATTGAACAGGATGAGGTGATGGAAGGCTTTTATGCCATGATGCGGCTCATGGCTGCCGTTGGCGTTATCGTCTTTGCCATCTTCATGGGGCTGGCCTATCTCATGGCCCTGTCCCTTTCCACCCCCATCCGGAAAACCACGGACAGACTCCGGGATGTGGCCGAAGGAGAGGGCGATCTCACCCGTAAGCTGGTGGTGGCCAGTCAGGATGAAATCGGAGAAATGGCCACGGGCTTCAATACCTTCATGGAAAAACTGCGGGAGATCATTTCCCAGGTGGTATCCAAGGCAGGGCTGGTCAACCATGCCTCCCATCAGCTTCTCGGTATTGCCAGGGAGATGGATGACAAGGTGGACGACACGGCCCGACGCGCCCAGGCCGTGGCCACAGCCGCAGAGCAGGTGAACACAGGCTTTGTTTCCGTGGCCGCCGCCATGGAGGAGGCCAACCAGAACACCAACATGGTGGCAACGGCCTCGGAAGAAATGTCCGCAACCATCGCCGAGATTGCACGGAATACGGAAACAGCCCGTTCTGTGGCGGAAAAAGCCGTGAAGGAAGCCCACAATGCCAACCAGTCCATGGATCTTCTGGGAGAAGCGGCAGATGCCATTGGCAAGGTCACGGCGACCATCAGCGAGATTTCCGAGCAGACCAATCTCCTGGCCCTGAACGCCACCATCGAAGCGGCACGGGCGGGAGACTCGGGCAAGGGCTTTGCCGTTGTGGCCAATGAAATCAAGGAACTCGCCCGCCAGACCGCAGCCGCAACGGAAGATATCAAAAAACGCATCGCCGACATTCAGGGCAGCACCCACAATACCATTGGTCAGATCCGCACCATCGACAAGATCATCCTCGAAATCAACGGCATCATCGCCACCATTGCCACTGCCATTGAAGAACAGTCCGTCGCCACGCGGGAAATCGCCAGCAATGTGATCCAGGCCTCCCAGGGCCTTCAGGAAGTAACGGGCAGTGTGGCCGAAAGCAGCAGCGTGATGGGAGAAATTACAAAGGATGTCAATGCGGTCAGCCATGCCTCCGTTGCCATGCGGAACAGCAGCAGACAGGTTGCCGAAAATGCCCAGGAACTTCGCATTCTTGCCGAAGAACTCCAGTCCCTTCTGGGAAGATTCAAAACATCCTGAAAGGCTTTCCCTCCAAACCCTTTCCCGCCTGGGGAGGCGGTCAGGAAAAAGGATACTCCATGGATTCTGCACAGAAATCCTCTCCCGAACCCAAAACAGGATGGCCCTTCTGGGTTCATGGTATCCTGCCCCTTCTCATCGGGCTGGGGCTGGGTCTCACCCTGATCCATCACCACCTCAATGACGAAGCGGATTCCCGGATCCTTCTGGAAGAAACGCTCCTTCTGGCCGAAACCCTGGATGGGGAAAGCCTCCAGATGCTGGCGTCAGGGGAGCTTCAGGCCGGAGATTCGACAAAAAAGCGCCTTGAAGATCAGATGACAAACCTTGTTTCCCTCCATCCCCAGCCCACCTACGGCTACCTGATGGCCCGCAGCCCCGACGGTTCTTTTTCCCTCCTTCTCGATGTACGGCCCGAAGGCCGCGCAGGTGTCCTTCCGTCAGCAGAAGAAGACATGCTGACAGGCGGCAAAGCCCTCCTCCTGAAGGATACGATGCAGGGCTTTCGTGCAGCCCTTGTCCCTGTACAGAATAAGGAAGTACAACAAGGGAAATTTTTTCTGGGGATGGAACAGAAACTTGCACCAGGCCTTGGCAAAGAGACAAGAATTCTTCTCTTTGCCTGTTTTTTTTTCACCCTTCTTTTTTTTTCAGGCCTGCTCCTTCTGTTAAAGGTACAAAAGCCCCGCTCCCAGAACTGGATCAGCCTCAACGGCCCTGCCTTTCTTGCCCTTTTCGCGGGAACCTGTCTGACTCTTGGAGCCGTCTGGTGGAATCACGAAGCAGAAAACCGGCGTTACCACAAAAATTTTCTTCACATGGCAGGTGTGCAGGCAGAAAAAATTATGGAGGACTTCAGGGATGTACAGCATTTTGCCCTGGAGGGCATGGGACGTTTTCTTGAAGCCTCGGAGGAAGTGGATGCCGAAGAGTTCACCCATTATGCCAGTGCCCTGCTGGATTTTCCCCTGATACGGAGCTGGGCCTTTCTTGCAGCAGATCCCCCGGATAAGGTACAGGACGGGGATGCAGTGGCAGGAGAAAAGAGGCTGCCCTTTCCCCCGATCTGGAAATGGGATGACGGAGGCCATAAAGTTCCGGTCTCTCCGGAAAGTTCCCCTTCCCCCATCCGCTACACCCTCTGCCGGAAAGGAGAGGGCCGGAACATGCTGGGCTTTGACATGGCTTCGGAACCTCTGGCTCTGGAGGCTCTGAAAAGGGCGAGGCAGTACCGGAAAGTTACGGCCACAGCCCCCCTTCCCTTTGGGTTCTGTCCTGAAGGCCATCAGGCCCTGCTCCTTTTCAGACCCGTATTTTCCCGTAAGCATCCGCAGGATCTTAGGGGCTTCATCCTTGCCGTTCTTGGGTTTGAGACCTCCCTGATCGAAAGGACTCAAACCCCTATCTCCGGGGCAGAACCTGCGGTCATCAGCGGTCTCTACCATCTGAACGCCGGAAAAAATCCAGCCCTTCTCACCGCCACCCTGCCCGGACATAGCGATGCCGGACATAGCGGTGAAGGTGAAGCACCCTGCCTGGAAAAAGGCCGCTACAAGCATATGCGTGTGCAGCCCTTCTTTTTTCTGGGACAAAACTTTGCCATCGTCAGCCATGAAGGCCCCGCCTTTACCCCTCTGCATCCTCCCAGGGCAGCGGGCCTGACCCTTGCCCTGGGCACTCTTGCCACCCTTTTTTCCACCCTCTGGATTGGATTCAGCACCCGGCGCAGGGCCGCGCTGGAAGATCTGGTACAAAAGCGCACCCATGAGCTTGCGGAAAGTGAAGAACGCTTCAGAACCCTTTTCATGAATTCCCCCGTGTCCATGCTCATCCATGACAAGGACAGTGGTGCCATTCTCGATGCCAACCCCGCAGGCTATACCGCCTATGGCTTTTCCAGCCTGGAGGAACTCCGCCAGGGAAATTTCTGGCTGGATCCCCCCTATGCCTTTGAAGATGCCCTGCGGCATATCCGGAAGGCAACCCGGGAAAAAATTCCTCCCCTTGAGTGGGCCTGCCGTACAAAATCAGGAACTCCCATCTGGGCCAAGGTGGCCCTGACGCCCATCTCCCTGAAGGGAATCCTGCGCATTCTGGTCACCTGGATCGACATTACGGAACAGAAAAGGGCGGAACAGGAACTGCGTACCGCCAATACCCTGCTTCAGGAAGCCACGGAGCAGGCAAAGGATATGGCCCGCAGGGCCGAAGCGGCCAATGTGACCAAAACGGAGTTCCTTGCCAACATGAGCCATGAGCTGCGTACCCCCCTGAATGCCGTCATGGGCATGACGGCATTGCTACAGGATACGCCTCTGACTGAAGAACAAGGATACTATACCGAGGTGGTGCAGAAGAGCAGCGAAGCCCTTCTCCATATTATTGGCGATGTTCTGGATTTTGCCAGACTGGAGGCGGGCAAGCTGGATCTCTGCTTTCAGCCCTTCCATCTGGGCAAACTGCTGCATAACCTCATGACGGTCTTTGATGTGGCGGCCAGACAAAAGGGCCTGCTTCTGAGCTGCCAGCAGGACGCCGGGGTACCGGACACGCTTACGGGGGACAGGGAAAGACTCCGCCAGATTCTCACCAATCTCATGGCCAATGCCATCAAATTTACGGAAAGAGGAAGCGTCAGCCTCCATATTTCCTGTGAGAGCACAGGAGAAAAGGACGTCTCTCTGCGCTTTTCCGTAGAAGATACGGGGATGGGCATCCCCCGGCAGAAACTGCCCCGGCTCTTTGAAAAATTTACCCAGGCCGATACCTCCATCACCCGCCGTTTCGGCGGTACAGGCCTTGGACTTGCCATCTGCAAAGAACTGGTACAGCTCATGGGCGGAGAAATCGGCGTACACAGTGAGGAGACCCAGGGCTCCTGCTTCTGGTTTTCCCTTCCCTTCAAAAAAGCCCCGGCCCACGCCGCCCTTCACCCGGAAAGCGAAGAAAACCCCCCAGGCATCCTGCCGCCCTGTCCTATGACAACCGAAAAAAATCCCGTCACCAGCAGGCCCCGGATTCTGGTGGCTGAAGACAACCCCACCAACCAGGTGGTCACGACAGGACTTCTGGCCAGACTGGGATTTCTGGCGGATGTGGCGGAAAATGGCCTGAAGGTTCTCGAGTTTTTACAGAAGAGCCGCTATGATCTGATTCTCATGGATGTGCAGATGCCGGAAATGGACGGGCTGGAAGCCACCCGACGCATCCGGAAAGGGGAAGCCCCCGATCCCGCCATTCCCATCATTGCCATGACAGCCCATGCCCTGAAAGAAGACCGAAAAGACTGCCTGGCGGCGGGCATGGACGACTACCTCGCCAAACCCGTATCCGCAGAGGCCCTGAGCCATATGCTGCTGCGCTGGCTTTCCCGGACAAGCCCTGAGGAGAACCACCTATGATCCTGCATATCTGTAAAGAAGGAAAAGCGGAAACTGCTGAAAAATGTCTCCTGGAAATGACAAGGGATTCCCGTGTTCAGGCCGTTCTGGTTCTGGCCTGTGATGCCAATGGCTGGACAAAGGAAGGGGTGGATCCCTGGATCAGAGCCTGCCGCATCCCCGTTTTCGGGGGGATCTTTCCCCAGATTCTGGCCGATGGGCAAAACCTCGAAAAGGGATTTCTCATGGCAGGACTTTTTCATCCCGTTGAAATTCTTGTCCTTACGGGAACCAGCCGACCGGGAATGGATTTTGACACCATCCTGGAAGAAGGAATACGGGGCATGGATTTTCACAAGAAAACCCTCTTTGCCTTTGTGGACGGACTCTCCCGCCGCATTGAGGCCCTTCTTCAGGGACTTTTTAACAGCATCGGCCTGATTCCCAATTACATCGGCGGAGGGGCAGGCTCCCTGAGCTTTATCCAGAAACCCTGCATCATCACGCCCATGGGCCTGCTCATGGATGCCGCTGTCCTGGCCCTTTCCGCTGTGCCCAGCAGCATCGGGGTCGCACATGGCTGGTCGCCCATATCCGAGGCCGTCAAGGTCACGGAATCCCGCCAGAACCGCATCATCTCCCTGAACTGGGAACCCGCCTTCACCGTATACCGCCGTATCGTTGAACGTCATTCCCGGCTTTCCTTTGAAAGTACCCCCTTTTTTGACATTGCCAGGGCCTATCCCCTGGGCATTGCCCGCATGGATGCGGAAATGGTGGTACGGGATCCCATTTTTACGGAATATGAGGCCCTCATCTGCGTCGGTGAAGTTCCCGAAGGCACCTATGTGCATGTCATGAACGGGGATATGCGCTCACTCATTGCAGGCGCAGAAGAAGCCAGAAAAGCGGCTTTCAGAGTCTATACCGGAAAGGAAGACCATCCCGTTCTGTTTCTGATGGACTGCATCTCCAGGGTGCTGTTCATGGAAGAGCATTTTAAACTGGAAATTCTGGCCCTTTCCCAAAACGGCTGCACCTTTGGCGCCCTGAGTCTGGGAGAAATCGCCAACACCGGAGAATCCTCCCTGGAATTCTACAACAAAACCGTTGTGGCGGGTCTTCTCGGAGATGCCCATGAATCCTGACCAGTACAGGGATATTCTTCTGGAGATTGCCTTTTCCATCAGTGGTGAATTTCAGATGGATAAACTGCTCCAGAACTGCCTGCCCATCTTCCTGCGCAAACTGAACTGCACCCTGGCGGCGGTTCTCCGCAGGGAAAACGGAAGCTGCCATACCATCCATCTGTTTCCCAGGGCCATGACCCAAAACCCGGCCTACCAGACCGCTGTCATCCGGCTGGAAACCGCCCTCAATACCCCTGCCTCCCAGTTCTGGCGATGCCTTGAAGGAGAACGGGACGTCTACTACGCCTTTCCCCTGGAAGACTGCGGTTTTCTCCTGCTGGCAAGAACCAAGCCCTTTGATAAATATTTCCTTAATGAAATGAAACCCTTAAGCAGAATGCTGGCCAGAGCCTGCCTGTCCTGCCTTGAGGTGGAAAAACGCAGACAGAGTGAAGCCCAGCTCCTGATCCAGAAGGCCCATTTTGAATCCATCTTCACCAACACCCATGACGCCATGGTCTATTTTGACGTCCAGCACAGGATTTTCAATATCAACGGGCGCTTTACGGAAATGTTCGGCTATACCCTGAATGAAGTGGCGGGAAAAAACATCAACAGCATTGTGGATCCCAAGGGGATGGAAAGGGAAAAGGGCTATGGCTCCCCCAGAATCCTTGCGGGAGAGACCCTTGAAATGGAATGCATCCGCTATGCCAAAAGCGGGGAAGGCATTGAAGTGCTGCTCAAGGGCGGGCCGGTGCATGTGGATGGCAGAATTCAGGGAGGGTATGCCGTCTATTCCGATATCACCCGGCGCAAACAGGACGAACGCAAGACCCGGGAAATCAATCTCCTCCTGGAAAAGGCCATCGACCGGGCCAACCGCCTTACGGTACAGGCAGAAGCCGCCAACATGGCGAAAAGCACCTTTCTTGCCACCATGAGCCATGAAATCCGAACGCCCATGAACACCATCATCGGACTGACGGATCTCTGTCTCCGCACCCCCCTCTCGGAAAAACAGCAGAACTACCTGACGAAAATCTCCCAGGCAGGGCATATCCTTCTCGGAATCATCAACGATGTACTGGATTTTTCCAAGATTGAGGCCGGAAAACTGCGCATGGAAAAAACGGCCTTCTGCCTGAACGATGTCCTGGATCAGCTTCTTACCCTGATGGGCGCACGGGCCAGAGAAAAGGGACTGCACCTGAAAACCATCCAGGATCCGGACATCCCCGCCTGCCTCATGGGAGATGCCCTGCGTCTGGGGCAGGTTCTGACCAATCTGGTGGGGAATGCCGTCAAATTCACGGAAAAAGGTGACATCCGGCTGGAGACACGGCTCCTGCACCAGGAAGATGCTGTGGTGTTTCTGGAGTTTGAGGTAAACGATACGGGAATCGGCATGACAGAAGCAGAACAGAAAAAACTCTTCCAGCCCTTTTCCCAGGCGGACAGTGCCACCACCCGTAAATTCGGTGGTACCGGTCTGGGACTGACCATTTCCAAGCAGCTTGTGGAACTGATGGGAGGGGAAATCCGTATGGAAAGTCAGGCCGGTCAGGGCAGTACCTGCACCTTCACCTGTAGGCTGGAACGCTGCCCGGACAGGGAAATCCCCCGCCTGCTTTCTCCAGCCCCAAGCAGCTCTCAGATTCAGGACGGTCTGAAAGGAAAGCGCATCCTTCTGGTGGAGGATCATCCCGTGAACCGGGATCTGGCCTGTGAAATCCTGCAACAGGCCGGTATGGAAGTGGACACGGCCTTCAATGGCCTGGACGCCCTGGAAACCCTTCGCAGCCACCGGGGAAGTCCCTATGATGCCGTTCTCATGGATATCCAGATGCCCGTCATGGACGGCTATGAAGCCACCTCCGAAATCCGTAAAGAAGATCGTTTCAAGGCACTTCCCATCCTGGCCATGACCGCCAATGTCATGGGCGAAGATATCATCAGGGCAAGGGCCTGCGGCATGAACGGTCACATTCCCAAACCCATTGACCAGAAACAGCTTTTCGCCCTTCTCCTGGAACACATCACGGGCGAAAAACAAGGGCTGCCGCCGGATCCTGCCCCCCTCCCCCTTCCCTCCCGGCATCAGGGCATTCCCCCCATTGCCGGAGTGGATGTCAAAACGGGCCTTGCCCGCCTGGCCTTTAACGAACAGATCTACCTGAAACTGCTGACCCGCTTCACGGAAAGATTCAAAGACACGGCAGAGGACATCCGTGGGGCCCTTCTTAAGGAAGACCGCACCCTGGCCATACGTCTGGCCCATACCCTGAAGGGACTGGCCGCCACCATCGGTGCCGATACCCTTGCGGACAGGGCTGCGGAACTTGAAAGCCTTCTGGGAAAAAATCCGGAAAAGAATCCGGAAGACAGCATTCTGGCCCTGTCCCTGGAACTGAAGGAACGGATACAGGCCATTGACAGGGGGCTCAGCGCCATGCCCGAATCCTGTCTCCAGGCTCTCGGCTGTCCGGAAAATTCCAAGGCAGATCTTTCCGAAGCCCTGTACCGTCTCTATGATCTTGTGGCCCAGTATGACACACGGGCAGGAGAAACACTGGAATGTATCCTGGTGGAGCGATCTCTCCCTCCCAGAATGCTGGAAACCCTGAGCTACATCCGGAAACGACTGAATCATTATGATTTTGACGGTGCCATGGCCCTTCTCCATCCCCTTGTACACAGTGCAAAATCCCACGCCAGACCTGCCCCAGGAAATCTCCCATGACCCCTGACACCCTGCTCCAGACCCTGCTGATTGTGGACGACAACCCCGAAAATCTGGATATTCTCCAGATGCTCCTGACACCCGAATACAGGGTAAGGGCCGCCACCAGCGGCACCCTTGCCCTGAAAATCGCCCGGCAGTTCCTTCCGGATCTCATTCTTCTGGACGTCATCATGCCGGACATGGACGGGTATGCGGTATGTCGTCAGCTCCAGGAAGATCCCCGGACAAGGGATATTCCCATTATTTTTGTCACCTCCCGCAGTGAAACCGAGGAAGAGGCCTACGGCCTGCTGCTGGGAGCCGTGGATTACCTTGCCAAACCCGTCAGCCCTCCCATCCTCAAGGCCCGTATCCGCACCCATCTTTCCCTCTACACCGCCAGAAAACACCTGAAAAAGCAGAATATCGCCCTCAGGGAAGCGGTTCGTATGAGAGAAGAGGCCGAGCACCTCATGCGTCACGATCTGAAGGCCCCGCTGAACGCCCTGGTGGGGATTCCCGCCATCCTGCTCATGGATGGCAACCTCACGGAAGAGCAGCGGGAGATGCTCCGCACCCTGGAGGATACGGGGTGGCGTATGCTGGGCATGATGGATCTTTCCCTCATCCTCTGGAAGATGGAGTCAGGCCGCTACCTCCCGGAACCCCACCCCGTGGATCTCATTCCCATGATCCGGAAAATCCTTGCGGAACTGGATGGCATGATCCGCCAGAAAAAACTGCGTCTTTCCCTGTGCACTGAAGAAAAAAGGGGGCAGCCTCTCCGGCCCCTGCATGAAGGCGACAGATTCATGGTACTGGCCGAAGACCTGCTCTGCCACAGCCTGCTTTCAAACCTGCTGAAAAACGCCATGGAGGCCTCTCTCCAGGGAGAGGTTCTGGAACTGACCTTCTTTTTTCAGGAAAAAGAAGCCCGCCTCTGCATTGAAAACAGCGGAGAAGTCCCCCGGGAAATCCGGGAAACCTTCTTTGAAAAATATGTCACCTCCGGTAAAAAGGGCGGTACAGGTCTCGGCACCTATTCCGCCCGCCTCATCGCCAGAACCCTGAAAGGCGATATCCTCCTGGATACAGGTGTCAGGGGACGTACACGGATTTCCCTGTACCTGCCGACGCTTCCCGCCAGTCCCTAATATGGAAAGTGACTTCCCTATGTCCGAACTGCGTGCCCTCATTTCTATAAAGAAGAAAAAATTCTGGCTGTCTGTGACAGCTCTTCTTTCTGCCATCACTGCTCTTGCAGTTTTCACTCCTCCCCTTTTTTTTCTCACGGCCTGCGCTTCCACAGCCATCCTCTTCTGGATCTACAAGCACAGGCAGGCGGTGACCGAACTGCGGCGCAGCCAGAAAAAAATCCTGGAAAACGAAAAAAAACTCACGGACATTCTGAACAACCTCACCCATGTGGTCTGGTCCCTCACCTGGCCGGACATGAAAACCCTCTTTTACATCAGCCCTTCCGCAGAAGCCCTCTATGGCCTTCCCCTGCACGTCTTTTATGACAATCCGGACATCTATTTCAAAACCATCCATCCCGATGACCTGCACCGTTTTGACAACGTACGGCAGATTCTTGAAAAAGACGGTTACAACAACCACAGCTACCGGCTGATCCATGCCGACGGGAGTATCCGCTGGGTCAACGCCAACTGCTATCTCGTTAAGGATGAAGAGGGCAGGCCGGTACGTATCGACAGAATCCAGACCGACATCACCCAGAAAAAAGAAGCGGAAGAAAAACTGAAAGCCAGTGAAATGCGCTTCCGGGTACTCGAAGAAAATTCCGACACCATCACCCAGATCATCGACCTGAACGGCAATGCCAGCTATGTGAGTTCCCAGGTGGAAAGCATCCTGGGCTATACGATGGAAGAAAAAACCTCCATGCAGGACAATCTCGCCCGCATCCATCCCGAGGATCTTCCCGCTGTCCGGGATGCCATCCGGAGAATCAGCGCAGCGCCCCTCGCCAGAGAACGCATCGCATACCGCTACCAGCATAAAAAAGGCCACTGGGTCTGGCTGGAAACAAGGGCCTGCAATCTGTTCCACAATCCCTTCGTCTCCGGTCTCTTCCTTTCCATTCAGGACATCACCACACGCAAGGAAGCGGAGATGGATCTGATCCGTTCCTGGGAAGAGCTGGAAGTCACCAACCATGCCCTGGAAGAGGTCATCGGTCAGGCCCAGGAAATGGCCATGCAGGCCCAGATGGCCAGCATCGCCAAAAGTGAATTCCTCGCCAACATGAGCCACGAAATCCGCACTCCCATGAACGGGGTCATCGGCATGACCTATCTGCTTCTCGATACGGAACTGAGTGACGAACAGCGCCATTATGCGAAAACCATCAGCAGCAGTGCCTATGTCCTTCTGGAGCTGATCAATGACATCCTGGATTTTTCCAAGATTGAGGCGGGAAAGCTGGATCTTGAAATTCTGAATTTTGACCTCGAAAAACTGGTGCAGGAGCTTTGCCTTTCGCTGGCAGTCCGCGCCGAGGAAAAAGGGCTTGAACTCATTTTCACCATGGAACCCGATGTGCCCTTTCTGGTACAGGGGGATCCGGGCAGACTGCGTCAGATCCTCACCAACCTCCTGGGCAATGCCATCAAGTTCACCCCCAGAGGCGAAGTCAGCATCCGGATACGCAGGCTTTCAGAAGAAAAAGACCACGTCCTTCTGCACTTTGCCATACGGGACACAGGCATAGGCATTCCGGAAGACAAACAGCATCTGCTGTTTGAAAAATTTACTCAGGTGGAAAGTTCCACCACGCGGGAATACGGGGGCACCGGCCTTGGCCTTGCCATCTCCAAAGAACTGGTAGACCTCATGGGAGGTGCCATGGGCGTGGAAAGCCGCAAGGATGAGGGCAGCACCTTCTGGTTTACCCTGAAACTTCAGCTCCAGGATCAGGTACCCCGCATCCCTGCCCTGCCCCCCGCTGGACTGAAGGGAATTCCCTGTCTCATTGTGGATGACAATGCCACCAACCGGGAAATGCTGAGAACCCGGATGCAGCTCTGGGGAATGCTTCCCGCTGAGGCGGAAAACGGGTTCAAGGCCTTGCAGATGCTGGAAGAAGCTGCCCAAAGCAGCAGGCCCTTCCCCATTGCTGTCCTCGATATGCAGATGCCGGGCATGGACGGCAGGGAGCTGGGACGTACCATCCGGGCCACCCCCCTTCTCGCTTCCACCCGGCTCATCATGCTCTCTTCCCTTGCCCAGCGCGGAGAAGCCAGTGAACTGGCCCGTATCGGCTTCACAGGGGTTCTCACCAAGCCGGTGATTCATCAGGATCTGCAAGCCCTGTGCTGCATGGCCTTAGGACTGAAGGATAAAGCCCTGCCCTCAGGCATTCCCATTCTGACCCGGCACACGGCCCGGGAAAGCCTGCCCTCCTTTGGCAAAAGTGCCTGCCGCATTCTGCTGGTGGAGGATAACCCCACCAACCAGAAGGTGGCCCTGGGCATTCTCTCCAGACTGGGACTGCATGCGGATACGGCGGAAAACGGGCATGAAGCCCTCAAGGCTCTGGAAAACCAGCCCTACGACCTTATCCTGATGGATGTCCAGATGCCCGTCATGGACGGGCTTACCGCCACCCAGAAAATCCGCTCATCCGACACCTTCCCCCAGAATCAGAACATCCCCATCATTGCCATGACCTCCTATGCCATGCAGGGAGACAGGGAAAAATGCCTTGAAGCCGGTATGGACGACTATCTTTCCAAACCTGTCACGCCCCATGCACTGACTCAGATGCTGCAAAAATGGCTGCCCGTTCAAAAGGATCTCCCCGCCGGAGTGCCAGCACGGCCCCCCGCCCCCCCGAAGCATCCCGCCAGGGTCTGGAATCCCCAAACCCTTGAAATCATGATCATGGGCGATCTGGAGCTGGCAGCAGGTCTCACGGAGGACTTCTACAATGCCATTCCCGTTCATCTTGAGAAAATGCGGGCCTGCCTTGACGAAAAAAATCTGAAGGATCTTGAACTGGAAGCCCACACCCTGAAAAGCACTTCCGCCCTGGTGGGAGCCGAAGCCCTTCGGGATGCCGCTGCCCGTATGGAAAAAATCGCCAGAGAAGGCGGGAGAGAAGCCGCTCCTGCGGCTCTGGCCGATGTGGCCCAGGAAATCCAGCGGGTGACAGAATATAAAGCTTCCCCTGAGAATCAGGATTTTTAACGGAGAAGAATAACGAGATCTTCCGTTTCCATAGCATAAATTTAACTGATTGCCATCTTTCTTCAGCTATCGTTCCCATGCTCCAGCGTGGGAACGCCCTACCGGGCGCTCCTGCGCCCAAGGCCAGTATCCTCGGGAATTCCTTCTCCAGGAACCGGATATTGATGAAGCGCCGGGACGATCCAGACCCAAACATGGAGCGCATCCGGTTTCTGAATGTCCTACAAGCGTTTGGGGTATGACAGTGTTCCGGGATTCAAGACGCTGGAGCGTCTTAACCCAACTTCGTCAAAATTGATCGGGCAACGCTTATTTTTTGCCCAAAACCCCATGTCTTGCAGGCATAACTGCCTGAAATCATTGTTTTGTACCGGGCAAAACCCAAATGTAGTGACCCATAAAACAAAATAATTATTGACACCCCCCTGTTTTTTAGCTACGGTGACGGGTATGTATATTAAACGCGTCCGCAAATCGAACCGTAACAGCAAGAAGGTGTATGAATATCTGCACCTTGTTGAAACTATCCGAACCCCGAAAGGGCCTCGGCAGCGTCTTATTTTAAATCTGGGGATTCTCGATGTGCCCCAGGAGCAGTTCAAAGA
>NZ_JCANVJ010000030.1:0-43376 GCF_059569355.1 Desulfobotulus sapovorans DSM 2055 | reverse complement strand
GATGTCAGGGGTTTTGTCGGGGAAGGAGAAAAGCATGAAACCATCTGTTACTGCCGGGTCTCCAGCCCGAAACAAAAAGACGATCTGCAAAGACAGGTCGAGTTCATGCAGAAAAAATACCCCGAAGCGGAAATCATCAAAGACATCGGAAGCGGAATCAATTTCAAACGAAAAGGTCTGCGTTCCCTTCTGGAACGCGCAATGCGGGGAGATAAGCTCACAGTTGTATCTGCCCACCGTGACCGACTATGCCGATTTGGATTCGATCTCATCGAGTGGATTATCCGTTCGGGCGGCGGTGAAGTCGTGGTTCTTGACGAAACTCAGCTCTCACCCGAGCAGGAACTTACTCAGGATCTTCTTGCCATCCTGCACGTTTTCGCCTGCCGGATGCCCGGACTCCGAAAATACCGAAGCCAGATTGCAGAAGATCCAGCCATCCCCGGAACAGAAGAAGCTCTTCAAGAGCTGGACGGATGCGAGCCGCTATGTCTTCAACAAGACCTTTGACTACCTGAAGTCCTGCGTGAACTTCACGCCCTCCTGGATGGATGTCAAAAAAGACCTGCTCAAACAACTCCCAGTCTGGTGCGATGTCGTCCCCTTTCAGATCAAGGGCATGGCCGTGAAAGAAGCCTGCGGAGCCTTCTGGGCAGCAGCCAACCGGGAGCCGAAATTCCGCTTCCGGAAAGCACCGGAACAATCCTGCTTCATTCCGAAATCCGCTCTTTCCGGCAAGGGTATTTACCCAAAAATCTCCGGAAAAGGACTTCGTTTCACAGAACCCCTTCCAGAAAACCCCATGGACTCCCGCCTGATCTGGCGGTTCAACGCCTGGTGGCTTTCGACTCCGCACAAGTGCAGCACAGCGCAATCCGAGAACCAAGGACGTGTTGTTGCCCTAGACCCCGGAGTCCGAACCTTCATGGCCTTTTACTCTCCCGATTTCTCCGGAAAAATCGGAGAAGGAGACCTTGGCAGAATCCAGAGGCTGTGCTTTCACCTGGACAAGCTGTTCTCAAAACGCAGCCTCTCAAACAACAGCCAGAAGAAACGCAGTCTGACAAAGGCCATCCGCAGGATGCAGCAGAAAATCAAAAACCTCATTGACGAGCTGCATCACAAAACAGCCCGTTTCCTGACGGACAATTTCGACTGCATCCTTCTCCCGACCTTTGAAACAAAGGACATGGCTTCAAAGGCCAGGCGAAAAATCCGCTCCAAAACCGTACGTTCCATGCTGACCTTTGCCCATTACCGCTTCAAGTTGTTCCTGAAATGGAAAGCATCCCAGCGCGGAAAGACGGTTCTGGATGTCACGGAAGAGTACACCAGCAAAACCCACCCGCAAACCGGAGAAATCCGGAATATAGGTGGCGCAAAACGTATTCCGCTGCTCAACGGGTCTTGGGCAGACCGGGACGTAACAGGCGCTTTCAATGTTCTGCTGAAAGCTTTGACAGATTCGTCCACACCGGTAACGGTGTACAGTTAATGTTAGCGAACATTAAGAAAAAAGGATCGGACAGTCCATGGTCAGTATTCTTGTGATTGATGATGATGTGGATTTCTGTGACACCATGGCGAGTCTGATCCGGAGAATGGACTATGACTGCCATGCGGCCCATACGCTGCGGGAGGGGCTGGCCTTTTTGGGGCAGAGGTCTGTGGAAGTTGTGTTTCTGGATGTGCGTCTTCCCGATGGTAACGGTCTGGATGCCATTCCCCGCATCCGGGCATCGGAGGGCAGTCCTGAGGTGATCATTCTCACGGGTCTCGGAGATCCGGACGGGGCGGAGCTGGCCATCGCCGCAGGGGTCTGGGATTATCTGGTCAAGCCCTTTTCCGTGAAGCAGACCCGCCTCAGTCTGGACAGGGTTCTCCGCTACAGAGCGGAAAAGCAGCAGGCAAGGGAGCCGGAACCTCTGAATCTTTCCGCTGTGGTGGGTGAAGGCCCGGCCATGAAGGAATGTTACGGGCTTCTGGCGCAGGCGGCGCGCAGTGATTCCCGGGTACTGATTACGGGAGAGACCGGCACGGGTAAGGAGCTTTTTGCCAGAACCATTCACCAGAACAGCCGCCGGTCAAAGGGGGAGTTTGTGGTGGTGGACTGTGCCTCCATCACGGAAACCCTTCTGGAATCCACCCTGTTCGGTCATAAAAAGGGCGCCTTTACTGGTGCGGACAGTGACCGCACGGGGCTTGTGAAGCTGGCCGATGGCGGTACCCTTTTTCTCGATGAGGTGGGGGACATGCCCCTTTCCATCCAGAAATCCTTTTTACGGGTCTTGCAGGAAAGACGTTTCCGTCCCGTGGGGGAGACAAAGGAAGTGACCTCGGATTTCCGGCTTATCGCGGCTACCCACCGCAATCTCCAGGATATGGTGGACAGGGGGACTTTTCGTCAGGATCTGCTGTTCCGGCTCTGGACCATTTCCCTACGGCTTCCGGCCCTGCGGGAAAGGGGGGCGGAGGATATCAGGGCTCTGGCCTGTCAGCAGATCCGGAAATTCTGTGATCAGAATGGACTTCACCCCAAGGAGCTGGCCCAGGATTTTCTGGAGGTTCTCTGTGCCGACTCCTGGCCGGGCAATGTGCGGGAACTTTTCAATGTCCTGGAAGTGGCTTTTGTGACCTCAGGTGAGAACCAGACCCTGTATGCCATGGATCTGCCGAGGGAGGTGAGGATTCGGGTGATGCGGGCCAGTTTGAAGGAAGGGCGTATGGAGCCGGAAGAGGATTTTTCTGCTCAGAGTCTTTCCGTGGCTTCCGGGAGAGAGGGGGGGGCAGCCCTGCCGTCTCCCTTGCCGCATCGGATGGAGGATTTTCCCAGCCTCAAGGATTTCAAGGCGGAGATGGAAGCCCGTTATCTGGATGCCCTCATGGAGAAAACCGGGGGCAGTCCCCAGGACATGATGCTGATTTCGGGACTTTCCAAATCCCATTTTTACGCGCTTTTGAAAAAGTACGGGCGTTCTTTGAAATAGGCTGTGCAATTTTGAAGCAGGCCGTGCAAAAGAGATACGGATTTGTCATCCATTTTTCCGGACTGTCCGTTTTTTTTCCGGAAAACGGACAGATTTTTTCAGGAGATGTCCGGAGAAAGGGGAGAAGAGTGCCTGTATGGTGGGATTTCGGGTTTTTGGATTCTTTGGCATGTATGTTGCAATAATTGCCTGTGTCCCAGAGGGACGCCGCCTTCAGGGGCGGCGGAAAACCAGCGAACCGGGCAGCCTTCCCTAGCCGTACGTTCTTTCCACCACAGCCCTCCACCGTCCTCTTTCCGATCCGTCGGAAATTCTCTTCCACTGAAAACATCCATTTTCTGCCCGGTGCTGGTCTTTCTTACCAGACCTTATTATCCGTAACGATCCTTAAAAAAAGGAGACTTTCATGTTCAAACATATTGTGCTGTTCCGCTTAAAGGAAAATGCCAGGGGTCTTGGTCTTGAGGAAAACATTGCGGATCTGAAACAAATGCTGGAAGCCCTGCCGGATAAAATCGAAGAACTTCGGGTTCTGGAAGTGGGGGTGGATCTGCTGCAAACGGCACACAGCAGTCATCTTTCCCTTCTCACGGCATTTGATGATGAGGCGGCTTTTACCCGGTATGTGCAGCATCCGGAACATCAGAAAGTGGTGGCTTTTTTGCAGGGAATTCTTGAAGAACGGCGGGTGGTGGACTATACGCTGTAGAATGTCTGGCGTTGGATCAGGAGGCAGGGGTACAGGGCAAAACGGATGCAATGCCGTTCTGCCCTGTTGTGTTTTTACTGGATTTCCCACTGGCCTTTGGCATTTTTAACGGCCTTGACCTGGCCCTGTACGGCAACGGTGCCTCCGACTTCCACAATCGCTGTGTTGTCGATGGTTTCGATAACGGTAAAGGTCAGACCGGTGGTGTCGGTCTTCAGACCTTCCCCTGCAACAACCTGAGCCGCCACATGTTTCTGGGCGACGCTTTCCGGTGTGGTTTTTTCTGGGGTGCAGGCGGTGAACATCAGGGCGGATGCGGCAAGGGTGACATAAAACAGGTACTTCATGGGTAAGCCTCCGTGATTGTTTCTGGAACGTGATGGTGAACAGGAGCTGAACAAAAAAGTAAGTGACCCATTTATGTCTTAAAGAGTAAAATGGTTTCGTTTTCATTCAGCAGTGTCATGGGCAAAAAATTTATACCCTCTTTATTTTCTGCGTCAAGTGTGTTCCTTGTACTTTTCCCATTCTGTACTTGACAATTGCTGATCCTCCCGTGACAATCCCCCCGAAATTGCGCAAAAAGGTCTTGCTGCGCTTGGAAGCTGTCCCCCTTTTGCATCCATAACAGGCCAGGGATACCAATGTTTTTACTGCACCATCAGCAAAAATCCTTGCAGACGCACGTTCGAATTTTTTTTCAGACTCCCTCCCGTATCCCGGTAGTCAGCTTCTTGTTCACCATCCTTGCGGGTACCCTGCTGCTTAAACTGCCCGGGGCCAGCTTTTCAGACTGTCTTTCCTGGACAGATGTTTTTTTTACAGCCACATCGGCAACCTGTGTCACAGGGCTTACGGTTCTGGATACGGCGGGAACCTTTACGCCTCTGGGGAGGGGAATCATTCTGGTTCTCATTCAGATCGGCGGTGTGGGCACCATGACCCTCTCCACCCTTATTCTGATGGCAGCAGGCCGTAAACCCGGTATGCGGGATCGCAATCTTCTTCAGGATACCTTTACCCACGGAACGGACAAAAGTCCTGGCCGTATTGTTAGCGATGTAATGCGGCTTACCTTTGTCGTGGAAGCCCTGGGTGCCCTGGGGCTTTTTATCCGTTTTCTCTGGGATATGCCCCCTTCCGAAGCCCTGGGGCAGGCCGTTTTCCATAGCATCAGTGCTTTCTGCAATGCCGGTTTTGCCCTGTTTCCGGATAACCTTGTTTCCTACAGGAGTGATGTTGCCGTAAACCTCATTGTGGCAGTTCTCATTATTGCCGGTGGTTTTGGCTTTCTGGCTCTTGCGGAAATCGGGGAGCATGGCCGGAGCAAACGCAGACTTTTTTCACGCCTCAGCCTGCATACCCGGCTGGTGTTCAGTGCAACCCTGATTCTTCTGGTATCCGGAACCCTGCTTTTTCTTATGATGGAGTCCCGGAACACCCTTGCGGGTATGGGCTGGGGACAGCGCCTTATGGCCGCGTTTTTTCAATCCGTAACCCTGCGTACAGCAGGCTTTAACACCCTTGCCTTTGAACAGATGACCTCCGTCACCCTCTTTGCCTGCCTCATTTTCATGTTTATCGGTGCCAGTCCCGGTTCCTGCGGGGGAGGGGTCAAGACCACCACAGCCAGCACGCTTTTTCTTCTGGGGCTGGCCCGTCTTCAGGGCCGGGAAAGACCCCATATTTTTTCCCGCACCATTCCCGAAACCAGCATCACCCGCGCCATGAGCGTTTTTCTTCTCAGTCTTCTGATCATCAGTCTTGCCATCATGGGGCTTTTGATCACAGAAACCCATGCCCTGCCCCATCCCCAGAGCAAGGGGATTTTTCTTGAAATCGCCTTTGAAGCCACCAGCGCCTTTGGCACCGTAGGCCTTTCCACAGGTCTCACCCCCACCCTTTCCATAGCCGGAAAATGGATTCTCATCTTTCTCATGTTCATAGGAAGGGTCGGTCCCCTTGTCCTTGCCGTTGCCATCAGCCGTAAAAGTGACAGTCGTTTCCGCCATGCTGAAGAACCCATCATGATCGGATAGGAATCCCATGAAACAGTTTGCCATTATCGGACTGGGAAGTTTTGGTTTTTACCTTGCCACCCGTCTTTACAGCAAGGGCCATGAGGTCATTGCCATTGACAGGGATCCTGCCCTGATTCAGGAAATACGGGATCTGGTCAGTCAGGCCATCATTGCGGATGCCACGGATCCACGGGCCCTTGAGTCCATGGGGCTGCGTACCGTGGATGCGGCCATTGTCTGCATGGGATCCGTTCTCAGCGAGTCCATTCTTGCCACCCTCAACCTTAAGGAAATCGGATGCAAGACCGTTTACGCAAAGGCTCACAGTGAACCCCATGGCCGTGTTCTGGAAAAAATCGGTGCCACCGAGGTTCTGTTTCCGGAAAAAGATCAGGCAATCCATCTGGCAGAGCGTCTCCATGCACCCAATATGCTGGATTTTTTGCCCTTCGCCGAGGATCACGCCATTGTTCAGCTCACAACCCCCATGGCTTTTGTTGGAAAATCCTTAAAGGACATCAACCTGATCAACCGTTTTGGCATACAGGTTGTGGCGATTCAGGAGATTTTTCCCGGACGGCTCAATATGATTCCAAAAGCGGATTATACACTGAAGAAGGAAGATGTTCTCATCATTCTTGGCCCTAACCGGGCCATTGAGAAACTTCGTAAGAGTCATCCCGAATAAGGGCAGGGCAATTCGGACAAGGTCTGTGTTTCTGCACGGCTCAGCGGATCAGCTGGTTCATTTCAAAGATAGGCAGGCAGATGGCCAGTACAATGAGGCCCACGCTGATCCCCATCACCAGAATGACAAGCGGTTCCAGCATGGAAGTCAGCGCTGTCACCGCGTTCTGACTCTCGTTCTGGTAGATGTCCGCCACCTTCTCCAGCATGGCCTCCAGACTGCCACTGCGTTCCCCGATCTGTATCATCTGCAGGGCCATATCCGGAAACCCCTTCCCGGCAGCGAGGGAAGCTGCCAGCCCATCGCCCCGCTCCACAGCCTTTGCCGCCTGGGCAATACTTTTTGCCAGAACCTTGTTGTCCACCACATTTTCCACAATGGCCAGGGCTGAGAGGATGGGAACGCCGTTGGCCAGAAGAGACGCCAGAGTACGGCAGCAGCGGGTGACGGCCAGCTTTGTGCTGAGGCTGCCTGCAATGGGAAGGTGCATGATGCATGCGTCAATCCGAAGGCCAAGACCTGGAGACTGCTTGGCCCGACGGTAAAGAAAGGGCAGGGAAAACAGAGCAGGAAGCAGAATCCACCAGGTGCTTTTCAGAAAATCGCTGCCAGCAAGCAGGATGCGTGTCGGCAGCGGGAGTTCCTGCTGCATGTCGGAAAAAATGGCTACAAGCCCCGGAACAATGAAGGTCATGAGCCCAAAGAGAACCAGCCCGCCAAAGATGGCCATGACAATGGGATAGGCCAGGGCGGAACGGATGCGGGATTTGAGGTTTTCCTGATTTTCGAGAAGATCAGCGAGCCTTTCCAGCACCAGTTCCAGGGTTCCGGAACTTTCTCCGGAACGCACCATATTGATGTAGATGGGTGAAAAGGTGCCGGATTCTGCGGCCAGGGCGTCGGCAAACCCCGCCCCCCCCTCCACCGCATCCTTGATTCTGGAAAGGGTGCGTTTGATCGGGGTAGAACGGGTCTGGCTGATGACCGACCCCAAGGCACCCACCAGGGGAAAGCCCGCACCCATCAGTGTGGCCAGCTGCCGGGTGATGAGGCTGACGTCCTTTGGCCGGAGACGGCGCGTGCTAAGGAAGGAGAGGCTTTCCTTGCGGCTCTGATCCTGGGTTCGCGCTTCTCCCAGATGTGTGGGAAAAAGTTTGCGTTCCCGCAGTCTGGCACGGGCCATCTGCATATTGTCGGCATCAATGACGCCCTTGCAGCGTTTACCCCTGGGATCCAGGGCTGTGTATTCAAAAACAGGCATGGGGTTCTCACAGTTCTGATGGAAGAGGGCGTTTTTTGTTCCTCACAGTAGAAAACATCTGTGCAGGGGCTTGTCAAGAAAGCCGTTGTTTTTTTGTTTTCCTGCTTTGCAAGAGAAGTGCTTTGACGTATAAAGTTTCAAGATTTGCAGAGCTGAAAAAAAAATCCGTTTCGCTTCTTTCTTGTCGCTAGACCCCACTTTTCCTTCCCAAAAGATTCCTTATAAAAGGAGAACGGCCCATGAAATTTCAGGATCTGAGTGTGCGCTGGAAAATTCTGGCCATTGTGGCCTGCGGGCCGCTGGTGGTCGCCATGATCCTTGCCATGATGCGGGTCGAGGACATTCGTCAGGGTGCGGAGGACAGCATTCTGGAAAAAAGCCGGGCCATTGTGCTCATGGCAGAGGCGGCCCGTAGCGAAATGGCCAAAAAGCTTGAAATGAAAGTGCTCCAGCCCTATGAAGAGCTGGATCGCAGTCAGATCATGGAGGCCGTCCCTGTCATTACGGCCCTCAATATGGCGGCCCTCAATGCGCATGAGGCGGGATACCGGTTCCGTGCGCCCAAGATCAGTCCCAGAAATCCGGCCAATACTCCCGATGCCGTGGAGGAGGCGGTGCTGCGGGAACTGGCTTCGGGCAGTCTCAGGGAAAAGGTGGTTTTTGAAGAGGATCAGGTGCGGTATTTCAAAGCCATTACCCTGACGGCGGAATGTATGCCCTGTCATGGTGATCCCAGGGGCAGCCGGGATCCCGTGGGCGGTATCCGGGAGGGCTGGCGTGTGGGAGAGGTGCATGGTGCTTTTGAAATTATTTCTTCCCTGGAAGGTGCACACAGGGCTGTGGCCCAAGCCAAGATTTCCGTAGCTCTCTGGGTACTGGGCATTCTCATTGTGGTGATTGGCCTCGGATGGTGGCAGATACGGCGCAATGTGCTGCACCCCCTTTCCCTTTCCGAATCTCTGATTCAGACGGTGGCTTCCGGTGATCTGACCCGCCATGTACCCTATGCCTCCGGCGATGAGTTTGGTCGTATGATCCAGGCCATGAACGGTATGTCCGGAGAACTGAGGGCCATGATGGGCAATATCGGAAAGGCCGGACAGCAGTTGACGGCCAGTACCCGGGATCTGGGGCGCATTGCCGGAGTGCTTTATGACAATGCGGAGGAAAATGCTTCCAGGGCCAATTCCGTGGCTGCCGCCAGTGAGGAAATGAGCAGCAACATGCATTCCGTTGCCGCAGCCGTGGAGGAGACAACCACCAATGTTTCCATGGTCGCTCAGGCTGCGGAGCAGATGACGGAAACCATCAATGAGATTGCCCGAAATTCCGAAAGAGCCCGTTTCATTACGGAAGATGCCGTAGCCCAGGCAGAGCAGGCATCCCACCAGATGACGGCCCTGGGTAAAGCAGCAAGAGAAGTGGGGCAGGTGACTGAAACAATTAACAATATTTCAGAGCAGACCAATCTTCTGGCCTTGAACGCCACCATCGAAGCCGCCAGGGCGGGGGATGCGGGGAAGGGCTTTGCCGTTGTGGCCAACGAGATCAAGGAGCTTGCCCGCCAGACGGGAACGGCGACGAATGAGATCCGGGACAGGATTGATGGTATCCAGCAGTCCACCAATGCAACGGTGGAACGTATCGGTGCCATTCTTTCTGTGATACAGGATGTCAATGCCATTGTGGTGTCCATTGCCACAGCTGTGGAAGAGCAGAGCAACACCACAAAGGAGATCGCGGACAATGTACTCCAGGCCTCCCAGGGGATACAGGAGATGAATCACAATGTCTCCGAGGCTTCCATTGCTGCTGCGGAGATTGCAAAGGATATCGCTGAAGTACACAAATCGACGGATGATGTGGTACAGAGTTCGCGCAGCCTGAATGCGCAGGCGGCAGCCATGCAGAAGCAGATGGGAGAGGTTCAGGAGCAGGTTCAGAAATTCCGTACCTGATGCGGGAGAGGTGGTTTTCTGTGAGCAGCAACCCTTTTGTCGGAAAATGTCTGATTGCCATGCCCAGACTGGAAGACCCCTGGTTCTCCAGGGCTGTGGTCTGCATGGCTGTCCATGATGGGGCAGGGAGTTTCGGGCTTGTGGTAAACAATCCCTTCCCTTCCGTTTCCGAAGGCGATGTTCTGCGTTCCATCGGACTTCCCTCAGGTCATGGAAGATCAGACAATCCCATTTTTTGCGGTGGCCCGGTGCGGGAAGATGGCCTTTTCGTTCTTCACGGGCCTCCCTTTGACTGGAAGAGCTGCCTTGTCATTACGCCTTCTGTGGGGTTGAGTTTTTCACGGGATATCGTGGAAGCCATCGCTGGCGGGCAAGGGCCTGAGGCTTACAGGATGATGCTGGGGTGTTCCGGCTGGAGTCCCGGTCAGCTTGAAAATGAGATCTGTGAGAACACCTGGCTGGTGAATGCGCTGCCTGCGGAGCTTCTGCTTTCCTGTCCTGCGGAACGGTGTTGGGAGGAGGCTCTTTTACACATGGGAATCCGTCCGGAATTTCTGGCCTTTGAAGGCGGTAACGCCTGAGGGCATGAGATGGTACTGGCCTCCTTTCGAAGGGGAGGTGTTGGGACTTACTTGTATTCACACGCTCTGGAAAAATCGCAAGGGCTTGCCAGGGGGGGCGGGGCAGCCCCCCGGATTCTGGGATTACGACAGCAGCGTTTGTCAGAGTTTTCAGGATTTGTATCAGGAATTTTAAGGTGTAGCGGAAAATGGAAAATTATCGGATCTGGAAAGAGGGGCTTTCGGTTCTGGGAGAAAAGCTCCTGGATCTTGGAAAACAGTATGCGGAAAATGGCGGCAGGGAGGAAAACCCTGCGGAAAACGGAAGTCTCTGGTCTGGCGATATTCGTGAAATTCTCCGGCAGCTCAGGGAGGAAACCCTCCGTGTTGCCGTTGTGGGTGCCATCAAGTCAGGAAAAAGCACCCTGATTAATGCCTGGATGGGGGGAGATCTTCTGAAAAGAGGGGCGGGCGTGGTCACATCCATCGTGACCCGTGTGCGCAGGGGAGAGAGCCAGGCTGCCCGTGTCCGTTTTAAAAACTGGGATGAGGTCAATGCGGACATTGAGGGGGCTCTGGCGCTTTTTCCTGCGTCGGGGTGGCGTCAGGTCGATGCCCGTTTTGACATCCGGAGAGACAGGGACAGGGAAGACCTTGCCGCTGCCCTGAAAACCCTGGGTACAGACCAGCTCGTCACCGAAGACGCCCGGAATATCCACAGCGTTTATCTGTATTCCTACCTAGAAGGGTATGAATCCGTAAGATCCTATATCACAAGTGATACGCCGGAAGCCGTTTTTACGGGTACCTGCTTTGCGGATTACCAGCTTTTTGTGGCCGATGAAATTCGGGCGGCCTATGTCCGGGACATTCTCATCACCATGGATACGGCCCGTATGCCCGATGGCATTGAGCTTGCCGACTGCCAGGGCAGTGATGCCCCCAATCCTCTGCATATTGCCCAGGTTCAGGAGTATCTTTTCAAGACCCACCTCATCATATACGTGGTCAGCAGCCGTACGGGACTGCGGCAGGCGGATCTCCGTTTTCTGAACATGATCCGCAAGATGGGGATTCTCGATTCTGTGATTTTTGTGCTGAATACGGATTTTGGCGAGCATGAGAACGATGCGGATGTACTGCGGGTTACCCGTAAAGTGGAATCCGAGCTGGGGCTTTTGTGTCCGGGAGCCCGTGTCCATGTATTTTCGGCTCTGTACCGGCTTCTGCAAACCCTGGGAGTGGAAGGAACCCTGCCGGAAAAGGAACGTCTGCGTCTTGCCCAGTGGGAAGCCGATCCTGCCATGACAGCGGAGAGTCGCAGAGCCTTTGGTGCTTTTGACGAGGCCCTGAATCTTCGCATGACCCAGGATCGGGCCAGGCTGCTGCTTTTCAACCAGACGGCCAGACTGCGTCAGATCGCTGCTTCCATGGCCAACCGTTTTCGCATGGACAGGGATCTTCTTGGCGGAGATCAGGAACAGGCAAGGTCTATTCTCGAAGAGGTACGCTCCCGGCATCAGCGGGTCTCCCAGGTTCAGGGGCTTATCCGGAACACCCTGGACGGTTCCTATGCGGCTCTGGAAAAGGAACTGAAAAGCAGAACAGATCGCTTTTTTGATGGTGGAACAGGGGAGATTCTGCCCGGTATTCTGGCTTTTATCCGGGAATACAGGCCTGATATGGATGGCTATGTAGAAATGATTGAAAAATCAGGCTTTTCCATGGCGCTGTACCATGCTTTTCAGGATTTCAGGCAGGCACTGGACACCCATATGACGGATCGGGTGAATCCTGAAATTGTGCGTTTTGTTCGGGAACTTGAAGACTATATGCAGATCCATTATGCGGAGGTGGCGCGGCCCTATGCCGCCATGGTGGAGGAGGTGCTGGAAGAATACTGCCATGGCCTGAAGGGGATGGGCGTTTCTCTGGATCTTCCCTCTTCTCTGGATACGGGTCTTTCCCAGGTGCAGCCACGGGTTCAGGCCGAGCGCGCAGGCCTGCATCTGCCCCCGGCCCATGCCATCACCCGGTACAATATCAAGGTGCGTACGGAAGGCCACATGCGCTTTGGTTTTTACAGCTTTAAAAGCTGGGTGAAGGGTCTTTTTTTCAAGAAAAAACAAGAGGATGAGGGGGGCGTCCTGCCGGGCAGAGAGGGGGCGAAGGCCCTTGCAGCCAGTCTGAGGCGGATTTGCAGGGAGACGGAAAAGCAGGTCTTGACGCATATGGTGGACTACCGGGAAAATATCAAGTTTCAGTATATCCTGAAACTTTCTTCCGTGATGGCTCTGGCGGTGCAGGCCGAGCTGAATGCCCGCTTCAGTACCTGCGTAACTGAAATGGCATTTTTGGATCAGACAGCGGCTCGCAGGGGGGGCTTCAGGGAAGAAAGGCTGACGCTTATCCGTGACATGCTGGAAGGTCTTCTGGTGCTGGATAGAGAACTGGTGAGGCTTCAGGAGGACATGGGAAAAATGCGTAGTGCGATGGGATAGCCTTACTCAGGGGCAGGGTGAGATTTAAGCCCGAACGCTGAAAAGGTTTCCCTTTTCGGCTTTTGGAGGGGCATAGGGGCCTTCTCCGTCGGAGGCGGAAACGCCCATAGTTTCCCTTCGGGCTTCCATCTGCATGAGGGCGATTTCCTGAAGGGCGTCACTGCGAAGCATGGTGGCCCTGGATGCCACATTGCGATCCTGAGGGGAGGGATCGGCAGGAGCCAGAGCGGCACGCCGTACCTGATCCATTTTATGTGCCGTGGCTTCCGGATCTCCGGGAACGGGAGAGACATCAATGGAAACCTCACCGCCAATGGCGTACATCTGTCCATCCGGTCCCTTCTGATAAACATAGCGGATACCACCGTTAACATGCCCACCGCCTGCGGCCACATGGGCCTGCTCATGGGTGCGCACTTCCTGATCCCGGCTTTTGAGTTCGGAAATCATGCGCAGCTGGGAAGGATTGAGACGAACCCTGGCAGATGAGGCGCGTGTGTCCTCGTCTTCCGTACCTGCGGTTTCCGGGGGGGGGGCAACCGGTGCTGCGGGTTGAGTCTGTCCTGGTGTGGTTTCCCCTTTTTGAATCCGCGGCCCGGTATAGCTGCCCGGTTGTATGTGGATGGCGGTGTTGATTTCCATGACCGTCTCCGGTGTCGGGATGGGGAAGGTTTGCATAACCTTCAAACTCTAAGATATACCGCATAAATCATAAGGATGTTTTACGCTTTTGTAAATCCTTGATGCTGCGGATCTGGGATGCTTTTGGGTATAAAAATTGACCTGTACGGGGCTTTTTGTTATAAGACTCGGCTCCTTTTGGCGATGATGGAGGAAGCGGTATGGAACGGAAGGCTGTAGTGGGAAGAAAGACCGGAGAGACGGAAATCCGTATCTCCTGGAATCTGGATGGGCAGGGCAGGGCGGATATTGTGACGGGTATCCCTTTTTTTGATCATATGCTGACTCTTTTTGCCGTGCATGGTTGTTTTGATCTGGAAGTGCACTGCAGGGGAGATATAGAGATTGATTGGCATCATACCGTGGAGGATGTGGGAATTGTGTTGGGAGATACCCTTGCCATGGCTCTGGGAGACCGTAAGGGGCTGGTACGGTATGGCGATTTTGTGCTGCCCATGGATGAGACCCTGTGCCGATTGTCTCTGGATCTTTCTAACCGTCCTTTTCTGGTCTGCCTTCTGCCGGATCCCATTCGTTCCCCCGGTCCCTTTGACCCCTACCTTGCCAAGGAATTTTTCCGGGCCTTTGCCGTGCGTTCGGGGATGACCCTGCACATTGATGTGCCCTATGGAGAAAACAGTCATCATATTGTGGAGGCCATGTTCAAAGCCCTTGGCAGGGCACTGGACAGGGCTGTGCGTCTGGATCCCAGGGTGTCGGGTGTACCTTCCACAAAGGGCCTGCTGTAATGAATAAGCGGTGGCAGACAGGTACGTGGAAATGGCACTCTCCTGCCGATTTGTAAAAAAGGTTTTGTAATGTTTTTGCCATGCTTTCAGAAAGGGTGTGCATGATACTCATTCCCGCAGTAGATATTAAAAACGGACGCTGTGTGCGTCTTTTTCAGGGGCAGATGGATGCGGAAACGGTTTTTTCTCAGGATCCTGTGGCCCAGGCCCGCCAGTGGGAGGCGGAAGGTGCCTTGAGGATTCATCTTGTCGATCTTGACGGGGCTGTGGAACAGAAACCGAGAAATCTTGCTTTGATTGAAAGCATTGTGGCAGCGGTTTCCGTTCCGGTTCAGGTGGGAGGGGGAATCCGTTCCATGGAGACCATTTCCCATTACCTCAGCATTGGGGTGGATCGGGTCATTCTGGGCACAGCGGCGCTTCGGGATCCGGATCTTGTGCGGTCTGCCTGTGCGGCCTGGCCCGGTCGCATTGTTGTGGGAATTGATGCCAGGGAGGGCAGGGTGGCTGTGGATGGCTGGACAGAAACCACGGAAACAACCACCGTGGAGCTTGCCCGCCGTTTTGAGGGCGCAGGAGTGGCGGCCATCATTTTTACGGACATTGCACGGGATGGTACCCATGGGGGAGTCAATACAGAGGCCACCCGTGCCCTGGCGGAGGCTGTTTCCATTCCCGTTATCGCATCGGGAGGGGTTTCCACCCTGAAAGATCTTGAAGTGCTCCTCCCCCTGGAAGCCTGCGGGGTAGAGGCTGTGATCAGTGGGCGTGCTCTTTATGAAGGAACACTCACGATTGCTGAAGCCAATACCCTTTTTGCCGGTATGTCTGCTGTATGATGTTTTTTTAATTGGACAGAAATTTTTCGGATTTATAGGGCTAAACGGGGCTTCCGCTTCCGGAAGATCCGGACGGGTGTGGGGCTTTCTATTTTTTATCGTGTTCTTTTTCTTGACAGAAAGACAAAACAGGTTAACTTTTGCGGGTTACCCTTCTGTCAGGGGGTGTGCTTTTCGTCCGTTGGGTAAAGTCCGGCTTTTGACGCATTATACGGAAGAGGGCCGTCTTGGGCACAAGGATTACGGAAGAAAATATTGCGACACTCCGAAGTCTCGCGGACATTGCTCAGATTGTTTCCGAACGCATCACCCTGAAGCGTTCCGGAAGGCGTCTGGTTGGGCTTTGTCCCTTTCATACGGAAAAATCCCCTTCCTTTTCAGTCGATCCCGAAAGACAGATGTACCATTGTTTCGGTTGTGGTGCGGGAGGGGATGTTTTTTCCTTTGTCATGCAGAGTGAAGCCCTTTCCTTTCCAGAGGCTGTGAAGAGTCTGGCGGATCGTTACGGACTTGTTCTGGCTGAAAATCAGGACGATGATGGGAACAAAACCAGGGAAAGGGATGAAATTCTGGAAGCCAACCGGGTGGCCTTGGGGGTTTTCCGCCATGGTCTGCTGAAGAGTCCTCTGGGAGAGCCTGCACGGCAATATCTTGAAAAAAGGGGGATTTCGAAGGATTCCATTGATCATTTTGGCCTTGGATTCATTCCTGAAGGCTGGTCGCATCTTGCGGACTACATGGGAAAAAAAGGCTTTCATTCCGCAGCTCTTGAAAGGGCTGGACTTGCTGTCCGAAGCCAGCAGGGCCGATGCTATGATCGCTTCCGAAACCGTATCATGTTTCCTATCCAGGATATTCAGGGAAGGATCATTGGTTTTGGGGGCAGGATTCTTGGAGATGAAAATCCCAAATACCTGAATTCTCCGGAAACGGCTGTGTATCACAAGGCCCGGTCTCTCTATGGCCTGCATCAGGCCCGCCACGCAATTCGGAAAAGCCGGGTTGTACATGTGGTGGAAGGGTATTTTGATGTAATTTCCCTGCACCAGCAGGGAATAGAAGATACGGTTGCAGGTCTGGGGACGGCTCTGACCCGTGAGCAGGTGCAGTTGCTCAGAGGCTATGCGGATCGTGTTGTTCTCGTTTTTGACGGAGATGCTGCGGGTTTTCGGGCCGCTGAACGGGCAGCACCTCTGCTTTTATCCATGAACATGGATGTTCGGGTTTTTCTGCTGCCTCAGGGAGAGGATCCGGATACCCTGGTACGGAGTTCAGGCCGGGAATTTTTTCTGGAAGGGGTTTCACAGGCGGAACCTCTTTTTTCCTTTCTTATCCGTGCTTCCCTGCAACGCTGGGGAAGGGATCCTGCGGGTCGGATTAAAACCCTGGAATCCCTTCTTCCCCTTTTCGATGGCATGGGAGACGCTATTACCCGGGATGTCTATCTGCGGGAGCTGGCCGATGGTCTGGATATGGATGCAAAGGCTGTGCGGGATCGTTTGGAAAAGCGTCCTCTACCCCAGAAGGAAAGCAGGGGAGGCGTGGTGAGCGTTCCGGAAAATCTCCGTATGGAGGAAGCCCTTGTATCCCTGCTGCTGTCCGTCCCCCAAAGCCGGGAGCCGCTGGGAGCTTTGAATCCGGAAGAGTTTTTTTCCGATCCTGTTTTAAAACGCATTGTCCAGTCGATTTTTAAACATGGAAATGCAAAGGATTTTTGTCTCAATGATCCGGATATTCTGGAAGATCTGGAGGTGCAGCGCAGGCTTTCCGGACTTCGTTTTCAGGAATCCGCATGGAATGCGGAGAACGCGGATCTTCTGATATCACAATTTCTGCGCCTGCGGCAGCAGGCCCAGGGAAATTCCGGTCTTATGGACCGCATCAAAGCTGCGGAAGCGGGTAAGGATCAGGCCCGCCTCATGGCTTTGCTTGAACAGAAACAAGAGCAAGCCCGGGAAGCGGCAAAAATCGGGCTGTCCCGCTTGGCGACCCCTAGGAGGCATACCCAATGACCCAATCGTCCAATGGCGATAAAAAAAACCGTGCTGCACAGAAAAAAGAGTTCAAGGCTCTCCTTGAGCTGGGTAAGGTGCGAGGCTATCTTACCTATGAGGAAGTACATGATGTCTTGTCCGATACCGTGACAGGCGAGCAGATGGATGCGGTTTTTGTGACGCTGGGGGAATTGGGCGTCAGGATGGTGAAGGCTTCGGAGCTTCCCAAGGTCAAGGTCAGGGAAGAAGACGCCGCAGACGCCGAGGATCTTCTGGATCGTCCGGATGATGAGGAAGAAGAGGATGAGCCGGGAGATGAGGATGAGATTGTTTCCGAAGAAGAGACTGAAGGGGAAAGCAAAAGTCCTGTCAAGGCCTTTAATTCGGAAGAGTCGGAGGTTGATTTTGGTTCCGTAACCGATCCTGTGAAAATGTATCTGCGGGAGATGGGGATGGTAACCCTCCTGAGTCGGGAGGGAGAGATTGACATTGCTAAAAAAATTGAGCATGGCGAGCAGGAAATTCTCAAGGCTATGCTGGAGATGGGGATCGCCGTAGATACCCTGATTGATCTTGCGGACAGTATTGCTGCGGGCAATTTAAGGCCCAAGCATGTGCTGCGGGATATTGATGAGGGGGATACCCTCATGGATGAAAATCGACAGATCAGTGAATTTTTGTCTGTCGTACAGGAAATGAAAGTTCTTCATGCGGAGAATGCCGAGCTTCGGGAACGAATTTTTGATCCTGCCATGGATTATGAGGAAAAAAGAAAACACCGCAGGGTTATTGCCAAACGCAATGAAAAAATTTTTGAATATATCAAGGATTGGCGTCTGGAGAGCAGTGTCACAGATCGTATCGAAAAGAAAATACGCTATCATATCAGTTGGTTTGAGGTTATGGGTAAACTCATGGTACAAAGTGCGGAGACCTTTGATACCACCATCACGGATCTGCGGGCGCGTCTTCAGGATGAAGAGGTGTTTCTGGCCTGGTTTCGTGAACGTACGGACTATCCTCTGGCAACCATGAAGCGGGTTTTTGCGGATTTGAGGCATCTTCAGGAACAGATCGAGTCCCGTGAATACGATCTGAAGGCCAATATTCGTTCCCTGAAAAAGGTGATTGCCAGTGTGGACGAAGGCCGGGAGTGTGCCAAGAAAGCCAAAAGTGAGCTGGTTCGTGCCAACCTGCGTCTTGTGGTGAGTATTGCCAAAAAATATACCAACCGGGGGTTGCAGTTCCTGGATCTGATTCAGGAAGGCAATATCGGCCTCATGAAGGCTGTGGACAAATTTGAATATCGCAGAGGGTATAAATTCAGCACCTATGCCACCTGGTGGATCCGTCAGGCCATTACCCGGGCCATTGCCGATCAGGCAAGAACCATCCGTATTCCTGTGCATATGATTGAGACCATCAACAAGCTGATCCGGACTTCCCGCTATCTGGTACAGGAGCTGGGTCGTGAACCCAGTCCTGAAGAGATAGCAGAGAAGATGGAGATCCCTCTGGACAAGGTGCGGCGTGTATTGAAAATTGCAAGGGAGCCTATTTCCCTTGAAACGCCCATTGGTGAAGAGGAAGATAGTCATCTTGGTGATTTTATTGAGGACAAAAAATTTATGCTGCCTTCGGATGCAGCGATTAACCTCAACCTTTCAGAGCAGACAAGAAAGGTTCTCGCCACTCTGACTCCCAGAGAAGAAAAGGTGCTTCGGATGCGTTTTGGCATCGGAGAAAAGGCGGATCATACCCTGGAGGAAGTGGGGAAGGACTTTGCGGTTACCCGTGAGCGTATTCGGCAGATCGAAGCCAAGGCTTTGCGGAAACTCCGGCATCCCACCCGTAGTAAAAAGCTTAAAAGTTTTATTGAATATTGATTGAAGATCTGTTTTATGATTTTCTATAAAGCCTTTTCTTGACAAAAAAAGGGCAAGGGGCTAGGAAGTACAGGTTGTTTTTGAGGGCCTATAGCTCAGCTTGGTAGAGCCACCGGCTCATAACCGGTCGGTCCCTGGTTCGAATCCAGGTGGGCCCACCAGAATTTAAGAAAAAGCTCCCGAAAGGGAGCTTTTTTTGTGCCTGATTTTCCAGTAACGAAGCGGCTTTCGGCAAAAAATGGTGTTTAAACCCGTACAAAGCAAAACAAGGGCAAACATTGCAAAGCAGGGTTTTTTTTAGTACCCAGTTAGTATCCGAATTTCATCTCGGGTACTGGTACTAATTCAAATCCAACTCGGGTACTAAATTAAGCCGGAGGCTGCCATGGCCGTAAAAAAGCGACTGAGCACACTGGACTGCGAGAAGGCTGCGCCGGAGCAGAAGCGGTACCGCCTGTCCGACGGTGACGGATTGTTTCTTCAGGTGGAACCCAGCGGCGTGAAGGCATGGAAGCTGCGGTATACATATCAGGGGAAGCAGCTCATGCACACCCTTGGGCGGTTTCCGGTTCTGTCTCTGAAAGATGCCCGGCTGATGGCGGGTGAGGTGAGGGGACAGGTGGCCAGAGGCACACTCCCTGTCGATCATAAAAAAACACCCGGAGGTACCGTGGGCAGCAGGCAGACCTTTGAGGCGCTGGCCATGGACTGGTACAACGGAGTGCATGCCGCTCAGGTGGTGGAGGCCCATGCCGCCCGGAACCTCTCCCGCCTGAAGCGGATGGTTTTTCCCCATATCGGCAGGCTCAGGCCCGATGACATCACACCGCCTGTCATTCTGGATCTCCTTAAAAAAATATGTGACATGGGGAATGTGGAAACCGGCCACCGGGTTAAATCCGTTATTTCTCTGATTTTCAGGTACGGGATATCCCTGGGCAGGGCGGAGCGTGATCCCACCCGGGATTTATCCGGCATGCTCCCGGCATACAGGACAGAGCATTTTCCCGCCATCATAGATATGCACGAGCTGGGGGCGCTGCTGCGGTCGCTGGACGGGTACTCCGGCACAGTGATTGTGAGATCCGCAGCCCTGCTGCTGCCTCTGATATTCAGTCGGCCCGGTGAGATGCTGGGGATGCGCTGGTCTGATATCGACCCGGTGCGGGCGCAGTGGGTCTGGACATCCAGCAAGACGGAAACCCAGATGATCACGCCGCTTTCCAGGCAGGCCATGCAGATTCTGGCCGAGGTCCGGCCGCTCACGGATGAGAGTGAATATGTGTTTCCGGGTCTGAGGGGGAAGGGCAGGAGCCTGTCCAATACTGCCATCAAGGGGGCGCTGGATTCCCTTGGGTACAGGGGGCGGATGACATCCCACGGGTGGCGGGCTGTGGCACGAACCCATCTTGTGGAGACGCTGAATTATCCTGTGGAGATTGTGGAAATGCAGCTGGGGCATCGGGTAAAGGATGCGCTGGGCAGGGCTTACAACCGGACGACCTTTATGGATCAGCGGCGGGAGATGATGCAGGCGTGGGCAGACTGGCTGGAGGGCCTCCGGAAGCTGGATGCGCCTGTGGCGGCATCCGCTCCGGAGCAGGGGGCGGACGATCCCTGGAGTCAGTGGAGGGCCTGAAGCCTGTCTTTCCGGGGTCTTCCCGGAGGGAGGCAGGGCTGAGGGATGACTTTGGGCCGGGCTGCCAGCATCTGTTCCTCAAACTGCTCTATCTCCTTCTCCGACCATCGGAGGGTGTTGGGGCCCCACTGGACTGGCTGGGGGAGGATTCCCTTTTTGCGCATGGTATATATTGTGCCGATGGATACACCCAGCCGGGAAGCCAGTTCTTTTTTTGTCAGGTACATGCTTCCTCTCCTTAATAGCGGTTATCGGTCTGGTCGTTTGCCAGTTCAAGCAGCACATCCGCATGGCATGGCGAGCCTTCCTTGCAATAGCATGCCAGGTTCTTCCCACGCAGTTCGTGCAGGCTTTCCAGGATACGCTGCTTTTGTTCAGACATGCCAGCCGTACAGTTCTCAATAGTCAGCCAGGTTCGGAAAGCGGCCACGGCCTGGGCATGGCTGCGGTTTTCTGTCACCTTAAAGGGGTTGCCGAATTTCCCAGGACGGCAGACACTCACTGTATTTGGTGGCATTCTCCATCCTTTTGATCTTTGCCGCTGGATACGGCGAGGCGCATCCAGTCCAGAGTTTCCATGATTCCATCCCATTCCACATTTCACACCTCACTCCTTTCTGTCATCTGCCCCCGTATAGCAGCTAAGGCACAGCATTCTGAGGCCCGGCCCCACGGGTTGTCTGCCGCAGCAGGCGCATTTTTTCCGGCCCTGGCGCCGGACTGTTGTCCGGAATCTGGCCCTGTCGTTCGTCTCTTTGATCTTCAGAAGTTCCTTGCGTGAAAAAAGTCTGTGGCCTCCGGCTGTCCGGCAGCTCTGAAGTTCTTTCCGGGCCGCTTTTTTGTTCAGCGTGGCCGGATGCCATCCCGTAAGGGTTGTGGCCTCGTGGATATCCGCCGCATCCTCTGCCGCGATTTTAAGGCTGCGGGACACCTCCCTGATGCTTTGCATGAGTGCCTCCTATGCCGCCCGCCAGAGGCTGTCGATGTGTCCGGCTTTAAGGCGGCGTTTCAGATTGGGATCCCGGAGTCCGCTTTTTCTGGCCTCCGTTTTGGTGCGGGCCATGGCCATGGCTCGCCGGGGTTTTTCTGCCTTGCGGTTCCGCAGCTGGTAAAAGGTGATGATGTGCAGGGCGCGGCTGCCGGGGCAGGAGATTACGCAGAAATCATCCAGCCTGTGCAGTATCCGGCCTTCCCGGTTGGGCATGGTCACGCCTGAGGACAGGACGGCCAGGAGATGGGGCAGGCCGAGGTTGCGTTCCCGCATACGGCGTTCGGCGTGTTCGGTGAGGGAGACGAGCATGGGACCTCCTTCGGGCTTGGTTTTTTTATGAAGCTGTATTTTTATTTTTGCAGCAAACAATAACCATCACAACAAAGGTGCCTGCCATGTACTGGAGCTGTAAAACCCGCATTGGCATTTTTTACATCAAACCGGACAGAGACGGTTTTTCTCTGTGGCTGGGCAATAACAGGCTGGGTTTTTATCATCGGCCTGAACTGGCTGCGGATGATGTGTTCTGTCATTCAACGGGTTATCCTGGATGGGACAGTCAGAAGAAATTCTCCGTTCCAGGGGATTTATCTTTCTGGGATCTCCATCCATAAAGCCCGGATTTCAGTGAGGGCCTCCCGAAGAACATCGACAGATGGGAGTGGCAGTTGATCCAGAATTGTTTTAACCAAATGGCGGGCATGGTTTTCATCGATGGAAATTCTGAAAACATCGCCGTCAGCCAGATCAAAGCCAAGCCCGATATGCCCGGTTTCGGAGTTGAAAGTGGTTGTATTTCTCCAGGTGGCTGAAAGATAGACATCGGATATCGGACTCATGTGCACTTCTCCTCTGTGATGATTGTGAACTTTTGCCCTAAGCCGTTTCCACCCAGGCCCGGATTGCAGGAAGTTCTTTCATCAGAGCGTTTTTGAGGTGTGTCTCTTTCCGGTCTCCGGTGAAGGATCCCCGGAACGGCACGACCAGCATCCGCCTGCGGCAGCCCTCGCCGAGTCTTTCAAAATTCGGTTCTTTGTCGTGGCAAAAAACCAGACTGCATATCGGCCTGAACTCAAAGGGCTTCTGATGTTTGAAAGCTCCGAAAATGGTTTCTCCGTTCAGAATGGACTTAAAATAAAAGGTGCCCAAAAAAGACAGTCCGCCGATACTGATGGCCAGCTTTTTGCCCCGGATACGGGTGCGCTCAAACCGGCTGTGGATGCGATGAAAATCTATGAATACGGCATTTTCGGTTCCGGCGAGTTCCATCAGTATGGAAATCAGAGTGCTTTTGCCGCTGCGTGAAGGGCCATGGAGGTACAGGGCTTTTCCATTGGGGCCATTTCCCAGACATGCGGACATCCATTCCCGAAGGGTTTGAATGACGGCGGCATCCTGAATGCCGTCTTCGAGAAAACGCAGCCATGTGGGGCATCCGGTTTCTGGAGGGAAAAGGGCGGTCTGGGGTGCGGTCTGAGCCTGTTGAATCATGATGATGGCCTCCTTATTTCTGGTGTGTTTTCCGGAAAACCTGCTCCCGGATCAGTTTTCTCTTTTCAGCATCCTGTCTGGCCCTCTCCAGGGCCTTGCCACACTGCTCATAGCTGCGGGACAGCATTTCAAGCGCGTCTGTTTTCATACCTCCCCCTCACTCTGTCAGTTTTTGTAGTTTTTCCCCCAGGGCTTCAATCTCACCGGGGGAGAGATACTGACTGGCGGTTTCCTCAAAGCTCTCCCAGTTTTCGGCCAGAAACATATCAATGGCCCGGATCTCCTGTTGCGTCAGTTCGTTCATGATGTCTCCCTTTGTCTCTGTTCCTCAGATTTTATATGCAGAGCCAGCGCTCTCTGGCCGACGTTAAAGCCATGGTCATATGCCTGATTTGCGAGGGACAGGGCTTCCCAGACGAGATCCGGTGTCCATGTTGGCGGAAAGGCGTGGATGGTGAGGCCCATGCGGGCCTCCCGGAGAATAAGGGCCTGGGGCGTGGCCTCCAGGAAGCAGTCTCTCTGTTCGTAATAGATCCTCATGGTTTGCCTCCTTCCAGAAGCGTCTGCTCCATGGCTTTCACATTGGCCAGATGCCGGGCAAGGTCGCCCACGGTGCGATGCTCTTTCGCCGCACGGCTGAGGAGGGCGCGGGTCTGCTGTCGGTTGCCCCTGCCCGTGAAGCCCAGGCGGATGTTTTGGGAATTGCACTCTTCTTTCATCATGGCTATACTCCCTTCGCTTTGTGTTGTTTTCAGCCCTTGTACGGTGGCCGCCGTGCAGGGGCTTTGCCCGTTTATCGGAGCGGATTGATTTCGTAAGGCTTCCTGCTGAGAATCCGGAAGGCCCTGCTGTGCCGTTTTTTCAGAAGCTCAAGGAAAAAAATTCTGGATACAATGGTGATATTTTTACGTTTAAGGCCTTCCACGACATCCCTGCCCAGGATTGCTGTGGCAAGATCCCCGGTTTTGCGAATCTGGGTCGCTGTCATGCTGGCCGGAAGCTTTCCTCTGTCTGCCACTGGTATGACAAGGGCCTGACTGTCGTGCTGCCGGACAAGCTCCGTGAAAAAATCCTCCGGAACAGGAACCATGCCTTTCTCCCAGACTTGGGTAAAAGCCTGGATTCCCATGTGGCAGATGGCGTAATGGGTGTGCTTCTGAAGATGCAGCACCACGGGATCTCTGGACAAGGCCATGTTTTCGATGTTGTAGGGCCGATGCAGGATGTCTGCGCTTTGTTCAGCGCGGAAGGCCCGGAAATAGCGGTTGCGGATGATGACAACCGCAATGCAAGCGATGAGCACGAAAAAAGCAGTCATTGAACAGATAAGCAGGGGGATATGCATGGTGGATTCAGCTCCTTAATGAGTATTTCTATTTGCTATTGAATTTTAACCAAAAAAGGCAAGATACAACTTCCTCAGCAAGCTAAGCACTTCGTAAAGAACAAGGCCGGTAAGCAGGCCAGAGAAACATGGATGTTGATTGTCATAGGGAAATTTAATCATGGATCAATACCTCTCGCTTTGTGCTGTTTTCAGCCCTTGTACGGTGGCCGCCGTGCAGGGGCTTTGTCCGTTTATCGGAACGGATTGATTTCGTAAGGCTTCCTGCTGAGAATCCGGAAAATCCTGCCGCAAATACATTAAGATGTCTGGTATGCTTTTGAATTTTAACCGAAAAAAACAAGATACAGTTTTTTGATAAAGCCAACCAATCCCCAAAAAAAGAAGACTGTAACCCAACCAGAGAGACACGGAAATTCATCGTCATAGGGGAATTTTATCATGGATCAATACCTCTCGCTTTGTGCTGTTTTCAGCCCTTGTACGGTGGCCGCCGTGCAGGGGTTAATGCTTTAAAAGAAATTTTATTAGACTTTGAGGTTTAAATTTAACATTGTCAAGAACTAAATTGCGTTTTATGTAAAAATTTTCTATCCGTCTTCTCTGAAATTTTTTTCCGACTCTTCCAGTTGATTGGCGCTGTATGGTATTTTGTGAACAAGAAAAGACTGTTGGAATTTTTAAGGATAGGGGGAAACATGAAAGATTCGGCACTGTTTCGTGAAATTGTATCCTTGCCGCCGGAAGCACTGCGTCAGGTAGTGGATTTTGTTGCTTTTCTTAAAACCCGATACCCGGAAGAACAGAAAAAAAATAAGAAGACAGTTTTTTGCATGGAAAAAGAATCATTTATTGGGATGTGGCAGGACAGAAAGGATATGCAGGACAGCTCAGAATGGGTTCGGAGCATGCGGCGGAAGGAATGGGGGGATTCTTAATGGAAACAACGATTCTGGATACAGATATTCTCATTGATGCTGCAAAGGGAGTTGAGGACGCAGTGCAGTGCTTGCTTTTTTTTGAAAAAAAGACAGGTATTGGTATCAGTATCGTGACATTCATGGAGCTGGTTGTTGGGTGTAGAGACAAGACAGAATTACGAAAAACAGACCGTTTTATGAAAAAATTCAAGGTATTTCCTCTGGATGTCTCTGTTTGCAATACAGCCCTGGATCTCCTGAAGAAATACCGCCTCAGTCATGGCCTTATGATTCCGGATGCCCTGATTAGAGCCACGGCCCTGGCTGCCAATCTTCCCTTCATTACCAAAAACCAGAAAGATTACCGATTTATTCCAGGGCTGAACCTGCTCCCATATCCCTGCCCCAAAGCAGAAGAGGAAACCAGAATCTGATTTCCTCCTCTGCTTCAGAGTATTTTTACAAACGTATAGTAATACCCGTTGTCATGCCTGTAATAGATAATGTCCATATCCACCACGCGCCCATCCGAACGGGTAATATGGACAATGCGGCGGGCATACCCCACCTTTTCCACCTCCTCGAAAACTTCATCCCTCTGCTCAGGCTTCAGATAAATATCTCTTGCAAAATCAATATCTTTAAGATTGTAATCCAACAATGCCGACCACAGCTCCCATTGACAGGCAAGGATGCGGTACCTGTCCGAGACCAGGCGGATCACGTCTGTACTGCCGTGCTCCAATACCCAGTCCTCGAAGGCCCGCCGGATATTGCGGCTCGCAAAAACGAGGACAGAGATTTCCCTCTGAACCTGTCTGCGATCCTCACCGGAGCGGCGCTCCGTGCCCACATCCTCCTGAGACTGCCTGCGGTCGAGACCACTTCGGCGTTCCAGAGAGAGCGTAAGGCCTCTGCGAGCCGCTACTATTCCCCCGAGGCTTTTTTCCTGGAGTCAGATTCTATTTGAAGGGCATTGGCTTTGAGAAGTGTGTTTTCCTGAAGGAGAAACGAAACTTTTTCCTGTTGCTTTTCCAGCATGAGCTGGAGTTTTTCAATCTGGAGTTCCTGTTTTTCTGATCGAAGGGTTTCCCGCTCTACGGTTTTTGCAAGAAGCTCAACCTGCCTGCGTAAATCTTCTATTCTCTCTTCATACATCTGCTTGATAGATTCGTCCATTATCCCCCCCGCCGCCACAACATCTTTGCATGTCTGCTGCTGTTCCTGCACGGGTATTGTGTCGGCGCTCTCTTGAAATCCGAAAAGTTCATTGGGGGATATTTTCAAGAAATCACAGATAGCAGGAATCTTATCGGGCCTCGGAAGAGCATTGCGGCTCCACCTGTATGCAGATGTGGGGGTGTCCCCTGTGACAGCTGCAAGTTCCTGAGGGGAAACATTCAACTTCTGCATTTGCCTGTTAATGATGCCGCATATGTGGTCTCTCGTATTCATAGTCCCCAATATACAAAAAACGTAAAAAAAAATCTTGTTCTTTACAATCCGTAAAAAAAGCTTTAAATGCAATATAACTTCTTGACGATGCTTTTAATGCAAAATATAGTGTGTCCATGAAAAAGAGAATGAACAACACATTATTGGCAGAAATCCTGGGACAGCATCCCCTCCATATTCGCCGCCTGAGAATTGGCGTATGCCTCCCAAGGCCGGACAAGGCCCTGTTGCTTGCGGATTCTCTGGGGATACAGCCCTTTCATTTCATGTGGCCCGAACGCTACGGCAATCCCTGGCCCGTCATCGAGGCCCACTGGCCGGAAGTGGAAGCCTATCTCAAGGCCCGTATTTCCGGAGAAAGCCCGGATCTTCCCCGCTGCCTCGCGACCTTTGGTCATCAGCCGGAGACAGAATAAGCGCGACCCTGAACAGATTAAACGCAAAAATTCATCGGGTTTTTGCGGATACAGTAGCCACTGGCGGTTCCAGCCGGAAAGGTTCCGGCATTTTCAATATTCTTCTGATGAGGTGAAATCATGATTGAACTCGGAAGCATGGTAAAGGACAGGTTCACAGGTTTTGAAGGGTTTGTCGTAGCCCGGATGGAACACCACGACGGGGGTGTACAATACAAAATTCTTCCAAAGGAGCTGAAGGACGGCAAGATCCAGGAAGTGGTCTGGATGGGATCTCCGCAGCTTGTGCAGACAGCGCCGCCGGAAACCGTGGCCGCCTTTGCCTGATCCCAGACGGGCGGGAGGAGATTCCCTTTCGCCCTTTTTCAGCGACAGGTCTGCCCAAAGGAGCATCCATGAACGACATCAACGCCATTTTGTATGAAGCCCTGATCCAGAACCGTGAAGATCAGGTGCTGGTGCCGCAGGTGGCCACCATGGCAGGCATGGCGGCACGAACCGTCTACGAATACTGCTCCGACCCCCGCCGCACTCCGGACATCCGGGCCATCCGTGCGGCCTTTGCCGTGACCGGCAGCCCCACCATCAAAATGCTGCTGGAACCGCCGGGATGGCGGCTGATGCCGGTTTCTGATCTGGCCACACCCGGAACGAACAGCCTCAGCCATGAAATCGAAGATGTGGTCATCCAGACCGGTGCGCTCATGCAGCACCTCCGGGACGGGCTGATGTCCAGAGAAACCGCCACCGTGATGAAAACCTCGCGGCTCATCGGCAATCTGGAGCGGGAGGTGATGGAAGTCCGCAGGCTTTTTGAAGACCTCATCCGAAAGGGGGGAACATGGGAAAGCTGATCGCCGTATCCGGCACCCACGGCGTGGGCAAGTCTGTCCGCGTTCTGGAGCTGGCCGAAGAAATGAAGATGCAGCATCCCGGCGCTGCGGTGGGCCTCATTCAGGAGCTGGCCGCCTGCTGCCCCATGCCCGTGAACCAGCACACAACGCCCGAGGCCCAGCGCTGGATTTTTGCCACCCAGCTTGCCCAGGAGCTGGAAATGCTCTGCCGCTATGATCTGGTGATCTCGGACCGCAGCGCGGTGGATGCCATTGCCTACACCCATGCCGCAGGTTTTTTTCGGCTGGCCAAGGGCATGATGGGCCTGGTGGAAAGCCATCTGCCCCTGTACGAGCGCATTCACTTCCGCATGAGCGGCAAAAATGACTTTCACTTTGCCGATGGGGTTCGGGACGGGTGCCGCGATTTTCGGCTGCGGGTGGAGCGCACCATGCTGGACATTTATGCCCGTCTGGGACTTGGTAAGGGATCTCCGGGCTTTGTGCTGGAGTAAGGGGGAAACATGGAAGATTTCATTGCTTTGACAATAAAGAGAAAAAGGCTTTTGTCTCAGCTTATGAAACGAAAAGCCCTGAACCTTGAAGGCCCTGAAAAGCGCGTGATGCACCTCAGGGCCAGACTGGCAGATCTGGATGCAGACAGGCTTGAGAAAAGATACGGGACGCCGGTTTGACTTTTTAGCAAAGCTGGGAGAACGCTATGGGAAAAGCCGTTGAATTCTTAAATCCCGAAGAGCGGGGCCGCATTGCCTCCGAATGCTTTGCCGTGGATCGCAGGGCCTCGTCTCCCGGTGAAATCCGGGGGCTTTGTCCTTTTCACAATGAAAAGAACCCCTCCTTTTCCTATGCCCCTGAAAAAGACCTTTTCCACTGCCTTGCCTGCGGAGAGTCCGGCGATCTCATCAGACTCTGGGCCAATGCCCAGGGCATAACGGACAGCAAGGAAGGCTTCAGCGCCTTCTGCAAAAAATTCAAACCCGATGAGACCGAAACCGAAGCCCTTCCCACATCGGGCGAACTGGAAGAGGCCTGGGATCGCTTTCCCGCCCTTCCCCAAAACATGGTGGACAGGCTGATCCGGGAGCGAAGCTGGTCGGAGGATGCCATCCGCAGTCTGGATCTGCGCCTCCAGACTTTGCGCTGGAACCGCCGTGTCGGGGCCTTCATGCCCGAAAGCACTCCCTGCCGCATCGCCATGGTGGTGCGGGATGCGAAAGGCCAGATCCGCAACATCCGTTCCTATCTTCCCGGTGCCAGAGAATTCAAGCTCATCTCCGCTGCGCGGGGGCTGGGCCAGAGCCGTTTGTGGCCCGAACCCAGCAAATGGAAGGAAGGGCCTGTCTGGCTTTTGGAAGGCGAGCCGGACGTGGTCTGCGGCTGGGCCCATGGTCTGAATGCCGTGACCCAGACCGCAGGAGCGGGTTTCTGGAAGCGGAGCTTTTCCAGGTTTTTCGAAGACCGGGACGTGGTGGTGGCCTACGATGCCGATGGCAAGGGCATCCGGGGTGCCGAGATGGTGGCGGGACATCTTTCTAAAGTAGCCAAATCCGTTCGTATTCTGCGCTGGCCGGATTTCATGGGCAGGCAGAACGGATCATGGCCGGAAGATCATGGTCAGGATCTGACAGACTGGTTTGCAAAGCACCGCCGGGGTCTTCAGGAGCTGGAAGAGCTGCTCATCGAAGCCACCCGGGTCAAATCCACACGGGGCAGGCTGGAGTCTCTGGAACGCTTCATGGGTACGGACGGCAATTTCAAATCCGCCCTTCTGGCCCGTGAAATGATGGAGGAAATGGAGCTGATCTCCGATCCTTTGTCCGGCCTCATCTATAAGTGGAACGGCCAGTTCTGGGAAGAAATCAATATGGCCTACATCCGCCGCAGGGCGCTTCTGCTGCTGGGGGAAGAAGCCACCACCAGCCGGGTGACGGACGTGGTCTCCCAGATCCGGGATCTCTCCACCCTGCCCCAGGGCAGCGGTATGGACCCCTTTCCCCATGTGCTCTGCCTGCAAAACGGCATGCTGGATCTGAACACTTATGAGCTTATGCCCCACAAGCGGGAGTTCTACGCCACCCACATGCTGGGCGTGCCCTTTCTCCCCAAAGCCACCTGTGACCGCTGGCTGCGTTTTCTCGAAGAAACCATTCAGGATGAACACAGCATCCGCGTGGCCCAGGAGTGGGCGGGGTATTGCCTGACTCAGGAAGTTTTTATGGAAAAGGCCCTGCTGCTCTATGGCCGGGGCTCGGACGGAAAATCCAAGTTCATCTCCATTCTTCAGGCGTTGGTGGGGGAGAAAAACTGCTCCGCCGTCAACATGGCGGATCTGGAAGATCAGTTCTACCGCGCCTCCCTCTTTGGCAAGCTGCTGAACACCTCCACGGAGACCGAGGGCAAGGCCTTTGCCTCCAGCTCTTTCAAGGCCATTGTGAGCGGTGACATGATCTCCGCCGCATTCAAGAACAAAGACCCCTTTGAATTCAAACCCCGCTGCAAGCTGGTGTTCGCCTGTAACCGCTGGCCACGGGTTTTGGACAATACCGATGGTTTTATCCGCCGCCTTCTGACCATCGCGTTCAAAAAGCAGTTTAAAGGCGCAGACAGAGATTTACACTTGCAGGAAAAACTCATGGCCGAACTTCCGGGGATCTTCGCCTGGTCGCTTGTCGGGCTGGACCGCTTGCGAAGGCAAAAGGATTTTACGGATTCTGCGGACATGCGGCGCACCCTCATGGAATACAGCTACGAGAACAACCCCGTTTTAGGCTTTGTCTCGGACTGTTGCAGGGTAGTGCCGGTTTACGAAGGGGAAAGCATGGAAGTCAGCCAGAGTGTCCTTTACGAAAAGTACAGGGACTTCTGCGGCAAGTGCGGTTTTGGACCTATGAATCTCAATCACTTTACCCGTGAACTCAAAATAGTAGTGCCATCTGCCATGGTGTCACGCCGCCGATCGGGCCTGAGTCGGGAAAGAGTGTACAAAGGGGTGGTCCATGACCCGAACTGATTCCCCCGCACCCCCTTCAGAAAAAAGGACGACCCTTCCAATGGGTCACATGTGGGTCGCGTGCGGGTCGCATGGTGGTCACTTTGGGCCTCCAAGAAAAAGCATGGGAATCAGCATGTTATCTGGGGTGGGTCGCGTGGGTCGCATGGAATCCAAGTCCTTACGCGTACGCGCGCATGCGGACAGGGTGGGGACGGGTATCGTTTAGCCGCCGGAGCTGTTTCAATGGAAATCCATGCGGCCCATGCGACCCACTTGGCTTAATTTACTGATTTAACTTGGTTTAAAAAAAAGCAGTTATGGATTTTATGCGACCCCCATGCGACCCAAAAGAGAAGAAACACCGGAGATTGCTGAAAAATGACGCGACCCAGTCTTCTTGAAAAGTTCCCGGAGATGAGAATCCATGAAAGGGAAATTCAAACACCCCAGTTGCTGCGCTGGCAGGACAGCCCGCCTGTGGTGGCCCTTTCCTCCCATCTTCGGAGCTGGCCGGAATCCGGCATCCGACTGGTTCAGGACAGCTCCGGCAATCTCTGCATCCAGGCCCGGCCAGGCGTCTCGCCCATAGAGACGACCCGCTGGGAGTTTTTCCGGAACGCCGTGGCACTGGTCACAATGGCGCGTCCGGACCTGGAATCCCTGCTGGAGAACGGGGCTTTTGCCCTGCCGGTCAGCGATGTGGCTGTCTTCGAAGCGGCCAAGGTACTCCCTGGCCCCCAGCCCTGCACGGGGCGCGGAGGCGCGAGCTTCATGCACAGTGAAAACCGAAAACGGAACGGAAAACGGAAAAGTCTGTAATTCCGGAGGTTTTTTGGGGAATTCCGTCATGGAACTGACGCTGCAAAAAGAGTTCCCGCCTTAGGGGCCAGCAGCTCAAACCCTTAAAACCCGCCGGAAAGTGCGCAAAAAAGGTACCCGCTGGAGGGGCCTGTCGTTCGCAAAGAAAAGTCCAGCCACCGGGCTGGCGTCAGTACCCGGCCCATCGGGGTCGGTCGGGAACGCAAAGGTACCCGCTTAAAGGGGCCTGTCGTTCGCAAAGAAAAAAGTCCGGCCATTGGGCTGGCAGTCCCCGGCCCATCGGGGTCGGTCGGGAACGCAAAGGTACCCGCTGGAGGGGCCTGTCGTTCGCAAAAAAAAGTCCGGCCATCGGGCTGGCGGATACCCGGCTGAAGAGGCCGGAAGGAGCGCACAAAGGTTCCCGCTTAAAGGGGCCTCGCGCAGGTTTTGGCTTGAGGATTCATGGAAGGAGAAGGGATGGAGGAGACCCCGCCTGAAAGGGAGTTCAAGACCCTGATGGACGTCCTGCGCTTTTTGCAGGGAGAGGGCTTTTCCATCGAAAAGACCAAGCTCTATCAGGATCAGAAAACCGGGCTGATCCGCTACAAAAAGGGCCAGCCCATTACGGAAACGGAGGTTCTGGCCTATGTGGCCAGATCCGAGCTGGAAAAGACCGATGGCGGCAGCCCTGTCACCGCCGCCCGTCAGCTGGAAAAGGACAACGCCGCCAAGCGTGCTCTGGCGCTGGAGCTGATGGCCCAGAAAAGGGAGATGGTGGCCCTTCAGCTGGCACGGGAAAGAAAAAAGCTGGTGGACAGAAACGAGGTGGATCAGATGCTGGTGGGCCTGCTTCAGATCCTCGACACCTCGGCCAAGCAGCTCATGGATCGCCTGATGCCGGACATCGCCCGCATGGTGGGCGGAGACGGCGCAAAAGCCAACCTTGGCCGGGATCTGCTCCGTCAGGAGTGGGATGCCATGATGCACCGGCTGTCCCGCACGGAAGCCTTTGAGCTGAAGTACGCGGACGAAGAAAAAGAGTTTCTGGAAGAAGGATAGCCCCATGGAAATGCAGCAGCCCATCCCCTGCTGGATGCCGGAGACCTACCGCAGCGTCATCCGCCATTCAGGCCACAGCATCCGCTTTCAGCCCCTTCCGGGGGTACGGCGGGTGATGCGGAGACCTGCGCCCATGTCCATTGCAGACTGGTCGGAACGCTACCGCTACGTCTCCCTTTCGGCCATCGAAGGCCCGTGGCGGCACGAGAACGCGCCCTGGGCCGAGGGCATCATGGAGATTCTGGATTTTCCCTCTGTGGTGAAGGTGGGGCTGTGCAAGTCCGTGCAGTCCGCAGGAACGGAAACCGCCCTGAACATGGTCGGCTCCCGCATCGATCAGCAGAGTGCGAAGGTGATTTTTGTGTATCCGGACAAGGACACGGGCCGCAATGTCATGAAAAAGCGCATCGTGCCCATGATCCGCCATACCCGGCAGCTGTCCCGGCACCTCACGGGGTATGTGGATGATGTGCAGGGGCTTTCGGTGCAGCTGGCCCACACCTGGATCAAAATCGGCTGGTCGGGGTCTCCGGCAAGCCTTGCCTCGGATCCGGCAGACACCGTGGTGCTGGACGAGGTGGACAAGTACATGCCCTTCACCTCCAACAAAGCCGAGGCCGGGCCCATCGAGCTTGCGGAAAAGCGCACCACCACCTTCCGCCGTCTGGGGCGGGCGAAGATCTTCATGCTCTCCACGCCCACCACGGAGAACGGCCCCATCTGGAAGTTCATGGAAGAGGAGGCGGAGCTGATCTTTGACTGGCACGTCCGCTGCCCGGACTGCGGCAGGGAGCAGAAGATGGCCTTCAGCCGCATCCGATGGCCCGAAGGCAGCGCTGCGGACGCCTCCCGTGTGGAATCCCAGCATCTGGCATGGTACGAGTGCAGCCACTGCCCCTCCCACTGGGACGATGAAAAGCGGGACATGGCCGTGCGCCACGGCAGATGGCGCTCACGGGATAAGGGCCTTTCCATTTCCGCTGCCCTGCAATCTTGCCGCCCCAGCCGTGTGGGCGTGCATTTTCCCGGATGGAATTCCCTTTTTGTGACCCTTTCGGAATGTGCGGCCTCCTTTCTCCGGGGGCTTACCAGCAAATCCGCCTTACGGGATTTCTGGAACAACTACGCGGCCGAACCCTGGAAGATTGTTCTGGAATCCACCTCCGAGGCCGAAGCCCTCAAGGCCCGCTGCTCCCTTGCCCCCGGCATGGTGGCAAACGGGGCCGTGGCCCTCACCTGCGGCATCGATCAGCAGCACGGGGGCTTTTTCTGGGTGGTTCGCGGCTGGGACAGGCACTTCAACTCCTGGCTGGTGGAAAGCGGATTCTCGCCGGACGAGGCGGATCTGGATCATCTTTTGTATGAGCGGAGCTGGCCCATCGACGGAGAACCGGGCTTACGGATGAAGATCTGGCGGGCGGCCCGAGATTCCGGGGGCAACGCCTACGATACGGGCCAGACCATGCGGGACGAGGCTTATCTCTGGTTGGACAGCCGCTGGGGCCTCTGCCGTGGGTGTCAGGTCTGGGTGACCAAGGGCGCATCCACCAGCCTTCCCAGCTTCAGCAAGCTGGGAAACCCCCTGCGCCAGACCCGATCCGGCAAGAAGCTGCGCTCCGGCGCGCGCCTCATGCTGCTGGACCCCAACCGGCTCAAGACCTCCTTTTTCGAGCGTCTGGAAAACGCCATTCAGGGCCGTGGCCATGCGGGCTATCTCCATGAGGGTGTGGCCGAAGGATCGGACTATCTGCGCCAGATCACGGCGGAAGAGCTTCGGGAAGAGGCGGGGCGGCAGGTCTGGGTGCAGCTTCGAAAGGACAATCATTTTCTGGATTGTGAGTGCATCGCTCTGGCTCAGGCCCTGTGGGAATGGCCCGGCGGCGGCGTGAACCTTCTTCAGGATCGGGTGAATGTGGTGGAAGAAGCCGCCCCGCCGCCTCCGCCCCGGAGACCGAAGGGGGAAAGGCCGGAGAAGGGGCGCAAGCTTCCCGGATGGCGGGACAGGATGTGAACCATGGAATTTTTTACAACGGACAACATAAAGGAGGCAGCATGAAACCCAGCCCTACGGCCCTTGTGGGCTTAAAAGAAATTTGTGCCTATGCGCGTATGAGTGCGCCGAGGCTGAAGATTGCCATTCAGGTACATGGCTTTCCTGCCAAGCAGCTCATCGGAACGGAGTGGCAGTCGGACATGCAGCTGGTGGATGAATGGCGGCGGGAGAGGATTGGAAGGGGTGCAGCGTGAGGGAAAACAGGAAAAAAAGGAGAAGACCATGAAAACGGAAAATATTTCAGAGGAAATGATCGAAAAGCTGTACTGGGCGGCTGTGCATTTCAGGGATTTTATCGCCATGCAGCCGAATGCCACCCCCGTGATCTGGTGCGGGGACAGGAAAAGCCGGGTGGTGGATATGCCGCACTATAAAAGCGCCTGTGAGGCGGTGAGGGAGTTTGAGATGGAGGCTTACGGTAAAACGCTGGATGAGGGGAAGCTTTTTGGGGAGGATGCGCCTGTGGAAGTGAAAGGGGATGCTGTGGATTCAGCAGAAACGAAGGATGGGAGCGGGAAAAGTTTCACGCCCAGATTCCGTCTGATATTTATGGGGTCAAAAATTCCTGATTTTGAGAACTCGGAAAAAGAGGATGAACTTTTTCTCAAAAAACTTGAAAGTATACGCTGGACAGTGCCTTTGGGGGGTGGTTCAAGGGTATAAAGATATGGATCTGATCCATTTTACTCATCATCATTATCAATAAAACAATCTAAAAAATAATTAGTTCGTTCTGTGCCACGAGCAATGTTGATTACTTTGTTTCTTAAAAAATAAGCCGTTACACTACTTCCTACTGTATGTTTTCTGACTTCTTCAAAAAGAGATACCGGATAAATTGCTTTAATATTAATACCATCTTTAGTTATTATATCAATCTTATTATAAAGACTGACCATACTTATAATGCCGGTAATTTTTAGAGGGCTTAATTTTTGTGTTTTAATTTGCTCTATTCTATTTTTCCAAGATACCAAAATGTCGTTATTAGATTCCCATTTATGATTTATGCCTTCTTCATCTGTCCAACTAAAATCAATAGAAAGACCATTATTAATCATCATTGAAAAAAGATCATGAAAATTCTTCAAGCTTTTTATTCCAATATTTTCATATTTTTCCATCAGAGATTCAACCGAATCAGTCGAAAGTGTTTCGAATATACTATTCAGGGTCATATCTGCTAGGTTTTCATTAAAGATATCAGCCTGAGGAGCGTTTGCGGTGAAATAAAATCGTGTTGAACCACCAGTGTATGCACCCATTGAATATTGTATGATATTATCAATCTCTTTTGGTTTTCTTCTTTTTTCTATTCCATAATTTATTCGTGATGATGCGTTAATCAAAGCATTGTAAATTGTTGTCAAAGTACTATTTACTAGACGCAGTGGCATCTTTCCGAATGTTGCCTTAGATCCTTTTACGCGTGCTTCTAATATTTCACAACCTCTTAAATTTCGGTACTCTGTTAATTGATCTGTCAATTGTAACACTTCAGCACTTAAGCTTTTAATCATCAATTTTGTTGAGAAGGTATCTTTGTTTTCTGATTGTTCTAAAGTGATGATGTGTTTATTTATGAGATATATTTTTTCTTTTATGCTTTTTGTCATAGCGTTAGCCCTCTGACTTTCAAAGCAATAGCACCCTTTGGCTTTTCATCTCGCGTAAAACAATACCACCCACGCCAATAACTACGCAAATTTTGATCTTCAATAGTACAAAATCTAATATCGGTCATAAACCTAATTTTTGTTGTAATGGGATCGTTAAATATCATTTCCATAGTATTCTGTTTATCATTAGATAATGAATTTACAGTGGTAGCTGAAGCAAAAGCTACTGCATCAATATCATCCGGCTCATTTTTTTTTGTTACACAGGAACCATCTATCCAAATCTCTTCAATAACATCTATCATTATTATCAAACGAAGAAAGTCCAGAAATCGATTATAAATTTCTTTTCTTCTATTCGACATTGGAAAGCTTTCAACAAAATCTGATCTTAACTGATCTAAAGTCACTTCATGTATCCCTGCTGGAAGCAAGGGCTCATACTCTTTTTTCAACTTTTCTCTCCTCGGTTCTAAAGGCCTGCCTAAAAAACATCATACAGACTTGTACAACATGCAGAGTAAGAAGTAATACACTCCACAAACCCCACAGCACCCTCTAAAAAACGATCCTTTTCCATACCCCACCTCTCCGCCCCTGACAAGCCCCCGCGTTCGTTTTCCGTAATTTTCTTCCATTTTCCCCCATCCGCAACAGCGTCTTGACATTCCATTCCGGTCTGGGTACAGTTTTCATGCTGCGGCAAAAAACCGCAGTCGGGATTCGCACCCCCGAAAGCAGAGGAGCTAGCGCCCTCCACCATGAAAGAAATGCAGGCGCATTTTTTGCGCCCTTGCTCACCCTTATGGCGGAGCTGTGCGGGGCTTCTTCGGAAGCGCCGGTTCTCCTTTGCCCGGTAGTGCGAACCCGCTCAGCTCCGTCTCCCTTTTCGCACAAGGGCGGCGGATTCCCAGCTATCACCAGCAAAGGAGACCGTCATGACACAGAACCTGCCCACCACTGATTTCACTTTTCAGAATCACACTGTAAGAACCCTCACCGAAGAAGACGGAAGCCTCTGGTTTGTTGCCAGAGATGTTTGCGATGCCCTGGGTATTTCGTGGAGGGGTAACACACTGGACAGCATTCCGGAAAACTGGAGGGGGATGCGGAGTTTCCGCACCCCCCTCCAGAACCAGCACGGGGTGTACGGCGAACAGGATCAGGAGTTCGTCACCATCAACGAACCCGCCCTGTACAAGCTGGCCTTCCGCTCCAACAAACCCGCCGCCGAAGATTTCACCAACTGGGTGGCCTCGGAAGTGCTTCCCGCCATCCGCAGAACAGGCCGCTTTTCCGTAACGCCTCCGGCCCTTGCCACGGAAGCCCCGGACAGGGAAGACCAGATCCGCCTTGCCCGGAAGCTCGTGACGCAGGTGAACGCCATCCTCGGGGATCTGCCTGCCCTCAGCCGCCTGTATCAGGATCTGGGGGTTTCCATGAACGATGTCCTCCGCACCCTCTGCGTCCTCAGCCCGGACATCCACCACGAAGCCTATCTCCAGTCCCTACGGGATTATGACTCCGCAGCACGGCTCCGGCCCTGATCCATCAACAAAGCCCCTGCATCCTTTTCGGTGCGGGGGCTTTTGCGTCCGGGGTTCAGCAATGCTTTGGGGCTGACCCCTGTTGGCAATAGCGGACACAAATTATGCTGTACATTGTAGTCTGGTTTCTTGATTCCGGTATTGAGGCGGAGATCGATATCCTGACCTTTTCTGCTTTCGAACCGATGGCAATGAATCAGTTTTGCATTTTAAGTTTTTTTAACGAACTCTGATTTTAGTTTCATGGCACCAATGCCATCAATTTTGCAGTCAATATTGTGATCCCCCTCAACTATGCGAATATTCTTTACCTTTGTACCTACTTTAACCGCAGATGAAGAGCCTTTAACCTTCAGGTCTTTAATAACTGTTACAGAATCACCATCAGTCAGAACATTGCCGTGCGCATCTTTAACTATGATACCCTCTGCATCTGTATCTATGTTCGATTTTGACCATTCATGGCCACACTCAGGACAAACATATAAATTTCCATCATCATATGTATAGGCAGAATTGCATTTTGGGCAATTTGGATATTCACTCATCTTTTACTTTCCTTTATTTGGCGAACGTTTAAATCAGCCGCGCGGTTTTTTGTGTCGGCTGTGCAGTAGTCTTGTTCGGCCTGCTTTTTACTCTTTTTCTTTTGGGCCGAGTTTGTTCAGATCCTTATCGTACATTGCCACCAGCAATAACTCTCCTTTGCCATCCACACGGAACTGTCCGTACTCTGCAGGCTGATAGTATTTGCCATGACCTTCCTGGAAAAAGTAGGCGTTGGTGGCAAATTTCACGGTACCGTTACGAACACGGTAGCGTAAAAGGACTTCATTGTCTGAAAGGGGCTGATCTTTATAAAGGCTTTTGAAAGTACCGATGTTTCGTTCATCCTGGCTGGCCACCACGAAACCGTCCGACGCTGCAACATCATGCCGCCATCGTCGGCGATCTTTTGTTTTTGGAAGAATCTTATAAACTTCATCGGCTAGACGAAAGCGCAGAGCCATATAGTCACCCTGCATCAGTGAGCGAGGATCTACAGGTGCCAGTTCAAGATATACCTCTTTACCTTCTGATAAATGTTTTTCCTTCCCGGCAATAGACCAGTTCACAAGAGCCAAAATAACAAGAAGAGAAGCGATAGCGATTTTCTTATGCATGGAGCACCTCTTTTTGTGCTGGGAAAATCCTGATCAGTAACCACCGAACAAAGAGCAAAATTAACCCGACCATGAGTAAAGACAGGGATTTCTCCATTAATGTCGTATCAAGCAGGTAATAGTACGAAGAGATATAAAACAGGAGAGATACAATTCCCAAACCAAGGAGAACGCGATTTGCACAGAAAAAACCGAGGCAGATGATCACCATCCCCACGGTTATCCCTTGAACATTCATGGATAACACGCAAATTAGAAGGGTGGCCAATAAGGTTGTGATTGACAAACGGCCTTTTAGCGGTTGTCCATACCGCTGCAATAAATTCCAGACAACGTATAGAGTAACAACGCCGATCATGAGCTCACCAAGCCATGGCTGGGTAAAGAACTCATGTCTTTGAGAGAGGATCCGGCCAGATGTGCTATAACCAAGAAGGGTTGTCCCTTTCAATGCAATAAGAGCGAGAACAAGTCCGTATCCGATGGCTCTTATCTTTTTCATCTGTTGTGGGTAGCGGAATTCGTTGAGCCAGCAGTACGAAGTACCAAACATAACGATACCGCCAATAATATAAGGGATATGCATTTCAGTGAGTGCCATTGACAAAGCTATTGGCGCAACCAGAGCAGAAACTACGCTATGAACAAAGCTGGGCATCAACGCAACCAGCGCGGTTTGCAGCATAGCAATCAGGATCCATGTCAGGACTTCATTATGATCGGCAAGGTCGAATATAGCGTAGATAATTAGAGCCTGCCCTGCCAGACTTGTCGCCAGGCCCAAATGTTCAAAGAATTCATTGGCTGGAATACGTAACACGTAAAAAGCACCAGCTATCATTAACATCCCGACTATGCCAGCTACATCAGCATTTCTAAAAACAAACTCGAAAGCGGCGCCGATAAACCCAAGAATAAAGATTGCCGCCAGCCAACCGGAGAAAGCCAGAAGAACTTTCACGTACCAGGGAGATCCTAAAACTTTATTTTCAGGTTGCTCACCCTGAACGATCCCTTGTTCGTGCAGGAGATCCCATATTCGATTGCTCATGACCGACACTCCCGATGAACATTTTTAAGCCATAATGCCGCACCACCGCCCATGCCGATAACGATGAAAGCAAGAAACAGAAAAGCCCCTGCGTCACCATGGTGCAGCATATGTTTACCCAGGAATGAAACTGTTACTGTTATTGTGGATAAACAGCAGCCAGCAAGCATAAAGAGATCTGGTTTTATCTTTCTATAAATATAGTACATTGCAAACAGCCATAGCACCCATACCAGACCGGGATAACCGACTACCTCCTGATGGTCAAAAATTGATAATAAAACCAGCCAAGTCAAGGGGGTACCGGAACCGACAGCCAGTAGCCGAATGGCCCACCGTTCCGATAGCCATTGCCAGGTTGTTGCCAATAACTGCCATGAGACAAATGCAAGGGTGTTAAAAAGAAATGCTATCCACATCATGGCTGACTCGGAGCTGAAAACAAAACCGAATATCCCCCGGAAGGTCAGGTAATACAAGATGATGGATACATTCATGAGTGCGACCCAGACGATCCAGATCGCAGGAAAGCGCCCGACAACAGCCCATGGCAACATCAGCAGAGCCCAACTGAAGAACAGCTGCCACGGGTCGGCACCGGTCTGATAGGTCTGACCATATAACGCCAACAAAACACCCAGGGAAAGTGTTGCCACAAGAATCGAAACCTTGCTGGCGATGGAGTCTTCAGCCAGTTTACAGTATGCGACAACGGCCAAAACAATAACCCCCTCCACCATACCGAATTTGGAAAAATGCCCTAAGTCTTTCCAGTTGTATGCGATAAAGAACATGACCGCAAAGACCAGCGCGAGGCCACCAAGCCAAAGCAGGAGATGATCGATAAAAGTCCGCCAGTTTTTGCCTTCGGGTGTGAGTTTTACGACGGAAAGGGCAATGTCGATTTTCTCTTCTGGTATGACTCCCTGCTCTATCAATTCGATGAATTGCCTGCGAGGTGTACCCATAAATTGAGCCTTTTCTCTTTGTTATTGTTTGTCAGCCGAACGTGGAGTTCAGCGGTGCAGCTTTTCCCAGTCCGCGTTCATGTTGTTGTTATGTAACTGTTTCAGAAATTTTTTGTATCATCTGCTTTGCAAATGGTGGTAATCCAGATGTATCCAAAATCTCAAATGTCTCCCGCCAGTTGATAATTTCATGAGAAGCACTATTGGTGCTTTTTGAAACAAGAAACATGAATTTTGTTTTAATACCCAATAGCTCTTCCATCATGTACTTTTGTAATTTTGTTTGCCCAACCCGGTTTATTTTTCTTTCAGTAAATATTATTTGATCTTTTTGTGATGAAGGATACTGTCCTTCACCTGATTCATACTTGGCCTCAATACATAATGCAGTGTTTTTATCAATGTGAATGACAATATCCGGCTTTATATTGAAAGACCATTTGAACATACATACTTTTATGAAATCTTCATCGTCAAAGTTATCAGAATATTTTGTTATTGCCCAGTTACTCGGGCTTTCAATATATTCGGTAGAAGGCTTCCCACTTGTTCCAAAAATTCGGTTTATATCAACGATTGGTTTGTTTAGAATGACGTCAATATCTTTGATTGGAAGAAGGTTTCTGATTATTGCCTTTTTAGTCTCGTTATCAGAAATCTGAAACCACAAGTCCCTGAGAAATGAATATTCAAAGTATATTCCGAAATCTGGGCCAAGTGTATGAACATTAAATCCACATCGATTAAGAAATTTGATGGTATTTTCTACTTTGCAGAGAACTGTAAACAATATAGCGGTATAATTTCTTTCCTCTCTATTAATTTCACAGTAATTTGGATCTATCTTTGCAATATCTCTAAAATTCATTAAATTCTCCTGTTTGATCATTTGCATAACGCCGCCCTTCACCCGGCGGGCGGAAAGCCCGAAAAAAGCTGAAAGGACGAAAATGTTTGTTAAAGTAAAATCCTTTAAAAAAGTCGCGCCGTAAGCCCGGTCGGCTGTGAAAGGGCATTGTTAGCCATTTGTATCTTTGCTTTTGCGTATCCTAAAATAGCATAAAATCCATAAGACATTCATTATTACAGTATAGGATATTACGTATTTAGCTACGCTTATATTTGCAATATTTGTATAATTCATTGACCGATATGCTTTTGCTGCAATTTTTTTTAAATCGTCATCGATTGTATGTTCTTCGATAGCTTTAGAAAGTTGTTTTGTAGTAATAGTATTTGATGTTTCAGGCCAATATGTTAGAAAGAAAAGCAAGAATGAAATACTTAGAATAAAACCGAATATGCACGATATCTTCATTGTTTTCATTGAACTTTTCATTTTTATTTATCTTTACTAAGGGCTGACAAAACATTATACAGCCCACAGCACCCTCAAAAAACGATCCTTTTTCATATCCCCCCTATCCGCGTTCAGCGGCCACCTATAGAAGAAATGCAGGCGTATTTTTTCTGGAGGACTGCTATTGCTTGATCCCGTTTCCTGAATTACCGCAACGACTTTACTTCAAATAAGGACTGCCCCTATCGATACAATATGAACTTCCTCAAAGAATAAAAAAAATGGCGGGAAGGATGGGCAGCCCTTTCCTGTCGCGGATGAAATCAAGTATGTAGCTTAAATTTATGGACTTTTAGTCTTAACTTAGTTCATCTTACTCTGGCTTATTTTATTTTACCTTCAGACTTAAGCTCATCATGAGCTTTCATAAGTCTTTTCATTATTTCCTGTCCATCTGTGACTTTCTTGCTGATGTGGAGATAAAGATCAATATTTTTTAAGGTCGCTTTTTTGATGCCTTGGATATTTAGCTTTGAAATAGTCTCACTTGCAGGATCACTATAATTCAGAATGAAAGGAGCTCGCCCTGCCTGCAGCATTTGAAATGCGGATTCATGGCTGTTGGAAGTTATTGTTTTTATATTGTTCTTGGGATCTTCAAGAAACTGTAACTACTCCAAAAGTCCGGGCATTGGTAAAAGAAGCTAAACATTCTCAGCCTGATCTGATAAAGCAAGAAGCATGTTAACACACGACGCCATAATCAAATCACTATCGGCCTCTGATCTCGAAAACCCCACGATCATGCTTTTGATCGAGATCATTCGCAATCAGCAGGAAGAAATCTCCCGGCTCAAAGATGAAATTGCCCGACTGAAGGG
>NZ_JCANVJ010000029.1:0-46057 GCF_059569355.1 Desulfobotulus sapovorans DSM 2055 | reverse complement strand
TCAGGGAATATGTCAAAAGAAGAAAAATCAGCGGTACGACCCGGAGCGATTTAGGCCGCCAGTGTCGGGATACATTTCTCAGCCTCAAGAAAACCTGCCAGAAACATGGCCTCTCTTTCTGGGATTTCCTCTATGATCGGATCCATGACCTTGGAGCCATCTCCTGTCTGCCACGCCTTGTCGCTGACTCGATCCCTCGCTGAACCTGTTTCTCTGTTTCTATTCACGCTGCCCGGACTTTTGGAGTAGTTACAAGAAACTTCAGTAAGCCACCATAATTATAGCCTAAAATAATTATTAATGATTTTCCTTTCAGATTATCCACTGTTTTTGGAAGTGAGGCTTCATCTCCAAGCGTATAAACTTCAAGATAAATTTCAGCTAAAGGTTTCGGACTTACGATGGTTTTTCCCTCATATTCAGGGACTCCCAGTGTTCCCATAAGTACCTCAATTGTTCCGTCTCCTGCACTCACATAAAGTCTTCTGGGTGGATATCCCCGTAAAGTATATTCTATTCCTGCCTTTTCAAACATCATTTTAAGCATATCAACGTGAATACCACCGTTGACATGTGTGTGGTTTTCAAGGATGAAATATGGTGGAAAATTAAGTACTCCGATTTTAAGAGGAGCTGCATTAACAGAAACAGCAAAAAAAAGTAGAAAAACAGTAAAAATAATATAGATTTCTTTTTTCATAAGAGACTCCTTGGCTAGATGTGATTGTATTAACAGAAAAGAGGTCATACCTCTTTTCTGTTGTCGCTGATGGGCGGAGTATTTATGCAGCAGCTTCTGGAAGGGTGGTTAGGTTTTTTTGTCTTTTTTGTCCAATTTTGCTGCGGTGCGGAACAATGTTTTTTTATACCGCGCACATCCGAACCTGACAAGACGCGTTTCTATTTTCCGTAACTTTTCTTCTATCCGAATCAGTGTCCTGATATTCCATTCTGGGCTGATGTCGGCAGCAATATTAGTAGGTTAAAATATGGTTTCGGGCAGAAAAGGGGGCTGATTCCTCTGAAGGGGATCCTATGAACATCATCATCACCGCTCCGGAGTTTGGTATGGACGGCTCAGGGCGGGAGCATCGGCCCTGCTGCGGGGGCCATGGTGATGCAGTACAACGAGGGCCAGCCCGGAGACAGCAGGAGCAGCGGGCATATCGTCTTTGGGGAGAATGTCACCGTGACGGAAGGGGAGATGTTTCAGCTTAAAAACATGGGCTTTGACCTGAGGCAGGGGGGATAAATGGCCTTGCAGCGATGGGGCGGGGGGGTGCTCTCCTGTTTCGCCGGGGTATTACGCTGGACGGCGGACTCCCCCTTTCGCTGGCTGCGGGGGAGCCTTACTGTGGCCTCCACCCGGAACGAGGTGGCTGTGCTGGCTGATGGGCTTTTTCTGCTTTTCGGAGCGCATTTTAAAGCTTCAGGTTTTTCCCTGTGGCCAGTTCAGGAAAAGGTCAGCCCCGTTGATGGAAAAAAAGGGGGGCTGGTGTGATGGATATCCCATGCCCCCGGTGTTTCTTTCTAAAAATCTGTAACGGATGTTTTTTCTACAGAGGGGATATGTGACCTGACAAAGGATTCAATCGTACCGCAGGGAAGGAAGAATGATTTGTCTGTAATCTGGATGGTACAGGTTTGACCCGCTACGGAAAATGTGCCTGCAACTGTTCCGAATACGGGAACCGGAACAGAAAAGGCACCACCGGTAGGGCCACCCGAAATTGTTCCTTCATGCTGATGAATCAGTGCTGAAATTTTGACAAAAAGGTCATTGGCATTTCCGGAAAACGGAACAGAAAACGCTGAACATGAAGCCATAACATTCTCCTTTAACATATGGGTGGGATAGATATAGAAAAGGGATTACCCCTTGTTCTCAATTATTTGCACTTTGGTTTCAGCATAACGCCATCCTGTCCGTTCACGACTTCTACAGAACATTCTTTTGGACACGACGCATTCCCCAATGGTGCTATGGATGCCTTGTCATTACTGAGCTTACAATCCACATGGTAATAATAATTGTTGGTAGGAGGCCCCATGGTCTGTAGCTGGTAGTGGCATTTCACGCCCTTTGCGTTTAAGGAAAAGCCCTTAGTGCTATCGTTTCTGAAAAGCACCCTGGCTGCAAAGTCGTAATAGAAATCCCCCCGAACATCCTGATCGCTGCCCTTATACGTACAGGAGCCGATGGTTTTATCTTTGCCATCATGTTTATACTTGACTTCAGGCGTACAGTTTTTGGTATTCATAACCTGCATACTGTTTTGATCAATCGTCCAGTTATCATCCGACAGATAGATCTGGGCCGACCCTTCAGCATTCAGGGTTCCTGCGTTTACATGCGGCAGGGTAAAAACAGCTATAATACCGATACAATACATTACGATCCTTCTGGTAGCCATTCTGTTCTCCTTTGAAATACAACCTGTTGGTTTTATAGGATAATGCTCTATATCTGGACAAAAGAATGCCCAGAATAAATTTTTTATAAACGGCGATACTATCGTAAAGTACCTTTGAATCTGCATGTTTCAACCAGAATAATCTGGCAAAAACAACAGATATCCATACTGAAATGAAAGCTTCGCCCCAAAAAGGCGCAGATCCGTATAGCACACATGAAACTCTGTTTGATTTTTGATAAGACGTTTTTGCTTATCATATGCTGATTATGAATTTCAAGTTTTTTTTATAGTCAGAAAAATAAATTGAAAAGGCAGAGGATGAAATGGGGAAAGAGAGGGGGGGGCTGATACCTTTACGTAAAAAATAAGGACAGACCGTGTGAAAAACGAATCATGATCTGTCCTTATCTGCTGGGCTTTTACCATGTTAAATGGCAATAAAACAGACTGATCGCCTTTTCCATGTTAAAAAATGTCGGCACTGTACGGATCCGCATTGCAGAAACCCTGGCAGACGGATTTTTATGCAAACTTACCTGCGGCTTGTTTTTTCTGCGAGACCCAGTATTCGTAATCCGTCTGGATGTTTTCTATCATTTCTGTCCAGTTTGCAGTCTGCTGGGTGATAAGAGCACTCCACTGCCCTATGATGTTGCACTCCTGTTCAACGTATTTGGAGAGGGTGTTTGCTTTTTTCATCTCCTGATATTCCTGGATGATTGCAGCATTTTCCGTGAACCAGCTTTTTTGATTCTCAAGGATGCGGTTGAAAACTGCCTGCTGACTGCTCATGGCTACACCTCCCTTTTTTTGTTATCCACCCAGGCACTCCAGCATTGAGTGGATTGCCTTTATCTGAATAGCATTTTTTGTGTAGTAGTCCGGCTGTTCGGGGTTCAGGCACGAATAGCCCCACCAGTCCCAGCAACCTTCCGGATTTTGTGTCACGCCATCATCTGTACCTTCGGCCTGAGGATAAAGAACGATGATATCATTCGTGTCTGCAATATGATTGTAGCCCGTGGTGGTAAAATACCGGTTGCCATAGGGCGGACAATTCTGAACATCCGCCTTCCCGTTGATATACTGTATGTAGTTATCCCCCTGTTTGCAGCCGTGAAGGGCAATGTCCTGGCAGGCGCTCCTTCTTTTTCTACAGAGTGGGGAATATGTGCATACCCGAAGCGGCTCATGCTGGCGCATTCTTCGTTATTGAAAAATTCTCTTTGGTCAAACCGGACGATGGATCCGCTCAGTTTCTTTGCAGGAGGTTTTAAATCGGGGTAGATATGGCGCAGGATATCATAGGGCTGTATGAAACCGCCCTGGTTGATATATGGGGGCTGATTGGACTCCAGAGGTAAGTCTTCGGGGTTATCCGTAATGATTGAGTGTCCCGCCGGTACGTCATCGTGATAGGCGATATTCTTTTGCTGGACACCGAGCAGTTCATAAAATTGTCTTGTCCGCAAGACCACATCCGAAAACACGACCTTGTCCCTGCTGCCCGTAAAGATATAAAGCCGGTCATCTGCAAGGTTCTCAACCGGATCGATTTTGCCTTCTTTCGCCGTTTTGACAGCAAGCTGGACGAGCTGGTCTGTCTTGGGCGTGGTCTCAGGGATCAGGGGACTCATGCAGATGAAAAGAGAATTCAGCACATTGGAATCTTCCTTCTCCATTGCCGCAGCCCTGTAGGATTCGGCGCACCGGTAACCGCAAAGCCGGAGGCGAGCTTTCTTGCAGAAGGATGTGTCTGCTGAATCCGTATGATAGCCGCATGATGACCGGCGCGGAGCACCTGGGATCAGGCTGCATAACACATGAACCCGTCGTTTGGATAAACGAGCTCTATGCCAGTCCAAAAATCTCAGGTTCTTTTCGGGTGCTGCAATTTTCATTTAACCAACTGGCAATATTTTTCATCGTGCTGTCTTCCCAATACCTTGAATCTGTGGGACAGCTTTTGATACAGGCACAGCAGCGAATGCATCGTTCAATCTGGGTGGCCACACTTCCGTTAATTGAAATGGCGGCTGTCGGACATACATCTGCACAGGTTCCGCAGAGTGTGCAGGAATCTTTATTTGTCAAAGGTGAAGCAGCCAGAGTCCGTACCCCGCCTTCATATGGAAATCTGCCGGGAATTTTTAAATCTGTCTGTGCCTCATCAGATGACTGCATCGCTTTAATCTTATCTTTAATTTTAACACCGAAATCTGTTGCTTTCTGAACATCCAGGCTGTCAGGCCGTCCGTTTGCAATGGGGACACTCTTTGTTGCAAAAGAATGTTCGGCGATGAATGCACCGCCTGCAACCGGAGTAAAGCCTAACTCAATTGCAAGATTTTTTAATTCCAGCAAAGCATCTTCAAATTCTCTGTTCCCGTATACCACTACAATAATTGCCAGAGTTTTTTCAGCTTTCAGTTGCCTGAACCGTTTGACAGCATCAGCAGGCAGACGTCCTCCGTAAACAGGCGCACCTAAAAAAACAATTTCATCTGAAAAAGGCGGAACTGTTTTTTGAACCCCTTCGGGAAGTGTCAGGTTGATATGCTCAATGTCTTCAGCACCCATGCCTCCGGCTATACTTTCCAGTACTTTCTGAGTGGTTCCGGTGGGTGAAAAATAGATCAGTTTTAACTTTTTAATTTCCATTGCTGTTTCCCTCTGGTTCAATTCAGTTTGAATTTTGGTATTCATTATTAAATCTGATTACCATTCCGACTCAGCCATGCCGTCACAGATTTACCTGTGTCAGCTTGCGCCTGCTGCTGGTTTAACCATATCAATATGGGCTATTCCGTCTTCATCATATGGCTTGCCCACTGGCTCAAAGCCCAGAGATTCATAGAATTTTTGCAAGTAAACCTGCGCACCAATCTTGATTCCCATATCTGGAAACTGGTGCTCTGTGAATCTGACAGCTTCACCCATCAAAGAGCGTCCAATTTTCAGTTTTCTGAATTTTACCAGGGTCATGACACGGCCAATGGAAGGGCGGTCATATTTAATACCCGGATCAACAACTCTGGCATAAGCGGCAAACTCACCCTTCAAAGAAACCGTCAGATGCCACGAATGGAGATCCATATCATCGGTTTCCTGATAGGGGCATTTTTGCTCAACAACGAAAACCGACTCACGGGCCCTGATGATTTCGTATAATTCTAAAGCCGTAAAAGTGTCCAGCCGTGACCACCTGAAATTCAGTTCCATTGCCTTTTTTCTGTTTTATGCAGTTAATCAGTATGAAGGGCTTTTATCCACAACACCTGTACGCAGGCCCCTGCGGAGCGTGGTTATGTGAATTACACTTTGACCAGATGATTTAATGGAGCCCACGCCAGTGCATCTGATTCACCGGACTTTCTGCACCAGATCCAGCCATTTAGCTCGTGCTCGCTGATTAAGGTTTCGCCTACAGTCAGGGTGTGTTCCTTTGCAACATAATCCTTAAGTACTGTTGCCTTACCTTCTCTGACAGAAAGTATTTGCTTTGGAATCCAGCCTTCTTTGCCCATACCCTTGCAGAATATCCAATTTGCCCAATCTCCGTCAGGGTCAGACTCTTCGATAAATTGCAGCACTTCACCTTTTGTAACTCTTATCGGTGATTCTGGCACATCTGTATAATCTTTGATTACCTTGTACATCATTGGGTATACTGCTCCATTCAGATAGCGTTACGTTACCCGGCGCAAAAGGGTAGGGGACGTAAAAGACCGGAAGCCTTTTGCGCCGGATTCAGCGAGTACTCAGGTTTATTCTGCACTGTATTGTTTTTTAAGTATAAGAAAATATTATGTTATATTTCCTCAATACATACTTCCAGTTTTGAATGTCTGTTTTCAGCAATAAAGTCTCTGATTTTTTCAAGTTCAGCATATGGATCTATGAGAGGAGATACATTTGTAAAAGAATCATCAATATCTGACGAATCATATAATTTTTCAATAAAGTTATTTACATCTGATTCTGTAAGCTCTTTTTTTCCTGGTATAAGCAGGCCTGTTGACTCCGTTCTGAATACTTCGCCCGTTTCAAGATTGATTAATTGATAAAAACAATTTTTATATTCAGATTTGGGAGAAGGATTAAAATCGGTCAGATTGTCCCAGTCAACATTTTCTTCTTCTGGATCATCTCCTCCCTCAATAAATGTACAGATATTATTGTCTGAATGGGTTTCAAGAAACTCTTTAAAGTCTTCAATTTCCTTTGTTATCAGGCTGATAGATTTTAATCCGCTGTAAATCCAGCCAAAGGTATAGAAATTTGCACCCCATTCTTCGTTATAAATGTGTTCAATTTCAGCATTAGCAACGCCAATATAGCCGGAATCGCCAATTTCGGGCCCCCTGGTATTTGATTTTACTGCAACTGTTATTGTAGAAATACTCAAAAGTTCCTCCAGTTAACTCAAAATAATTAACGGCGAATGCACCTGTGTGCGGACAGGAGCGTCATGTGAAGACTGGTAGGGTGATTTATTATCAGTGATATTATAGCCATATAGACCAGTCACCGTAATTGAATGTTCCGCTTCCATGGTGTAATTTCCCTTCTTTTTTTAACTCCTGAAGGGCATTACACATTCGTGGTAATATTTCTGGCTGAATATCAAGAGTGTGGTGTGCAGAAAAAACACGCTTTACTGGCAATGATGTTATTCGTTTCAGAGAGTTGAGATATGCTTCTGGGTCGGTTGATGGAAAATAGGCAAATAGTGTACCTTTATAAACCAGATCACCCGTAAAAAGAAAACCGCTTTCTTTTTCCCAGAAACACATATGCCCTGGAGAATGGCCAGGAGTATGCAGCACCTGAATACTGCGTCCTCCTATATGAATACTTTCGTTGTCTTTTAACAGTTTTTCAGGTGTACCCTGAAAGAATTTATATTCTTCAACATTGTAGCCTTCCGGCAGATCACAGCGATCGACAACCATTTCTTTTATTTGATGAATCGTTAACGGGAATTCTCCTTTAAGCCAGTTTACTTCAGCTTCATGAGCATAAAAATTTGGAAAATACTCATGTCCGCCAATGTGATCCCAATGAATGTGAGTGGCTACAGCGATGATTGGTTTGTCTGTCAGTTTGATGATTTCATTGTAGATATTGCAAATTCCAAGACCTGTATCGATTAGTAGGCTGTATTCATCACCATTCAAAAGGTAGCAGTGGTTTTCTTCCCAGTGTCGATATTCACTGACAATATATGTGTCTTTATTGATTTGATCTATTGTAAACCAGTCACTCATTTTTAATGGCTTTCTGTCTTTTTAAGCCAGGTTTTTCATTTTTATAAGCATTAAAAGACTCTGATGATGAACAAAAAGAGCGATCATAAATTAAAAAATGGATCGCAATATCAATGCATTCTAAGTTAAGATTACAGCCACAAACACTTTCTCTTTGTTCTGCAAGAAAAAGAGTATCATCAATGTCTTTAACTTTATTTCTGTCTCTGATTTTAAGATCACAACTTTTGCAAAAAAAATTAATAAGTAAGTTAAATTTTGTAACAAATTTTTATTGTAAAAACCCAGCCCCTCTGCTCTTACTGGCATATTTCACTATATGCGCCATTCACCAGCCTGACTAAATCGTTTGGATCCAGCTCAATTTCTAAGCCCCGGCGTCCTGCGCTGACAAAGACAGACTGAAAGTTTTTAGCGGAAGAATCAATTACAGTCTTTAACCGCTTTTTCTGACCCAACGGGCTTATACCACCAAGCACATATCCTGTGGCTCTTTCAACGTCCTGTCTGGCTGCCATTTCAGCCTTTTTTGACCCCGTGGCTTTTGCCATGCTTTTCATATTCAGCCTGGATGAGACAGGTATCACCCCAACAGCCAGCTGCTTATCAGACAGCTCAACAACCAGTGTTTTAAATACGCGGTCCGCTTTTACTCCAAGCTTTTCAGCAGCCTCTGATCCATATGACTCAGCAGACGCATCATGCTGATATTCGTGTACCTGATACCATATTTTACTTTTCTTTGCTGCGTTGATAGCTGGAGTCATGTTATTTTCTCTTTACTGAAAAGTGGGGCAGGCCCGATCCTTTTTTCTTAATGTTCGCTAACATTAACTGCACACCGTTACCGGTGTGGACGAATCTGTCAAAGCTTTCAGCAGAACATTGAAAGCGCCTGTTACGTCCCGGTCTGCCCAAGACCCGTTGAGCAGGGGGATACGTTTTGCACCACCGATATTCCGGACTTCTCCGGTCTGCGGGTGGGTTTTACTGGTGTATTCTTCCGTGACATCCAGAACCGTCTTTCCACGCTGAGACGCTTTCCATTTCAGGAACATTTTAAAGCGGTAATGGGCAAAGGTCAGCATGGAACGCACAGTTTTGGAGCGGATTTTTCGCCTGGCCTTAGAAGCCATGTCCTTTGTTTCAAAGGTCGGAAGGAGGATGCAGTCAAAATTGTCCGTCAGGAAACGGGCTGTTTTGTGATGCAGCTCGTCAATGAGGTTTTTGATTTTCTGCTGCATTCTGCGGATGGCCTTGGTCAGACTGCGCTTCTTCTGGCTGTTGCTGGAGAGGCTACGTTTTGAGAACAGTTTGTCCAGGTGAAAGCACAGTCTCTGGATTCTGCCAAGGTCTCCTTCTCCGATCTTTCCGGAGAACTCGGGAGAGTAAAAGGCCATGAAGGTTCGGACTCCGGGGTCTAGGGCAACAATGCGTCCTTGGTTCTCGGATTGCGTTGTGCTGCACTTGTGCGGAGTCGAAAGCCACCAGGCGTTGAACCGCCAGATCAGGCGGGAGTCCATGGGGTTTTCCGGAAGGGGTTCTGTGAAACGAAGTCCTTTTCCGGAGATTCTTGGGTAAATGCCTTTTTCGGAAAGGGCGGATTTCGGGATGAAGCAGGATTGTTCCGGTGCTTTCCGGGAGCGGAATTTCGGCTCCTGGTTGTCCGCTGCCCAGAAGGCTCCGCAGGCCTCTTTCACGGCCATACCCTTGATCTGGAAGGGTACGACATCGCACCAGGCGGGTAGCTGTTTGAGCAGGTCTTTTTTGACATCCATCCAGGAGGGCGTGAAGTTCACGCAGGATCTGAGGTAGTCAAAGGTCTTGTTGAAGACATAGCGGCTCGCATCCGTCCAGGTCTTGAAGAGCTTCTTCTGTTCCGGGGATGGCTGGATCTTCTGCAATCTGGCTTCGGTATTTTCTAAGTCCGTGCATCCGGCAGGCGAAGACGTGCAGGATGGCTTGGAGATCCTGAGTAAGTTCCTGTTCGGGTGAGAGTTGAGTTTCGTCAAGAACCACGACTTCACCGCCGCCCGAACGGATAATCCACTCAATGAGATCGAATCCAAATCGGCATAGTCGGTCACGGTGGGCAGATACAACCGTGAGCTTATCTCCCCGCATTGCGCGTTCCAGAATGGAACGCAGACCTTTTCGTTTGAAATTGATTCCGCTTCCGATGTCTTTGATGATTTCCGCTTCGGGGTATTTTTTCTGCATGAACTCGACCTGTCTTTGCAGGTCGTTTTTTTGTTTCGGGCTGGAGACCCGGCAATAACAGATGGTTTCATGCTTTTCTCCTTCCCCGACAAAACCCCTGACATCGTAACGCCTCTGGCCTGATTCTGACTTGATGAACCGGATCTTGCCGCTGTCTGCCCATTTTCTCAAGGTGTTGGGATGAACTCCCAGCATCTTTGCAGCAATCCGGCTTGGGAAAAATTCCATTGCGCCTCTTTGTTTGTGTTTATAAATAAAACTAAACAAAGATTAGTATTCTAGGTACTATGTGTCAACCTTCCTGTTTTTACCTCTTTTGAAAAAATGATGTATTGTCCATATCTGATCCCGTTTCCCATGACAAGCCTTTTACTTCCGTTTACCGCATGAGATGGTTCCGGGGATTTTCCCAGAACCAATCATGCGGGCGCACGGGCGGCGCTGCGGACTGGGAAAGGATTCTGGAACAGGGGGGAGAGAAAGCGCAAGGGAAAAGGATCTGGTGGTGGAGAGGGGGAAGGCGGGGCAGGGGAGGGGTGAGGCGGAGCAGGGGGGCGGCTCCTGATGGAAGGATCCGGTTTTTTCATTCCTCAGCATAAAACCGGGAGAAGTCCGGGCTTACAGGCCATCGATGGAGACCCCGACAGCCTGATCCCTTTTATCTTAATTTTTGCCTTTAGTTTTTTGAATTTTCACAGTTCCTGACCATTTTGCCTTCACCCCGACTTAATCCAGTTTTCGAAACGTGCCCTGGATCGCTGGTATAAAATTTTATCGAAAATTTCCGTGTCGTACAGATAAAGGCAGTGCCGAATGGACGTGTAAGGACTGAATGTTCTGTTTGGATTGTTTGCCAGAAAATAATCACGGTATTTCTGGACGGTTTTCAAATATTCTGCCAGGCATTTGTGAAGATGCGACTTATGAAACCGACTGTCCAGTTTCAGGATATCTTGGACAAAATCGTCGACTTTACGGTCTTCAAATTCGAACCCCCTGAAGTAATGGCCCGCAACGCGCAGAAAACTGAATGCGTTAAGCGGTTTTTCACCGGCTCCGATAGCAGAGCGAGCAGGAAAAGTTGTGATTTCTTCCGTCGGTTCAATGGATGATGCCTCCGTTTCTTGTTGAATGAGCGCCTGTGTTGCATTGCGAATCTCTTTGAACTCGCGGTCGGCCAACTCAAACAAGGCGGACAGCGCATTAATACGCCTTTTCAGGTCGTTGGGAATTGATTTTTTATATTTGATTTGGTGATCAAGAACGCTCCAGGCATCCTGAATCAAGGTTCTGATCTGCACTTCGAAGGGAAAATTGGCATAAGGTTTTTCCGACAGGCTTCTCGTCCGGTCACTAATGGCAAGATCCATGTGAAGGCCTTTGTAACCGAATGCAGACTCCGTACTTTCCATTGCTGAAATTTTGTCTGTGACGTCTATAATTTCAAAGTGCTGTTTCAGTTCCTCGGATACTCGTTCGATCTGGTCTTCATAAAGGCAGATGACTCTGATGCCGAGCAGATCCGTGATATAATCCTTTATCTCGTATGCCTGTTCGCGCTCTTCGAGATCATTACGGTACTTGCGCCTGAATTTACGGAGGCACTCGTCTTTGTCTTTAACCCGTTCTTCTATTTTCCTGACAACACCGACATCGGATTTTTTTAGCAATGATCTTATGATGTTGCTGTAAGTCCTTAAGGTTTTTGATAAAAGTTCTTTGTTGCTATCGTAATAGTTCTCAAAGGCGCGCTTTTCTTTTTCAAAATCAAGCGAGGACAATTTGAACTCCTTTTATATAAACAACTCCCCGTTCACTTATTTTATTTTTCGAAATCATACAGTTAACGTTGAAGCTGACCGGCGCGCGGTTGTCTGCGCGTCCGTATTGAGCGTGTTGCTGGCATAATTATTCATTTTTAACAGCGACCTTGATAATGACTTTATGGATTTTGGCGGGTGAAAACATAGCCATATGTGCATCCTCCGGGAAAAAGATTGCATACGAATCTGGCTGGACGGAAATCCAGGTATCTGGATCATCTTTGAAAAATTGTGCATCATTTTCCTGGTCAAAATCACCCGTTGGGCGAACACATAGTTTCCTGGGTTTCCATCCCATTTCATCAGTACCTGACAAAACAAATTGTATGTCAATGTATCTGCGATGTACTTCCAGAAGCCCTTCTTCTTTTTTCTGGCCAAAATCATTTACAATTATGGCAAAAACATGTTCTCCGTCAATTTCATATTTTGCAGGCAGCAAATCTTTCAGATCTGGCCGGGTGAGAAAATCAAACGCTTTTTTGAAATTACTATTCAAGAAAAAATAGGAACTGAGTTTTTCAAGATTATCAAGAATCATAGATTCACCCCAAGATCGAACGATTTAACTGCAACTCTAATAAATGCCTGCTTCATCACAATCGGGGCCGTATGTACATTCAGCCCACCTGACTTTACCCTTTTTGGGTCCGTCTCCTTTATCGATTTGTTTGTCTTTTGCAATGCATTTGGTAGTTGGTTTTCGAGTATATAGAAGCGATTCAGAATGCTTCAGCCAAACGCCTGTGAAATCTTTTTCATTATTTACAATGACACAGTTTGAAATGCCAGATTTTGCAAAAAACTTTCCTCCTGTAAGAAAGAAGACCATTGCAAATGAGAATATAGCGATTGCCAATACCAATTTGAGTAACCTTTTAACCCACTTGTCAAGTTTCATTTCATCCTGTCAATGCTTGAGGTCTGACGGTGAGCCAAGCCTCGCCGCCGCTGCCTTGCTGGTGAAACCGGTGCGTGTCGGCGTCGGCTTGGGCGGCTTGTTGAACGCAGCCGCTTGGCAGCAGAAAAGAGTCAGGCAAGGTACACTCCTTCTATTGCAGCCCAACAGCGCGTTGGAGAAGGGGGGTACCATGAACCAGCAGGAACAGGAGCCATTCAGGGAGTGCCGCAGCGGAAGTTGCGGAGAGCTTTTTATCCAGTGTACCGACTGTGGACATCAGGAATGGCGGCTCCTTTCCTGTGGGCATCGGAATTGCCCCCAGTGCCAGCACCATGAAGCCAGTCAGTGGATCGAACGTCAACAGGAAAAACTGGTTCCGGTTGATTATTTCATGGTGACTTTCACACTTCCCTCACACTTCCCTATGAACTGAGAGAGCTTGCATACCGGCATCAGAAAACGGTGTACAGCCTCTTTTTTCATGTGTGTCCAGTGTACTGAAAGATTTTGGCCTTAATCCGGAAAACCCTGGAGCAGACATTGGCATGACCATGGTGCTTCATACCCATTCGAGAAAGCCTGAGTATCATCCCCACCTGCATGGGGTAATTCCAGGAGGGGGAATTGATAAAAACAGGAAACAGTGGAAGAAAAAAGAGCGGAAGTATCTTTTCACTGAAAAGGCCCTTGCAAAGGTTTTTCATGCCCGCTTCCCTGATGCTCTGAGCAAAGAAAGTCTGACGGTACCGACAGGGATCCGGCCGGAATGGGTGGTACACTGCACGCGGGTTGGGAAGGGCCTTCCCGCCATCCGATATCTCTCACGCTATCTCTGCCGGGGAGTGATAGCGGAAAAAAATATCCTTTCCAGCAAAGAGGGGAGGGGAACCTTCCGGTACACCGAAAACACGGGGAACATTCAGTACAGGACGCTGAAGGGTGAGGATTTTCTTCGTCTTATCCTTAAGCATGTACTGCCAAAGGGCTTTCGAAGGATCAGGGATTATGGATTTTTCCATAGCAATGCCAAAAAGCTCCTTTTTCTCGTTCAGCCTGTCCTGCATGTCCAGCTTGAGAGCTTGAAACCTGTACCAGGAGCTTCTTTCACCTGTCCCCGCTGCAAGGCTCCCATGAAGGTTCTTTTCTTCCTTCTGAAGCCCGGATGAAACAGGCATCAACTAAATAGAAGAGGTGGCAAAAACATGAAAATACAGTGCTTTTTTGAAGTCTTGTAACAGGCATTGCCCCTCTGCGTCCTCAGAAAATTTTTCATTTCAGACAGACCCCGGACACGCCACTTCCTCAAAAAGCTATTTTCTTATCATAGAGACCTGTCGGATGCCGCTGCGGGAGGCTGGTTCAACACGGGATGAGATCGTGGTTCGTTCCATACACGATCTATCCTTATTTGTTAGCTTTACAATGGTATAAGTTCATTGTGCTGTTTTAAAAACCTTTTCAAACTTTGTTTTACGATTATCTTATGAAAAGGTTTAACTGGAAAGAAATAGATTCTTCCCCACATATTATGAAATTGAACTATTGTTGTCATATAAACAGAATATATGTCTGAACCTTGACCGTTGTGCGCCAATAAAGAAACTCGAAATCTCAAATGTTTATCATTAAGCGCCATCACAATTTCTGATTCTGAACGATCAATCACAGGGAAAAAACCAATCTTATCACCTGGCATATACTGAGTTAACTCGCGTCTTGCCTTTTGGGAATCCGAAGACATACCTGTTTTTAAGCCGAAAATTCCAACAATGGAATCTCGCAAACGCGACAAAACCTTTTCCCATTTAGGTGGATCTGAAGATAGTATCATGTAGGCTAAATCATCAATTGATATGTCATTGGTCTTTATAATATCAAATTGATATGAATCGATATAGTGAACATCTCCGATCCAATCATCTAAAATTATTGAGTTGTCAGGCTGATTTGTATATTTATTAATTTTCATTAAAAACCTATAAACCTATGAAAGCTACGTGGCCTTCATCGGTGGCAATGGAGCGCAGCGGAATCGAATTGCCATCCGAGTGCAAGGCATGGTTGGCAGTCCTATTTCAACTCAACACCCAAGAACTTTCCCATTGCACGAAGAACGATCTCAGGTGACTCGTCAAATGCCACATGTTCAGCAAGAGGAACGTTCAAGAAGTTCACTTTTTCGGTCATGGATTTCAATCGTGCCATACTCTCAAGATTGGTAAGGAAGTCGTTGTCCCCGCGAATCACTAACATATCTGCGGCAATATCTCGCATGCTCTCCTCGGGATGCCCATTCGTAGACAGGTCTGTCCACATGGTGACAACACTCCTGGAAAACGTATCGAAATCTGGTTTAGGATTCAGATGCATATAGGTATCGTAGCTTGCTGGGAACATGCCCTTCCATGCCTCGCCGGTCATGCTGGAGATCATCTCCCAGCAGGGTTCGTTCTCGTTCATTTCCCAGCTTGCACCCACCGTTACTACTTTCTGGAGCCTATTATCCTTCCCTGCCGCATACCGATACGCCACCACGCCGCCGTCGCTGAATCCAAATATGCTAAATTTCTGAAGATCAAGAACATTGATTACCGCCATAAGATCATCTGTCAGCGTTTTGTAGGAAAGTTTGGTGCTTCCCAAGCTTGACCGTCCGTGTCCACGGCTGTCGATCCCGATCAGTCTGAAATGACGAGAAAGGGTGGGCGTAATAGTGTTGAAGTCCTCAATGGTTCCGAAACCCCCATGTAGCATGAGCAAGACGGGGCCATCGGAGTTCCCGATTTCCTCGACGTAAATCTCGGCGTCGGCGCTCATGACGAGGCGACCTGTTGTGTGGTTAAACGTGGTATGACTGTTCATTTCAGCATTCTCCTTGTGTACGATGCTTGCGCATCCAGCTAATATCAATGCGCATACTCCCATCAATACTTTTGCAAAACTTTTTCGGGTGTTCATTCCAATTCCTCCTGCCAACGTTTTAGCTGGAATAACCCGACTCCTCGTGCTGCTCATTTTCAGAACGCATATCTGCTTGCTTGTCCGTCAATTACCATCTCACTCCGCTGTAGCATCCACCACTTCCATGACCGCTTTCAAGAGATCGATCACGACAAATTTCGGAGCAAAAGTAATTTCACGATTCACGAGATCCGTACCCCGAAGAAGATATGCCAGCACTTCCGATGCGAGAAGGGCTCCTGATAGAGCTCCCCCGATACTTGTAGTAGCCATCTTACCCATTGTTGCAGCGTTCTCTATCCGCTTTATGATATTGGGCTCGAACTTATCCATAATGAAGGACGGAAAAAGCCCTTCTCCGTCAGATTTCTTCTTCAAAAGCCCCCAGAATTCATCAGGCATCATGCTTTTAGGGTGATGGGCAACCAAGAGGGCGCCGAATCCAAACGCCCCGGCCGTAAAAAGGGGGATGTTAAACCGTCTGAGCAACTCCGGAGTCATGGCTTTAACATCGGCGCCCTTTTCGACGTCAATCACACCCACATGGACATCACAGCCGTTGAGGAATCGCTCAAGATTATCGACCAGTGTTCCTTCGGGAAACAACTCGAGCTCAACATCTGGATTGATCTCGCGAGCAAGCCGTTCGTAGACTGTTATTTTGGGCTGGCCGAGGGTAGAGGCGAAAGCTGCCGCCTGCCTATTCATATCGGGTGGATCAAAGACGCCGTTTTCAGACAATCGAAACCGCTTCACCCCACAGCGGACTAAATTCAAAAAAGCGCCTCCGCCGACCCCACCGAGTCCGGCAAAGGCGATCAGAGGGCTCGAAAGCGCATCGATTCCTTCCTGTCCCAATATTGGTAGTGTCCGATCAAGAAATGTTTGCATGGTTGCGTTTCCTTCTCAGCTAACGCCTAAAATCAGGGGCGCGGCTTTTTGCGTCCCCTGCATTTTTTTGTTAGCGCGAGGCGCTGGCTGACGAAACACTTCGCAGTCCGTTTGCCCCGTCTTTTTTTATTGGCAAAGGTCTTAGTCATACTGATATTTATACCTATTCAACAGGTTAGAAGTTTCATAAGGGTTTCCTGTCTGAGTTCTGCGGCCATATTCCGAAAACAAATATAATTTCTCCTTGGCTCTGGAAGCGATTACATAGAGCATTTTTGATTCTGCATCATGGCCAATTTGAACTGGTTGATTAATGATATCGCTCCAGTGAGGAATGAAGCCTTTGAGTAGACCAAAGGCTATAACAGTTTTATATTCCTCACCTTTAACACCGTGACAAGAGTTAACAACAATCCCTGTCGACTCCTTAAAGAAGCTTTTTAATGCGACTATAGTGTTTTCATACTGACCACTGTTATTTTCAATATTTGAAGTAGATTTTTCGAAAAATATTTCAAATTGTTCTTGAAGTAATTTATCGTCATCTAAATCAATGTTCAACTCGTCCAACATAAACTCAAAACATTCTTTTAGATATTCAGTTCCAACCAATGTATCACTTTGAAATGAGTTGATAATTCTAAGAAGCTTTTTAGGTGATATTTCAGTAATTTTATGATGAGCATCCGATAAGTAACCTAATATTTCACTTGCCCATCTAATTCGGACACTAAGCAATCGTCCTGACGGTTCAGTTAAAGCTATCTTTGAAACAATTAGCCAAAAATTATCTTGCTGACCATAAAAGGGGGATAAAGCTGGGGCGTCAAACATTACATTTGGAAGAAGCGTAATAAGCTTTTTAGTCATTGACCTTATTGGTGCCCACTGAGGTGCAATTACACAAATATCACTTTCACTTGAGCCATCGTTTAACTCGTTCCTTATTAAGTTCGCTATCTCTTGTGCTAAGTTATCTTTATCAACGTTTTGGTTGTAAAAACTAATTATCCCTAGGTCATTTTTGTGTGGTGCTTTTGAAACACCACCATGAACACCTCGAAAAGCAGAGAAGTAGTCTATAAGCCGCTGTGTTGAACGATAATTATCACTGAATGTATAGTGATTAATGTTGCCACCTATAAATTCACTGTTTAACTCCACAAGAGATAGTGATTTTCCTCCAATTCCTCCGTAGATAGCTTGGTTAGAGTCACCAACGATAAACAACTTAGGTTTGTGTTGAGCTCCGTTGAATATTTTAGACAAAATCGCATACTGAAGGTCTTGGGTATCTTGAACTTCATCAACACAAATCAGCTTAAATATAGCACTTAGTGTTTTTGCGATTTCAGGGTTAGAATCCAATAACTGAAAGGCAAAATATAGCGACTGGTCAAAATCAATTTTCTTCTGGGAACTGAGTATCTTTCGGTATTCTTTCACTACTTCTTTTGCACGTGTATCGGTGTTTTCAACTACACCTTGGCGATTATAAGCAGTATTTATGTTATCGAATATTCTTAACCCTTTGTCTGCTTTGAGCTTATTTAGAATTTTTCGAGTTTCATACGCGTCTGCAATTGAGTATCCAGGATTCAAAGCCGGTAAGTAGGCTGCATATGGTTTAATGATCCACTCTAAAGCAAATGAATGTATTGTCCCAGCCCATACACTCCCACTTTCAATGGTGTAATTTTCTTCAAGTCTTGCTTCAATCTCAGCAGCAGCTCTGTTTGTGAAGGTTACGGCAAGTACTTTGTTGTTACGATGCTGTAATTCCTGAACACCTTTCGCTACACGTGCCGTTAGTGCCATAGTTTTTCCACTTCCAGGGCAGGCCGTTATGTAAGCATTTCCATTACAGTTCACAGCCGCTTGCTGTTCGACGCTTAATTTCATATCTACCTGTCCAATAAACAAATTAGATGGGATAAATCATCGTCAGGACATTGTTTTGTAAATTCAGCAATACAAGCGTTAATATCAGTATGATTATCAGTAAAAAATTGTATAGGCTTATCTTTATCATCAAATACTGGCATTGGATTAGCAAGCCTATAAGTGCACATTTTATATAGGACTTGAGGGCTGAGTTTGTGACCACACGAAAATGCTATTGCATCTAGTATGTATCTGGGAATGAAAGTTTCGGAAGAAACACACTCAGAAACCAACAGTGCTAACCAACCTTTGCCTACCTTGCTTGCAAGTCGAAGAATTTCCTTTCCATAAACTTCAACATTCGCGTCTTTTAACAATGCAGTTGACTTATCTATATAAGCCTGTTTGTCGTATATTGAATTAAGAACTTCTATTGCTTCAACGAAATTATCTGCGATTAAAAAATCCACTTCAAAAGTATGTTTTGCATAAAAAACTTCAATACAGTCATTATTCTTAATATGCTTATCGAGTTTATTTTTCCTTATAACTCCGGATTCTTGAGAATTTCTGCAAGAGCGTAAGTATTCATTGTCTTCTGCTTTGTCTGCTGGAAGCTTAGCTATGGAGGTATCTAAGTCTGTAATTATTGAACAGTTTTTACATATTCTGTCCGGGTGAAACAAGTTAGATATGTGCTCAAAAAAAGCACTATCCATGCTTATTAAGCTTATGCCCAATTCATCCAATGAAACACCTAAAACCCTTTTGACCAATGCTGGAATGAGTATAAGCTCAGCATCCCCTTCGACTAAAATTACCCCCTTAGCAAAAAGAAGTGTTGAACGAGTTGCATTTAAGTATCTTTCTATGCGGCCACATTCTATATAGTTTAGGTTGGTCGCTGGCTGGAAAACGTCAACTCGGTTTTCATTTAATCCGAGTATATTCATTTCGGATATTTTTGCCACAGATGAAATGTGAGTCGAGTGCGTAGATAAGAAAACCTGCGTTTTGTTGATAGCATGGTTTTCAAATAGTGTTTTTTGAATGTGAGTGTGTATATGTGCTTCCGGCTCTTCTATTACTAAAAACTGTGCTGCTTTATCAGCCTCTTGTTTACGCTCATATTCAAGAAGCTTAAGTGCAACATAGATTAAATTTGCACCACCAAGGCTGAGTTCATTTAGATCACCGCTATACCCGTCAACATAGTTGTCACCAACGGTTAATGATAGCTTTTGCAAAAGCTTATCCAGCTCACTTGGAAGCGATGATTCAATGTCAATGATTGGGGAGAATGTGTAACCCACCGTTTTATGTAAAGTATTTTGAATACCACTGGATACTTGTTTGATTTCATCTAGTTCAGAAATAGCGTTATTAATATCAGATACGAGCGTTGTGATATTTTCGGATTCGTCGTCGGATATTTCTGATTTTAGCCCTTTTAGCAACGCTATTAGAGGACTTTTTCGATAATTTTTAAGGTCTGAAACAACGTCTCGTAAAGCTTTAACAAAGGTGAAAGAAACCTCTTCATGAAGAGGGGAAAGCTTTACCCCATACGCCTTAAAATCTTTGTCGCTTGGATCTGGGAATACAAAGTTTTCAAAATCACCAACTAACTTGGTATATGTATCATTACAAAGAAAATCAGCGTTGGCTCTTCCTGTAAATACTGGCTCATAGTCGTCAATGCTAATTTCATCGATAACCTGCTGTGCTAAAGCTGTGTCACCGCTAGCTTCGAATAAGGACTGCCTAACTTTCAAGCATGGCCGGAAATAATAAGTTAATGTGCCTTTTTCGCTGTCATCCATGTGCCCAGCATCGTGTTTCAACATTTGACAACCCTCATGAGATGACAGATCATCAAAGTCAATGGCGGTTACAATCCAGTGACCTCTCCAATCAGTTAGGTTTCGGCAGAAGTCGCTTTCTCGTAACTTGATAATGTTTCGAGGCAAAGATTCATCAAGCAATAACCTTAAGGCGAAAAGAGCATTAGTTTTTCCTGAGCCGTTTTCACCTAAAATAGTGTTGACTCCTTTCGTGAATGAGAATTTTGAGCTTAAGAAATTTCGAAAATTCCTTATTCTCAAAGAACTGATATACATTCTACCACCTCAAATTTTTTTACGTATATGTTGAATTGCACATGACCGCTAACAGTGCAATAAGTGGAAATTTTCCATGTTATCCGTCCCTATATCTGGAAAAATTTCCGTTTATTCTCGTATTAAAGGGGAAAAGTGGAATCTGTCACCACGGTTTCGTCCGTTTATCACAGGTAAACCCCTATTTTCCATTTATCCCGCTATTAAAGCCCAAAACATGGAAAATCGGCAAAACGCTTTCCTCTCAGGGGTGGACACCCAAAACTTCAGCAAGGCCAGTGTTCTGTCATGCCCGTCCCTTCTGAAAAAACGATGCATTTTCCATATCTGATCCCGTTTCCCATGGCAAGCCTTTTACTGCTGCCACCGCAATTCTTTCCTTTTCGCTATCATCCGCACCAGCATCTTGACATTCCATTCCAGGCTGGGTATCGTTTTCATGCTGCGGCAAAAAACCACAGCCGGGCTTGACATCCCGAAACATCACGGCGTTCAGCGCCCATCATACAGAGAAAAGCTAGGCGCTTTTTTTGCGCCCCTGCTTACCCTTATGGCGGGGCTATACGTGGGCTTCTTCGGAAGCGCCGGGAGCCGTGAGTCCGGTATGTCAACCCGTATAGCCCCGCCTACCCTATTTTGACATGTAGGATGGCGGAAAAACCCTACTCACGGAGGTTTGCCATGAAAAACAATCAGCCCACCATCGATTTTGATTTCCAAAACCACACAATCAGAACAGTAACGGAGGCTGGGGAAACGTGGTTTGTGGCCAAAGACGTTTTTGCCGCCCTGGATATTTCTTGGACAGGAAGCCAATCATTAACGGCTATTCCTGAAAACTGGAGGGTGGTCAGGAGTTTCCTGACCACCCTCAAAAACCAGCACGGTGAATACGGAGAGCAGGAAAAAGAGTTCATTCTCATCAACGAACCCGCCCTCTACAAGCTGGCCTTTCGTTCGAATAAACCCGCCGCCGAAGAGTTCACCAACTGGGTGGCCTCGGAAGTGCTCCCCGCCATCCGCAAAACAGGCCGCTACGGTGCTGTCGTTCCCGCAGCCATCCTCCATGGCCATGACGATCAGATCCTCCTTGCACGGCACCTTGTCCGGGAAGTGAATGATCTGCTGGCAAGCCTTGGTACCTTAAGCCAGCTTCATCAGGATATGGTGGTTTCCGTGAACAATGTCCTCAGAACAGTCTGTGTGCTGAACCCGGAAGTTCATCACGAAGCCTTTGTCCAGTCCCTCAGGCAGCAGAAGTGATAAGGCAGTATAGAGGCCGTTTTTGTTTTTGATAGTACCCTGATAGTACCCCAGAAAAACGGTTTTATTTTTTTTAGTAAAATTATATAGATAGGGATCACTTCAAAAGCAGGTGGGCCCACCAGAATTTAAGAAAAAGCTCCCGAAAGGGAGCTTTTTTTGTGCCTGATTTTCCAGTAACGAAGCGGCTTTCGGCAAAGAAGTCCTGCCTTGAAGCTGCCTGAAAAAATCAGGCTTCAGGTGACATCTATCTTGATATTTACCGGGGCTTTTTACTTAAAATCTGATGGATATGTGAAATTAGCTGCCGTATATTTATCGTATATTTTTTTAATTTTTCCTTGTTCTAAAAGTTCAGAAAATCTTTTATCAAAAATTTCAGCGAGTTTTTTTCCTTTGTCATTATCACTAAAGACAACATAAAGTTTGAGTTCTAATACCGTTTTTCTTGTGTAGTCTACTGGGTTATAGCTAGGGTTTTTATCCAAAAAATGACTTAAATCACTTAAAGCATCTAAGTAAAAATCAATTTGATTTTTACTTAGCAGGCGAAAGGCCGCTTCCCTGTTCTTAAGCGTTCTTATTTGGAAATTTTGGCTTATATCCTTGGGCAAATAGTCATCATATGAATATCCTTCTATCCACCCAACCTTCTTTCCCTTAAGTGTTTCTGCTCCATTCCACTCGTAGTTAGCACTATTTTGATATATCGCCTGAACAATATCCACAGCAAAATGATTTTTGGGATACACCCCATTTTCTATTTCATCAATATATGCGCCTACCATGACATCAACTTTCTTTTCTTTCAGAAGATTGATTGATCCCACATAAGATCTTATCTGAGGTTTAATCTTGTATCCTTCAGGTTCATAAACTGCCCTGAAAATATCCCAGTATAACCCTGTTCCATCTTTATTCGTGGCATATTCCCATTCTTCGGTAGAAATAATGATGGTGGTATCTTCTGCATATGCAGCCATAATGGAAAAATACAGTGCGAAAACCAGTGTGACAGCGATAACCACTTTTTTCATTTTAATCTCCTTATCAAGGACTTTCTGAAAATATCTCAGTGAAAAAGCGAGAACTCCTCCCTGCCTTTTCTGCTACGGCCTTTGATAAAAAACAATGCTGAAGTCATAGTCCACTATCCCAGCCGGTGCAAGCCTTTACTGCCGTACAGAAAAAAGGAGTCTGCCTACTTTTTCAGGAGGAGCTGCCTTTTTTATCTCTGTTTTCTTTTCCCTATCAGTTCCGTTTGAAGAGGATTGTTGGGGTTGACGTGCAACTCACACAAGCCTTCCGGCGAGATAGCTCCGGCCAGAAATTGGGACACACCAGTTTCTGTAACGAACGACCGCCAGTATATTGGCGTAACGAGGTAGGTACAGCCATCAAGTTCAAATTCACAGAGGATTTGGAAGCACCAGGTCTTGCCCCTGTTTGGAGCGGGGGCATAAACCTGCCGTATTTCCTGATCGATGCACTTCGCCTGGATGCGTTTCCAATTCCGTCGGATCCATCTGGCTTTGAGCAGTAGTGCAAGCAGACCAATCAGAAAGCCAGCCCCGCCAAAAAACAACCATAACTGTTTCTTATACAGGAAAAACAGTACGATACCAGAAATAAAACATAGCGATCCACCAACAGCCCACCAGTTCGTTTCCATGGGTTGAAACGGATCTCTGTACGGAATTGCTTTAATCCTCCAGCCTGTACTTGTCTTTTCCTGCTTCATTTTGTGAAAACCCCGCATGGTAAAAAAGTTGCCGGATAAGAGTAAAAGAGGGCAGTCCATTTACTCGTTTTATTTTTTGATTTTTCAGGGTATGTTCATAAAATAAAATTTTCAAGGGTATGACCGTGGTATTGTAAGAGGACTGGTAATTCAAATGCCGGGGGTCAGGCCTAAAAAAAGGAGGGGATGTGATGACCCGTAGCTGGATGATAAAACTGGTAAGGAGCATTCTGGTCGGCCTGATTGTTCTTTTGATGAGTACCCCATCCGGGATATGGGCAGAAGGATCTGTATGCTATTGTACTTGCATGGAAATGTATCATGACGACACGAATTGCTTTCTTTTATGCGGCGGCCCCACTGGCTGTTCATGGCTCCAGCCTCCGGAGTCTCCGAAGAAGCAAAGCGACTGCGATATGTTTTACCAGATGTGCATTGAAAGGCTTGGAAACGATTCCACTGGACAGGCGATATGCCAACCCAAAAATGAACTTTGTCAAAAAAGGTTAAGTAAATCCCTTCTCAGAAGGTAGGTTTTTTCGAATTTTCTGCCTGTGGCGGTGAGGGATTTCAGTTGAATGGGGGAAGAGGGCCTGCCCCTTATTTCTTGCACCGTTTCCGGGCTTCATGGCACATGCATTCAGTCTCGGGGCGATAAGACGCTTATGATCAGAAACAAACAAAGCAAGGGCAGAGACCTGCGGCACTCTCCCATGCAGCAATCCACAGGGATAAGCACTTTTTCCGGACTGATGACAAGCCTTTTTATTGTTGTTATCAGCCTCTCTCTGCTCTTCACAGCAATTCTGATTGAAACCCGAAAAAAAGATGGCATCGCAAAGGCAGACAGCAGCCTTCTTGTTGCAGCAGAGTTTTTACGGGAAACACTGGGGCCAGACTACCACAACAGGCTTTTCGACGAGACATCCATATCATCGGAAACGTACCAAGGTATTACAGAAAGAAACAATGACCTCTGCCGACGCCTTGGGCTGCAATCTCTCTGGAGCGTGCTTGTGCTGGACGAAAACCGGATTGTTTTCACCTCGGCCACAAGTCCGGATCTGAGTGATCCTCTGTCACGGAGTGCCGGTTTTTTTGACATTCACCAGGATCCGGAAGTCTTTTCACCAGTACTTAAATCCGGCATGCAACCGGTCTTTTCATCCTTTGACAATGAATGGGGAACGGGCCGCATGGTGCTGATACCCCGCAGGGACATCCAGAACAGAATCTACATGTTCGGGGCCAGTCTGCAGATGGGGGATTCTGACACCCTGATCAGACAATCCGTAATAACCGCTTCCGTGGCAGGCCTTGCGGTGTTGTTCATGGGAAGCCTCCTTGCCTTTTTCTTTTCTCGCATCTTTTCAGCCAGTGCAGCCCGCCTTTCCAAAGCTGCGGAAAGAATGGCATCGGGAGACCTTCAGGCCCCGCTGCTCCCATCCGGCATAAAGGAACTTGGTTCCCTCAGCCTTGCCTTTGATACCATGCGAAAAAACCTGTCCCTGCAAATGGAAACGATGAAAGAGGAAAGGAATCTTTTTTCAGCAGGACCTGTTTTTACCATTGTATGGGGTGCTGAGGAAAACTGGCCCATATATCGGGTTTCAGACAACGTGAAAGACATCCTCGGATATTCTGCGGAAGAGCTTACCCGCCCAGGCTTCAGATTTGCCTCCCTGATCCATCCCGAAGACGTTGAACGGATTTCATGCGAGGTCTCCGGGAATATCAAAAATCATAGGGATGTCTATGAACAGTCCTACCGCCTGCGTGTCAAAAACGGAGAGTATCGCTGGTTTTATGATTTCACCAACCTTATCCGGAACGAAAAGGGCGAAGTAACCCTGATCCGTGGATACATGTTTGACCAGACCCGGCTGAAAGAAATGGAAGAAACCCTCATTAAGGAACAGCGCCGCCTTTCAGCCATCATAGAAGGCACCAATGTGGGAACCTGGGAATGGAATGTACAGACCGGTGAAACCGTATTCAACGAGAGATGGGCCGAAATCGTAGGCTTTACACTGAAAGAAATATCTCCCACAACCATTGAAACCTGGATGCGCTTCGCCCATCCCGAAGACCTTGAAGCAAGCGAAACAGCGCTGCAAGGCCATTTCAGCGGCAAACTTCCCTATTATAAAATTGAATCCAGAATGCAGCACCGGGCCGGGCACTGGGTCTGGGTACTGGACAGGGGCAAGGTCTCCGTATGGACGGATGATGGTCAGCCTCTGATGATGCAGGGTACCCATCAGGACATCACAGAACGCAAAAACAATGAAGAAGAACTGCTGGATATGAACAGAAAGCTGGAAGAAGCCATAGAAAGGGCCAACGATATGGCCCTCAAGGCAGAACTCGCCAGTTTATCCAAATCCCAGTTTCTGGCCAACATGAGCCATGAAATCCGCACCCCCATGAATGGTGTCATCGGCATGGCCGGTCTCCTGATGGATACAAACCTTGACGGAAATCAGCGACGCTATGCCGAAACCATACAGTCCAGCGGCAAAGCACTGCTGGATATTATCAACGATATACTGGATTTTTCCAAAATCGAAGCCGGCAAACTGACACTGGAAACCATGGCCTTTGATCTTCAGACCCTGATGGATGATTTTGTGGACAGCATCGCCCTCAAAGCCAGCCAGCAAGGCCTTGAGTTCATTGTCTTTCTTGAGGCGGATGTCCCTTTTCACATCCTTGGGGATCCCGGCAGGCTGCGTCAGATACTGATCAACCTTACGGGCAATGCGCTGAAATTCACGGAGAAGGGAGAGATTCTGATCCATATTTCTATGGAAAACATGGATAAAGATGAGGTGCAGCTCCGTTTTCAGATCAGGGATACGGGCATCGGTATTCCGGAAGACAGAAAGAATATGCTCTTTAATGCCTTCAGCCAGATCGATGCATCCGTCAGCAGAAAATTCGGCGGTACAGGACTCGGGCTTGCCATATGCAGACAGCTTGCCGCCATGATGGATGGCGAAACAGGGGTGGAAAGTGTGGAGGGTGAAGGCTCAACCTTCTGGTTTACAGCCCGGTTTGGTCTCGACTCAGAGAACAATGAAAGCAGACCAGAGATTTCTGAAACCCTTAAAGGACGTCATGTCCTTGTGGTGGACGATAATGCCAGCAGCCGGAAGTTTCTTTCAAAACAACTGAAAAATATAGGTTTTCAACCGGAAACGGCAGCAGATGGTAAAGAAGCCTTTGCTTTGCTAAACGCATTCCACGATAGAAAACCCCCTTTTTCCCTTGCCCTCATTGACAGGGATATGCCGGATACGGATGGCATGGTTCTTGGTAAAAAAATAAAAGAAGATAGCCGTTTTAAGGATCTTTCCCTTGTGCTGCTCAGCCCCCTTGACCAGCCATGCAGCACCGAGGAAGAACAGTCAGGTTTTTCAGCCTGCATCAGCAAACCCCTGCGCCAGTCGGATCTTTTCCATGTGCTTCCATCTGTTATCGCAGGTGGAAACAGGCTTTCCTTTCAACCTTCGGTGAAAAAGACCGAAGACCCGGCACGATCAGAACTGCCTCAGTTTTCCGGCCGCATTCTCCTTGCGGAAGACAATACCACCAATCAGGAAGTGGCCCTTGGTCTTCTGCAGAAACTCGGCCTTGGTGCAGACATTGCCGATACCGGCCATAAAGCCATCCGTGCCTTTGAAAGCAATGCCTACGACCTGATTTTCATGGACGTCATGATGCCGGAAATGGATGGGCTTCAAGCCACAGAAAAAATCCGGATACTTGAGGCTGACCGTCTGGCTTTTACTGAAAATACAAGAGAAAAAACATCCGCAACAAGCTTGCCGCACAAGCTTCCCATCATCGCCATGACCGCCGCAGCCATGCAGCAGGACAGGGATCGCTGCCTTGAAGCAGGCATGGATGATTTCATCTCAAAACCTGTGGAGCTGATGGATCTGGCCCGGATACTGAAAAAATGGCTTCCCTTAAGTAATGGCAAAGAAAAAAGGTCTTTACATACACAGCATACCGTAAAGTTACCGGAAGAGATTGCCAGTACCACGGATACAGATCCTTTGATTTTTGATTATGGGGCATTCCTGAAACGGTTCATGAATGACCGGGCAATCGTTCATAAAATTTTATCCCTCTGTATGGAAAGCCTTCCCCAGCGCATGGAAGATCTGAAAACAGCGCTGGATGTCAATGATCTTCCCAATGTGCACCTCTTGACCCATACCCTCAAGGGGAAAACTGCCAACATCCATGCAGCATCCTTTTCTTCCCTGGCAGGTGACATGGAAAAACATGCCGGATCCGGAAGTCTGGATGCGGTAAAAGGGCTGATGCCGGATCTTGAACATGCCTGGGAAGAGCTTAAAAAGGCTGTGGATCAGGTATTTTCTCTGGACAGTAAAAAGTGAGAAACCCGTGTAAGGGGCCAGCCCTTGTGCCTGTCCTTCCCCTTTCTTCCCACCATGAAAGAGCACACCATGCGCATACTCATAGCCGATGATGACAATGTCTCCAGAACCATCCTTACTGCTGTTCTGGAAAAGCATGGCTACGACGTTCTTGTTACGCGGGATGGAACGGAAGCCCTGGATGCGCTCCGGAAGCCGGATTCTCCCTGTCTTGCCGTTCTGGACTGGATGATGCCCGGCCTGAGCGGCCTTGAGGTTGTCAAGGAAATCCGTAAAAACCCCACGGATCGTCCTGTCTACATCCTCATGCTGACATCCAGAAACGATGCGGAAAGCCTGGTGCAGGGCCTTGAAAGCGGCGCCGATGATTATCTCTCAAAGCCTTATGGCCCTCAGGAGCTTCTGGCCAGAATCCGTGTAGGAGAACGCATGCTGCGGATGCAGAAGGCTCTTGCAGGTCATGCACGGGAAATGGAGGCTCTGGCCGAAGCCAGGGCCAGGCAGCTGATTCATGCCGACCGCATGGCCACGCTCGGTGTTCTTTCAGCGGGCATGGCCCACGAAATCAACAATCCGGCCACCTTCATTTCCGGCAATGCCCAGACCCTGCAACGGGCGTGGGAAATTCTGATCCAGAATCTGAAAGCAAGGAATGTCCTCCCGGAAGACGATCCCCAGATTGCCTTCATTCTGGAGGAAACCCCGGCCATGCTCGGGGGGATTCTCAAAGGGGTCAGCCGGATCACCCAGATTGTTAAAGGCCTGAAGCTTTACGCCCATCGGGGGACAGGAGAGAAAACGGTCTGCCGTATCCAGGATATCCTGGAGCAGTCCCTGGAATTTTGCCGGAACATCATGAAGCCCCACATCATGATCCATGTGGAGGTTCCGGATACCCTTCCCGAAGTTTTTGTCCACAGCCAGCAGATCGAGCAGGTTTTCATCAATCTCATCACCAATGCCATTCATGCCATGGGGGAATCCTCTTCCGGTGAAATCCGGATACGGGCTTCCGTAAAGGGGAATATGGTGCAGGTTGACATCAAAGACAGGGGGCCGGGTATTCCTGAGGATCTGCTTCCGAAGATTTTCAAGCCCTTTTTTACCACCAAAAAAGCAGGAGAAGGTACGGGCCTTGGCCTTACCATCATCAAGGACATCCTTGAGGAACATGGCGGCGGACTCCATGCCGCCAACGCTGCGGAGGGTGGCGCTGTGTTTACCTTTCATCTGCCCCTGAATCCAGCCAGCCCCCAGACCAGCCCCTTCATTTAAGGAGAAGACCATGAGAGGAAACCTTCTGATCGTTGATGACGAAAAGGAAATCCGGGACATGCTGAGCCGTCATTTCCGTTTGATCGGGTATGAGGTGCTCACTGCGGAGCATGGGCTGGATGCCCTGGCGGTTTTGCAGAAAAAGCGGGTGGATGTGGTGGTAAGCGACATCATGATGCCGGAAATGGATGGGGTCTCCCTTCTCCGGGAAATCCGCAGGCAGTATCCCATGGTGCGTATCATCATGATTACGGGCTACGTGACCCTGGAAAATGCCCTGGCCTGTATGCGCAATCAGGCGGATACCTGTATCTTTAAGCCCCTCAATGATCTCGGTGAGCTGGAGGATGCCGTTCAGACAGCCATCGCCGCTCAGGCCCGCTGGGTGCGGAAATTCAGAGAACTTACGGGCATGAAATCCGCCAGCTCTGGAGGTCGGTCATGAATTTTTCAGAAATGGGCATTGATCCGGAACTGCATGCGGAATTCATTGATGAGGCCCTGGATGCCATGGGGCAGATCTCCGATCTTTTTGTGCGCCTTGAGGCGGATCCGGACAATCAGGACATCATGGGGGCCATTTTCAGGCCCATCCATTCCATCAAGGGCAATGCCGCCTTTTTCGGCCTGATGCAGACCAAGGTGCTGGCCCATGAACTGGAAACCCTTCTCGACCGTATCCGTAAAGGCGGGGTTGCCGTCACTGCGGGGATCACGGATGTTCTGCTCCGGGGCTCCGACGGCCTGATATCTATGCTGAAACGGGCGCGAAGGGGTGAAGGAGAAGTTCAGGACGGCTCTTCCTTTGAAGCTCTTGTCCATGCCGTTCTCCGTGCAGCCGAAGGCGAAGAAGCCAGTGAAAGCATGCTGTGGCGAAAACTCATGGATCAGCTTGATGGTCATCCCTCTGCCATGGAAACGGCAAGAGAGCTTGCGGGATTCAGCTCCGCAGGCAGGGCTGTGCTGGACAAGGGGACAGCCAGGGCTGCTGCGGACAGTCCCCAGGTGGTGGGGGATGCGGCAGACAGCAATCCTCCCACGGTTATCCATGAAATTAAGGGCATGCTGGAAAACAGCCATGAAGAGCCGGATGGCGAAAAGCTTTTCGCGCTTTTTACGGCCTGTCTGGAGAATGCAGATAATGAAGAGGCAAAGGCCCATATAGGGAAGGCACTGGATGAAATTCCCCTGCTGGTTCGCAGTATTGGCCTTGGAGACCCCATCTCGAGGGAATCCCTTCTGGGCCACCTTGAGGACATGGAAGCCGCTTGTATCCGGATGGATGAAAGACCTGCAAATCCCATCGAAAAAAAACCGGAGAAAGCGGAAAAATCAGCAGAAGAGGGTCTGGAACCTCTGGATCCAGGCCAGCCCCGGACATCCCCTTCGTCTCCTTCGGATGCATCGGGTAAAACCATGCGTATTCCGGAAGAACGCATTGATGCCTTTTTATCCTATGTGGGGGATCTTGTGACCCTGGGGGAGATGTACCGTCACCTTCAGTCCAGAATTACGGCCATTCCTGCGGCCCATGGGGCGGCCATGGAACTGCGCCGTACCAATGAGTCCTTCGGTAACCTTTCCATGGCCCTTCAGAACAGCATCATGGCCATCCGCAAGGTGCCCATGAAAACGCTTTTGCAGCGTACCCCCCGTCTTGTCCGGGATGTGGCCACGGCCAGCGGAAAAAATATTGAAACCCTGGTGCTGGGTGGAGAGATTCTGGTGGACAAGAGTCTCATTGACACCTTTGAGGCCCCTTTGACCCATATGGTACGCAATGCCGCAGACCATGGTATTGAAAAACCCGAAGAGAGGCTTCTGAAGGGAAAGCCTGAAAAGGGCGTGATCCGTATCGAAGCTTCCGAAGCCGGAGAAGATGTGCTGCTGACGGTAAAGGATGACGGCAGGGGCTTAAACCTTGATGCCCTGAGACTGAAATCTCTGGAGCTTGGGCTGATCTCTCCCGATGAAACGCTTTCGGAAGAGGCCCTGGTGTCCCTTCTGTTCCGCTCCGGGGTTTCCACGGCGGAGGAGGTGACGGATATTTCCGGCCGGGGTGTGGGCATGGATGTGGTTAAAACCGCCATTGAACAGATGGGGGGCCGTATTTCCGTAACAACGGAAAAAGACCGGGGATCTGTTTTTGAAATCCGTCTTCCGAGAACGGTGAACACCCAGATCCTTACCGGCTTCATTGTGGTGATTGAAGGTACCCGTTATATCTTTCCCATGGAAAGCATTGTCCGCTGTTTTTCTCCGGTTCCCGGTGAGGTGGTTATTATTCCCCGTCGGGGCCGTTGTGTGCAGGACAGGGGGAACTGGCTGCGGGTGCGCAGGCTCACGGAATGTTTTCATCCGGAGGAAGAAGAAAACAGGGAGGCGGATCTTCCCGAAGGCATTGTTGTGGTGGTGGAAAGCGAAGGCGGCAGGATTGCCGTGCATGTGGATGCCATCGAAGGGGTGCAGAAAATGGTGCTGAAGGAGATTCAGGGTCTGCATATGAACCGGAATTATTTTGCAGGGGGTGCCCTCATGGGAGACGGGTCTGTGGCCATGATTGTGCAGGTTTCCGGCATCATGTCCGGCAGATGAACCGTCTTGCAGTTTAGCGGCGCAGCATTGCATCTTCGTTCCTGCGCTGGAACAAGAGGGTAATCAGAAAAAGGGTAGGAGGAAAGCCCATGAAAGAGTTGGATTGCCGGAGACAGAGCTGTCCCCAGCCCGTGTTGATGACCCGGAATTTTCTTGCGGAAGGGGGGGGGCAGGACGGGTTCTGCGTGTTGGTGGACAACATGACGGCAGCGGAGAATGTACGCAGATTTCTGGAGAATGCGGGGTTTTCCTGTACCCTGACGGGCAGGGCGCCGGATCTCCGTATCTGCACGGAAGACCAGAGGGCAGACCTGAAGCCTGTGGCTGACGGGGAAAGGTCAGGGGAGGTGGCGGGCCGGAAGATTCTGGTGATGCTGGCCAATGACCGCATTGGCAGGGGGGATCCTGTGCTGGGTACGGGGCTGATGAAAAATTTCATCACGACCCTTCTGGAAATGGGAGAATCCCTGTGGCGCATTGTCTGTGTGAATGAGGGCGTGGCCCTTACGGTGGAAGGTGCTGCGTCCCTGGAATCCCTCAAGGCTCTGGAATCCCGGGGGGTGGGGATTCTGGTCTGCGGTACCTGTCTTGCCCACTATGGCCTGACGGAGAAAAGGGCTGTGGGAACCAGCACCAACATGCTGGACATTGTTACCAGTCTGGAGGTGGCGGATCGGGTTATTACCTTCTGAGACCAGGGTTTCACCGGGTCAGAGGGGGGCAGAGGGTCAGGGGAGGTTTTTTGGTTCCTGAGGGATCAAGAAAGCCTCCCCGTTTTTTTTCAAAGCCCGAGATCCGCTATCATGCGGATCAGCTTTTCCCGCTGTATGGGCTTGGTGAGGTAGCCTTCGCACTGGGAGTTGAAGGCTTCGAGGATATTTTCCTTGTCGTCCAGAGCTGTGGTCATGATGATTTTGACTCCGGCAAGCCCGTAGATCCCCCAGTCGGTTTCCAGACGCCGGATTTCCTGAAGCAGGCTCTGGCCGTCCAGTTCAGGCATCATGATGTCCAGGGTGATGAGCTGGTAGGGCTGGCCTTCCTCGTGGGCTTTACAGAAGGCCTTGAGGCCCAGGGCGCCGTTTTCCGCAAGGTCACAGGTTCCGAAACGTTTGAGGTTTTTTTCCATAACCATAAGGCTGACGGGGTCATCTTCCACAATGAGAATGCGCATAGAAGGCTCCTTTATGACAGGGGATGGGGGGGAATGAAGATCAGTACAGCACCCGCGCCCCGGAACCGTCCCCCCAGGGGAGTGATGGTGAGTTCCGTAGCGTCCTCAGGCAGACTGAGGCTGTGGGGCTGATTTTTTTCCATGACCCAGGTGATGGCTTTGGTGATGGACTCCGGAAAGGAAAGGGCTGCGGGAGTACCGATGGCAAAGCCGGGTTTATGGGCAAAAAGACGTATGGCACTTTCGTTGGCAACGGCCACAAGCCCTTCACTGCTGATGCCGAGAACGGGGAAGGGCAGGGTTTCCAGCACGGCACGGGACAGGTCGAGGATATGGTTCTGGAGTTTCAGTTCCCGGGTGCGGTCGAGAACGGCCAGTTCCAGATTTTCATTGTAGCGTTTCAGGGCTTCGTTCTGTTCGAGAATGGTTTGCTGTAGTTCCCGGTTGGTACGGGCTAGGGCATACTGATCCAGGGCCTGACGGATTTCAAGGCGCAGGTTCTGGTCATTCCAGGGTTTCAGGATGAATTTATAGATATGACCCCGGTTGATGGCCTCGGTGATGCTGTCCACATCCGCGTATCCGGACAGGATGATGCGAAGGATATGGGGCCAGCGTTCCCGCACCCTGGAAAAGAGTTCCGTCCCATCCATGCCGGGCATGCGCTGGTCGCTGATGAGCACATGCACTTCTTCCTTTTCCAGAATATCCAGGGCTTCCGGTCCGCTTTCCGCCGTGAGGATACGATAGGGCTCCCGGCGCAGCAGGCGCTTGAGGGCCTGGAGAATATTGGTTTCATCATCCACGCAGAGGATGCAGGCATCTGTCATACCGGCTCTCCCAGAAAGAGTTTACAGGCTTCACCGGCCCGTTCCCAGAGGGGAGGAAACCATTTGTCGGGTTTTTCCAGGGAAGCCTGAAGTTTTTGCCAGGCCAGAGGGTGCATGGAGGAAGGGAGAAGTTCTCCATTGCCCATCAGCTCCGCGTGGGTATCCAGGATATTGGCCCCATGCACAAGGATGGCAAGGTCGGATACCGTATTGTCATCGGGAAAACGGTGGTGCAGGGCGATGGCCTGGCAGAGGCAGGGGGGCAGGTACCAGCGTTTTGCCATGAGTCCCCCCAGAGTGGCATGGGAAAAACCCGGTATCAGGCTTTCTTCCACAATGAAGAAAGGTTTTTGTTGTTTTTTCGTTTCGTCCAGAATCCTCTGAAAGAGATCCGGCATGGAACGGGCCAGCACCATAAGACCTATATCGTGGAGAAGTCCTGCGACAAAGGCATCATTCGGTCGGCAGAGTTTGGTTTCTATGGCCAGATATTCCGCACCCACCGCTGTGCGGATGGCATGGGGCCAGAGCCAGTCTCCCGGACTTTTCCGCAGGCTCCCCAGTGTTGTGATGACAGCAAGGGAAAGGGTGATGCGGTGCAGGGTATCAAAACCCAAAATGGAAACCGCATCGGGAATGTTGCCCACCTTTGAGCGCAGACCAAAAAAGGCGGAATTGACCAGCCGTAAAATGCGGGTGACCAGGGCCACATCCCTTTCAATCATACGGCTTAAATCCCGAGTATCCGTATCCGGATCCTGGAGCATGGCGTTGACCTGCATCACCACATTGGGAAGGGTGGGCAGGCTTTCCGCATTTTTCAGAAGCTTTTCCATAAAATTTTCCGGGAACTGGGACATGGGGAGCCTCATTTCGGGAGAATATAGACGGGTTCCTGTATGGCATCATTTTTATGAATCAGAAGAAGGCGTTGCAGGAGTTCTCGGGTGAGGACAGTATTATAGGGCAGCAGAAAGCGTCCCCTTGAGGTATGCAGGGGCCGGGCCAGGGTCATACCCGGCTCCAGATCCTTGATGGCAAGACTCTTTTGTTTACCACTGGCGATTCCCTGGTTTTTCAGAAGATCCAGAAGGGCCTTCACCACATCAGGATCGTGGCGGGAAAAGGCCCCCTGTTTGACACGGTTGGCTGCGGCCTGCCGTTTGAGGACATCGCCGCTGAGGTGATCCATTGTGCTGTCCTGCTGCCGGGACATCTGTTTGACTGCTTCTGCGGAAAGCTCCGGGATGCTCAGATAACGGTCATATTCATCGGCCACCGCCAGAATGCGGGCTCCCAGAGGGATTTCCTGCTCCGAAAGGCCGTCGGGAAAGCCCGATCCGTCGTATTGCTCATGGTGACAGCGGATGAGAAGCCCCACATGGTCGAGTCTTGGAATGAGCTGAAGCAGATCCTGCCCGTCTCCGGGATGCTGGCGGTAGCGGATGAAATCCTCCCGGCTGATGCCCTGCATGGTTCCCTTTAAAATGGCGGCGTTTCCGCCCACCTTGCCGATATCGTGGAGCAGTCCCGCCACTTCAATGTGCAGGATTTCTTCGGCATCGAGATCCATGTGCCGTGCCAGGGCAGCGGCCATTTCACTGACCCGTCTTCCATGGCCTGCCAGTTCCGGGGCCCCCATGTCGATAAGGGAGGCGAGGAGACGTACGGTGCTGTAGAAACTGTCTTCCATCATGCGGTTGACTCTGGCGAGGGCCGCATTTTTTCTTTCGATTTCTTCCGTTCTTTCCCGTACCCGGCTTTCAAGCTCCTGATTCTGTTTTCGGGTCAGGAGTTCCAGTCGCTTGTTTTCAAGAATGATTTCATACTGGTGCAGGGCTTCCATCACCGTTTGCAGCAAAATTTCTTCTTCCCAGGGTTTGGAGAGAAAGCGGTGAATACCGCCTTTATTGATGGCCCGGGTCAGGGCTTCCAGATCGGAGTAGCCTGTGAGCAGGATGCGGGAGGCGTAGGGAAAAAGGCTGCGGCTTTTTTCGAGAAAGGCAGCACCGTCCATGTCCGGCATACGCTGGTCTGACAGGATGAGGGAAAAGGTGGTTTTGCTTTCCGCAAGCAGTCTGAGGGCCTCTTCTCCGCCATTCGCCGTGTGCAGGGTGCAGTTGGAAAGTTTGCGCAGGTTTCTTGTCAGTGCTTTGAGAATGGACGGTTCATCATCCACAAGGAGAATGTGATGGGTGTAGCGCAGAACTTCAGAAGGGGTCATGGGTCTTTTCCTTGCAGGTAGTGTTCCCGTTTGCCGGACTTTCCAGGGGAAGGAGAATCTCAAAGGCAGAGCCTGTCCCCGGTATACTGTTCACCTCAATGTGGCCGCCGTGACGCTGGATCAGGGTGTAGCTGACATGCAGGCCCAGGCCTGTTCCCTGTCCTACGGGTCTGGTGGTGAAAAAGGGATCAAAGATACGGGGCAGGATTTCCGGTGTGATACCGCAACCCGTGTCCCGTATACACACAAGGAGCTGGTCTTCTTTCCGGGATGTTTCGATGTGAAGGGTTCCCTGTCCTGCCATGGACTGCATGGCGTTCATGAAAATATTGCAGAAGGCATGCTGGATCTGACCCTGGAAACACTGGATTCGGGGAAGCTCCTGAAAATTCCGTACAATACGGATGCCTTCGGCAAAGCGGTTCTGTACCATGGACAGGCTGGTTTCAATGCAGGTATGGATATCCACAAGTTCCATGACCATGGCATCGGGATGGGTAAAAATGCGCATATCTTCAATGATTTTCTGGATACGGGCGGCACCTTCTCCGGATTCGCTGATAAGGGCTTTCGCATCTTCCAGAATATAGGCCAGATCGTTTTTTTCTTCCAGAGCCCGGATTTCCCGGAGCAGGGGGGCAAGGGCATTTTCCTGGGTGTTCAGGAGGGGAGGCAGTTTCTGGTAAGCGGCAAGAATTTTTTCGATCCCCCCGTGATAGGAGGCAAGGGTTTTGATGTTGCTGATGAGAAAGCCCAGGGGGTTGTTGATTTCATGGGCCATTCCAGCGCTCAGTTGTCCCAGGGAGGCCATTTTTTCGGTGCGCATGAGATGGCGCAGGGTTTTTTCATGACGGTCTTCCAGGGCAAGGTGGCGCAGGCCGACCCGGATACGGGCCATCAGTTCATCGGGGTTGACGGGTTTGGCAATATAATCGTCTGCCCCGGCCTCAAAGCCGGCCAGGATATCGGCAGTGGCGTCCTTGGCGGTCAGGAGGATCAGATACACATAGGGGACGGACAGTTTTTCCCGTACCCTGCGGCAGAGGGCCAGTCCGTCAAGCCTTGGCATCATCCAGTCCGTGAGCAGCATACGGGCCTTGTGGCGGAGAAGAAATTCCCAGGCTTCTTCCCCATCTGCTGCCAGATGAACGGTGTGGCCCGTTTTTTTGATGATTTTTTCCAGAAGCTTGGCGGATACGGGATGGTCTTCGGCAACGATGATATCCATGGCAGAATCCTTATGGGTTGAAAAATATCCTCAAGGCTCAGACTTCCCGCAAGGGGATACGGACGCTGAAGGTACTGCCTGCACCGGGAGTGCTGACAACGGTGATGTCCCCCCCAAGCTGGTGCATGATGCTGTAGGAAATATTGAGTCCCAGACCCGTTCCCTTGCCCACAGGCTTTGTGGTGAAAAAGGGGTCAAAGATTTTTGGCAGAATTTCCGGTGCGATACCGCAGCCCGTATCCTGGATTTCAACGACGATGTCCTTTTCTTCCACGCGGGAATGCAGGGTGATGACTCCGTGTTTTTCGATGGCATGGGCTGCGTTGACCAGAAGATTCATGAAGACCTGTCCCAGTTTCTGGGGGGAGCAGAGAACCTGGGGAAGGGGGTGGAAATTTCGAATGACCTCCGCCTTGTATTTGATCTCGTTCCATACAATATTTAATGTGGATTCAAGGCATTGCAGGATATCCGTTGGTTCCAGATTCTGAACACCCCCGCGGGAAAAATTCTTGAGATCGGATACGATCCGTGCCACCCGCTGCATTCCTTCCAGGGATTCGGTGATGACGGCCCTGTGATCTTCCAGAATGAAGGGAAGATCAATGGCGGCACGGGTTTTTCGGATGTTTTCAAGAGCCGTTTCTGCATCTTTTCCTGTTTCCAGGGCTTTTTCCAGATCTTCTCCCGCCTGGATGAGGGAAAGCAGATCCTGAAAATAATCCCGTATGGTGCCGAGATTGCTTTTTACAAAACCGACGGGGTTGTTGATTTCATGGGCCACACCTGCGGCAAGCTGACCCAGAGAGGCCATTTTTTCCGACTGGATGAGCTGGGCCTGGGTGTTTTGCAGACGATCCAGGGTCTGGCGCAGATCCCGGGTCTGTTTTTCCACCATGCGCTCCAGGTTCTGGTTGTAATCCCGGAGCTGGCTTTCACTTTCTTCCAGAGCCTTTCTTGCGGCAGCGGCCTCTTTTTCACTTTCCCCCATGGCGGAAATACTGGTTTGCAGATCCCCTGCCATCTGGGCGATGGCAGTGGCAAGCAGGCCGATTTCTCCCGGAGCATTCAGGGGAAGCTGCGTGTGAAAATTCCCTCTGGCAAGGGCAGGAACGGCTTTCCTCAGCCGGTCCAGGGGGCGGATGATGGCCCGAAGGGAGAATATGAGAAAAAAGGTCATGCACAAAAAGGCGAGGATTCCTGCCGTAAAGGGCAGGCCCAGCGAAAAGGGAGCTTTGTGGTAGGCCTTGTTTTCAAGGCGCATGGAAAGAAGCAGGTAGTGCCGGGAAAGATCCATAAGCCCTGGAATGGGAATTTTTCGTATGAAAAAGGGGCTGTCTTCCAGAGTATGGCTTCCCGGAGACAGGTGGGGGATGGTGGTGTCGGAAAGAGGGAGATCCATGCAGTTCCCCGCACAGCTGCGTTTTTCACCAAAGGCAACCAGCATACTGTCCTCCGATCCCCTTTCCAGTTGCATGGGGCGGGTGAGGAGAAGCAGGCGTCCGGCTTCCAGACCGATTATGGCAAGGCAGACAATATCCTTTGTTTTTTCTACAGGCAGAAAGAGGGTCTTGTTTTTTTCTTTTCGTGCCGTATCCATGAGATTTTCTATTGTTTTCTGATCCAGGACTGTCAGGGGATCTGTCCCGGAAAAGGCAATGGGGCGGTCATTGGAGGCGGCAAGGAGAACACCGGAGAGACTGTTTTTTTCGAGAAGATCCTGAAGGGCCTGCTGTACTTCCGGCGCATGATCCGGTATCTGGTGAAAGGCTTGGTTCAGGCGGCCTGCCAGTTGATGTCCCAGAAGGGAAAGCTGAAGCTTTTTTTCTTCAAGGGAATGCAGCAGGGCCTGTTCGTCCGCCACAAGGCGTATATCGGCGTCATGACGGATCTGCTCCTGGACAAAGGCATGGTAAAACCACAGCGCCCAGGCCAGAAAAATGGCAGGCAGCAGCAGCGCCGGAAAGAGAATACGTACAAAGAGGCTCTGGGAAAAGGGAACGGGGTTCATGGTAAGCCGTTGTCTTGGGTTTTGGGATCAGAAAAAGCAATGTTTTCATGCACCATAACGGAGCCGGAAAGCTTTGTCCATAAGCCAGACGGGGACAGGGCGGGCTTCTGTCGTTTTCGCGTCCTGATCTGTCTGGACGCTGGCAGGGGACTTTGAGGATCTTTTATCTGAAAAAAAATGAAGGAGTCGGTCATGGGAACCATGGATGAGCAGATTCTGCGTACCACCAAAGAGGTTGTGGTGAAGTTTATTGAAGTGGGGCGGGTATCCCCAACGGGTTTTGAGGAAATTTTCAAAGGGGTGTATCGGGCTGTCTGTGAGGCGGTAAGGGAAAATCCCATGCCGCAGGATAAGAAAAACGGTTGAGAGGATCGGGACGGAGATCCGTTCGAAGGCCAGCAAGGTATTTTTTCGTGTTTTGTCATGCAATATTTTAGTGATTACTACCTTGTTTCATAAAGCGTTCCCGTGCTCCAGCATGGGAACGATGGGTTCAATTTTCGGGTGAATGTGGGAACAGCCGACATGGTTGCTGTCAGATTTTAAACCGTGAAACCATGAGATCCAGGGTGGTGGCGAGGGACGCGATTTTTTCCGCACATGTTCTCAGATCCGATCCCGCTTCCGAAACTTCCGTCATGGCCTGGGTGACTCCGGAAATGTCACCGGCCACCCCATGAAAAATTTCGGCATTTTTACCCATGCTGTGGTTGATATCTCCGATACCCGTTGCAATATGTTCCATGTTGCTGGAAATTTCCGAAGTCATGTCGGTCTGCTGGTGTACGGCTTCGGAAATTACACGGACAATGGCACGGATGTCATGCACAACGGTTCGGATGGCATCGATTTCCTCAACGGTTTTGTGGGATGCCTGCTGAATGGCCTGGATACGCTCCTTGATGTCATGGGAGGCCTCCGCCGTCTGATGGGCAAGGGTTTTGACTTCACTGGCGACAACGGCAAAACCCTTGCCTGCTTCTCCGGCACGGGCGGCTTCGATGGTGGCATTGAGCGCCAGCAGGTTGACCTGCCCTGAAATATCGGTGATCGACTGGATGACTTTGCCGATCTCCACTGCCGCCCGGCCCAGGGCGTTCACTTCTTCCGAGGCAAGCTGAACCCGTCCGACAGCTTTTTCCGTAATTCCTTCCGCACTGCCCGTATGTCTGCCGATTTCCTGGATGGTCATCTGCATCTGTTCCGCAGCCGATGCCACATGCTGGACACTGGATGAGGCTTCCTCCGTAGCCAGAGTAACGGCATTCATGTTGTTTTCCATGGTCTGACTGGAAAGGCTCAGTGCCTGGGTTCTGCCTTCTGCGGCCTGACTGCTGCCCGCCATTTTTTCGGAGATATTCACAAGGAGCCCGGAAGCCTCCCGCACGCCTGCGGCATTGAGCAGGATTTCTGCGATCATCCCCCGTGTTTTTTCCGAAAAAGTGTTGAATCCATGGGCCAGATCCCCGATTTCATCCCGGTTTCTGACGGGCATGCGTTTGGTGAGGTCTCCTTTGCCCTTTGCGATTTCAAGGAGGGTCTGCTTCATGTCATCCAGGGGTTTTAAGATTTTCCGGAGCATGAAATAGGGCAGGGCAGCCGCACCGGCCAGTACAAGGAGCATCAGTGCAATCCGGATTCCCCTCAGTTTCTGGATCTGTCTGTATTCATCGGTGAAGTTTTTGAAAATCCAGAACCGTCCGCTGTCGCTGGCTTTGGTAAACGGTATGGTATGGGTGAGGAAGGTATGTTCCCCCAGGTGGGTCAGCCCTCCCCTGCGATTCTGGAGGGTCGGAAGGCCATCCGTACCGATGGCCTGTAAAAAGGTATCATCGGAGGTCGCCAGCCGGTTTTTGCCCTCTTCTTCCATGAGGATATGGGCCACAAGCTCCCTGCCCAGGGAACGCGCCAGAACAGAAAGTGGTAAAAAGCTCAGAAGATAGCCGGAGAGTTCATCGTCTTCATTTACAATGGCCGTTGCCAGAATAAAGAAACTGGTTTCCCCCATGGAAACCATGGAGCCTTCCACCGCCCAGGAATCTGCGGCCTTTTTGCAGAGGGAACGGATCCCTACATCCCGTACTCCTTCGGCAGGAAAGGGGCGGGATGTGGGACTCGCCTCATTGATAAGGACTCGGAACTCCTTGTCCAGAAGCATGAGCCTCACGATATCACTTTTCCCCTGCATGGAAAGATACAGCCCCTTCACCACATCGATGAACTGGCGTTCCTGGCTGCCGTCAGCGACCTGAATGACCGCTTCCTGGAGGGCCATGGTCTGCATGGCTTTTTCGCTGGCCTGGATGTGTTTTTTTTCATTGGCCCTGCGGATCTGATCATAGATGTCCACCATGATGGCATCGCTGATACCTTCCCGGATCTGGCGTATCCGCAGATCCATGAGAATGTAGAGGCCAAGGCAGGCAAAGAGAATCAGGACAAAACCCAGGGTGAGTCTGTGTTTCACTTGCATGGCGACACCTTTGCTGCGGATGGGGGTGGGGTAACCGTCTGCTGTTCAGAGGTGGGTTTCCGTATGAAATGTTATTTCAGGATATCACCCTGAAGAAAAATTTCTTTGCGCCGTTTGAGTTTCGGATCTTCCATGACGGCCTTTTCCAGGTGGGGATATCCATCGCGGAACCAGACAACCTTGTCCGGGGAAAGGCCGTATACCTGCGCGGACTGGAGGGCTGCATTGTAGCTGCGGTGGCATTCCGGGCCCTGGCAGAAATAGACCACCGTCACTTTGGAGGGATCGGGATCAAGAGCCTTCATGGCCTGGGTTAATTTTTCGAGGGTGAGGGCCGGGCCGTGGTTTTCTTCGGGTACTTTTACCCCTTCCTGGTCATAGACAAGGAGAACCGCATTTTTTACCGTCCCCATTTTGAAAAAGGATTTTGGCCTTGTATCGACCCAGAGGATGTTCGTTTCCCCCTTGCGCAGCTGGGGAATGGCCTCTTCCACATCCCAGATGTGGATACCTGAGGGCAGCTGCTTGACATGTTTTGCGAGGAACTGTTCCGGGATCATTCCCTTGGCGACTTCCTTGCAGTCAGGGCAGTCCGCCTGGGCCGACAGAACAAGGCTGAACAGTAGAATGAGGATAAAAGAAAGGGATTTTGCGTGCAGAGGATTCATGGCCGGTCTCCTTGGAGTGAGAGGACTGTGGAAAAGCTGCTTGAGGAACCCGTTGTATCTTCTATGTCTGTGCAGGTGGTGATTTTTTTTAATATAAAGAGATGCGTTTTTTTCTGCAAGGATGCAGTAAGGGAGAAAGTTTTAACCCATCGTTCCCACGCTCCAGCATGGGAATGCATCTAAAGACGCTCCAGCGTCTTAAAACCACGAAAGTTGTCATGGCCCCCAAAAAGGTATGGCCTCCAGAAATAGGTACGTGCCGTGTTCTGATCTGGATCGTCCCGGCGCTTCGATGATACCCCTTTCCCAGAAAAAGGAGTGCCCAGGATACTGGCCATGGGCGCAGGAGCGTCCGGTATTGCGTTCCCACGCTGGAGCATGGGAACGATAGCTGAATGATAGCTGGAGCAAGATGGTAATCAGAAAGTTTTTGGGCGGTATCAGGCAGTTTTGAACTGTCCGACCCGTCCCTTCAGCTCTGCTGCCAGCCGGGACAGATCCCCGGCCTGGAGGCGTACCGCGTCACCTCCGGAGCGGATGTCCTCTGCCGAGGTGTTCACCGCAGCAATATCCTTTGCCATGGTTCTGGAGACAGATGCGGTCTGGGATACCCGGGCATTGGCTTCCTGTATCCCCGCCGAGGCCTGGGCGATGTTGCCCGCCACATCCCGGGTAACGGCGGCCTGCTCTTCAATGGCTGCTGCAATGCTTGCGATGATCTGGCCCATCTCCTCAACAACACCGGTGATTTTTCCCGTGTCCCGGATGGCGTTTCTGACGGAATCCTGTACCCCGTCAATTTTCGCCTTGATATTCTCCGTGGCACTGGCCGTCTGTCTGGCGAGTTCCTTGATTTCTGTGGCCACCACGGTGAATCCCTTGCCCGATTCACCGGCCCTTGCGGCTTCTATGGTGGCGTTTAAGGCCAGGAGGTTGGTCTGGGAGGAAATATCACTGATGGCCTCTGTCACCTGACCGATTTCCTGGGCGGCGGCTCCCAGCTGCTGCATGAGGGTGGAAATGGAGCTGGCCTGCTGACTGGCATCACTGCTGATCCCCCGGGCCTTTTCGGAGCTGGAGGCGATTTCTGCAATGGTGGCGGTCATTTCTTCCGTGGCACTGGCAACGGAGTTGAGGTTGGTGGTGGCCTGTTCCATGCTGACGGCAACGGAGCTGGTGCTGCTGCTGGATTCTTCTGCGGCTCTGGCTGTGCTGGCGGTTTTTTCAGACAGGGACTGTACACTCCGGGCCGTATCCGTACTTACGCCGGAAAGTTCCGTTGCCGAGTTGGCCACGGTGGTCACGCCTTCTCCCATATGCCTCAAAAGCTGCCGGATACTGTGTACCATGGTGTGGAAAGCCCGGGCCAGATCCCCGATTTCATCGCTGCGTTTCTGGAAGGTTTCTGGAACGTCCTGTGAAAAATCCCCTTTGGCCATGAGCCCCGTAAAGACCACACAGCTTTTGATGGGAGAGACCAGGCTGCGGCTGAACAGAATGCCAAGACCCACGCCGAGAAGGGTCAGGGTAAGGAGGGTAAAGCCCAGGACACGGGTGATCATGCGGACATCCTTGTGGGCAATATTCTCAATCCCCATTGCGATTTCAAATACTTCTGATCTGGGTGCCTGGGTTGCCACAGCGTAATGGCTGTCTCCCAGAACAAGGGGAGTGAAACCCATGTAAGCGTTTTTCTGTCCATCGGTGTAGGGCGCTGCTCCTTCCTCCCCCTTCAGTATCCGGCTTTTCACCAGATTGGCCAGGGCTGTGAATTTCGGATCGGTCAGGTTGACAGCGTCCTGAGGGCTGTACTCCGGATGGGCAAGCACGAAGCCTTCGGAATCAAGGATAAAGGCATAACCGCTTTGGGCAAAAGCATTGTCCGAGAGCAGATCCCAGGCCAGCTCCCAGTCCGTATTAATAACAACCACACCGTGCAGGCTTTGTTCCCGGTAAACGGGGGCTGCGACCCGGAGTACGGATCTGCCGCTGGTACGGGACAGGGAAACAGGGGCGATATGAACCTGGCCTTCGGGCAGTTTTTTCGCTTCCTCAAACCAGAGCACATCCGCCTCACTTTTAAAATCATGGAGCAGTTTCCCATCCTGAACAGCGATGAGTTCCATCCCCTGGGGATCCAGCAGGCGGATCTGGGAATAAGGGGGTTTTTCTCCGCCAGGGGTGTGCACCACGGTGAGACGGGCCATGTTCAGCATATCTTCCTGAAGGAGGGAGAGGGATTCCTTTGCCGCACTTTCCGACATCTCATCCAGGTAGCCGCTGGCACAGACAACCCAGTCCCAGGGTTCAAAATATCCATAGGAAATATATTTCAGGCGTCCGTCCGGATGCCTGTAGGTGAGCCAGCCGACCTCATCCTGCCTTCGCTTGTCCAGAACTTCCTGGAAATCCCTGACCTTCAGATCGTTTATAACATTTTTACCGACCCATTCACTGCGGGGATGCACCAGCAGGGTGCTTTTTGAATCCATAACAAAGGGATAGCCCGTTCTGCCGAGTCGGATGGTGGTGATGGACTGGGCCAGGGTGGCATTCAGCTCCTTTTCCGGAAGCCCCGTAAACAGGGCGCCACTGAGCCTGCCCGTCATGTCCCAGATGGGCTGGTAGGCCGTAAGGTACCATTCATTGACCACAAAGGCCCGACCCGTAAAGGTTTCTCCCTTGAGAAGGGTGGCAATGACCGCATTGGGGGTACCGTCGGGCTGGAGTGCCGGGATATAGGTTCCGATGGCCCGTTTTCCTTCATTGTCCAGAACGGAGGTGGCAATGCGGAGCATGTCGCCCTCTTCGTTCATTCTCTGGAAAAGTGTGGCGGCCCCACCGATGCGGGAGAGAATGGCATCCACAAGGGGGGTGGGGACAACGGGTTCCCTGTTCTGGGGAATGGGTGTATCTCCCAGCCGAACTTCCGGCAGGGTGAGGGTCTGGGTTTCCTGACTGAACTGGTTGATGGCATTCCAGCTGACCGTTTTCCGGGTCTGGGTAAAGGGGCCGTAGCCCTGCATGAGGGTATTGCCCAGCGCCAGAGCCACCCGCAGGGTCTGTTCGCTGGCACTGTTGCGAACCCGGACGGCTTCGAGGATACCCTTCATAACGGTTTCGCTGTGGTTGCGGGTGGCCTGTTTCCAGGTCTCATTTTCTCCGCGTTGGGCCATCAGATAGGCGGAGAGGGTACTGGAGGTGGCCAGCCTCAGGGTATCGCCTTTGGCCATGTTGACAAACCCTGTCACTTCATCCCGCGCAGCTCTGGCTCCGGCAATGAGCTGACGCTCCGCATCTGCCGTGAGACGTTCATTGGCCATGGAGGTGACATCTTGGCTGAAGTCCAGGAGGGCGTAAAGGCTGAATCCGCCGATGGCGAGGAGGGGGAGAACCACCAGGGCGGAGCACAGGGCGTTCAGTTTGAATCCAATGGTGATTTTCATGAAGCGTTCTCCTTCGGGGATCTGGGGTGGATCGGATCAAACAGGCGCATGATCGGGAAAGGAAATACTTTCAGGGAATCGGTACGGAGTCTAGCAAAAAGTCCCGGAGTCTGGAAAGGAGAATTTATGTTCAGGAACAAGGTTTAGCTTTACAGCATGAAGCCATTATTCCCACGCTTCAGCGTGGGAATGCATCTTAACCCAACTTTGTCATTTTTTTTGAAAAACACCCG
>NZ_JCANVJ010000028.1:0-47007 GCF_059569355.1 Desulfobotulus sapovorans DSM 2055 | reverse complement strand
GAAAAATCACTCATATAAAATAAGTAGTGACCATGATTTGTGCTAAACCCTTGCCAGGCGGGTGTTTTTCAAAAAAAATGACAAAGTTGGGTTAAAAAGAAAAAGCTGAATGATGAAATTCTTACCGGAAGGGGAGCCCCCCCTTCCGGTATATTTTTAGCCCTTTACTTTTACTGATTTACCATCTTGCTTCAGCTATCGTTCCCATGCTCCAGCGTGGGAACGATGGATCCAAAGCTACACGGGCAAAATCTGCGACAGCATGACTGGGTCAGGATGATAATCAAAAAACCTAAGGAAGACCATCAGCCCTTCTGCTGAAAGGCGGGTTCCACCTCTATTGCTGCTTTTTCCCGCAAAGAAGCCATCCACTGACCATACATACGGTTCTGCTTGCGTTTTTTCAGCTCACCTTCAATTTTTTCCCGATCCGCCTCAAAATTCTTTTCATCGGGAAGGCTGCGTTCCGTGATGCGAAAGACCGCATAGCCTTCATTCAGGATAACAGGTTCATCGGGAAGCCCCCTGTCCTTCCCAAGGGCAAAGACTGCGCGGCTGAGCAGGGGATGGGCTCCCATCTTGGGAATACTCTCCTCCTTGCCAAAAAGGCCGGTCTGCACCAGAACCGCATCCGTCTCCCGGCCTTCCTTCAGAGCCGCCAGAACGGCATCCGCCCTGGATCTGGCCATCTGATCCGCAGTTTCTTTCCGGATATCCGCCAGGATGCGTTCCCGCACATCTTCCATGGGAGGAATACGGGAAGCTTCCCGTGCCACAACGGAGATCAGGTAAAGGGCATCCCCGATCTCAAGGAGTTCACTGACCTCATCCTCCACAAGGGAAAAGGCAGCATCGGCAAATCCCTTCCCATCCGCCATATCGGAAACCGGGCCTCCCTTCCCAAAAAAACCGGTCTCATGCAGGGTCAGCTTGGAGGTCAGAGCCACTTCGTTAAGGTCGGCTCCCGCAAGCACCGCATCATAGGCGGCATCGGCCATATCAAAGGCCTGGCTTTTCGCTTTTTCCTCCCGCAAAAGATCCCCAAGCTCCGCGGCCACGGATTCAAAGGGCTTCACACCTTCGGGAAGACGCTGATCCACACGGATCAGGTGCCAGCCAAAACGGGTTCTCACCGGAAGACTGAGCTCCCCCTCCTTCAGGGCAAAGGCCGCCTGGGAAAAAGGGGCCACCATGGCCTCCCGGGGAAAGACCCCAAGATTGCCTCCATCGGCAGCACTGGGACACTGGGAATGCTGACGAGCCATTTCAGAAAAATCTGCACCTGCGAGAATCTTCTCCCTCAGAGCGAGAATCTCCTTTTCCGAGGCCGCCACAAGATCCGCAGGCGCATTCTCATCGACCTGAAGCAGAATATGACGGGCTGCCACACGCTCCGGCTCACGGAAACTGTCCAGCCGCATTTCATAGGCATGGCGCAGTTCTGTTTCCGACACCTGAATCTGATCCTTCAGTTCCCCATGGTCAAAACGCAGATACCGGGTCTTGATCCTGGGCTCTGTTCTGTAAGTTTCCTGATGGCTGATGTAGTAGGCCTGCAAGGCCTCTTCCGCAACAGGCTCCGGCGTAAAATCCGAAGGCCGGAACAAAACGGCCTCCATGGCGATTTTCCGGTTCTTCTCATTAAAATACTCCAAGGCTTCCATCCTGGAAACCTGTACCCCTCCGAAAACCAGATCCTGCAATTTTCCCAGCAGCAGATCTTCCCGCTGCCGCTCTTCAAAATACACAGCGCTCATACCATTGGCCTGAAGCAGACGGTTATAAAGCGCAGCATCAAAATTTCCTTCGGTCTGAAAAACGGGAATGGCCGCAATGGCAGCACTCACTTCCGCATCCGTTACCTGTAGTTTCTGACTTTCCGCCTCATCCATCAGAAGCTGACGATCAATGAGCCGCTGGAGTGCCTGCTCCTGAACCTGAAAAAGTTCCAGAATTTCAGGAGAGACCGTCCCACCGAACTGACGACGGATCTGATCCACCATGGACTGGTACTCGGAGCGATAGGCGTCCACACCGATGTTCGTTCCATTGACAACGGCAACCCTGTTTATTTTTCCGGTCTTGTAACTTTGAATCCCCAGGAAAACAAACACAATGACAATAATCCCCAGGATAAACTTGACCATCCAGGAAGATGCCCTCTCCCGTATCCCTGCCAGCATAGAAGAATCCTTTTCTTTTCAAAAAGTTAGACGGATATTACTTTCATAGGCCGCATATTTTAACGGTGAAAGACGAAAAAAACCAGCCCTCCCCCTGTCTTTTTCCAATACCCTGTGTTTTTTTCAGGGCAGATCATAAAATCTCGTTTCCATCCTATTTTTTTATTGACACCCATGGGACGTCCTGATAAATGGTGCCTCGTTGTTTGCATGTGGGGTTGTAGCTCAGCTGGGAGAGCGCATGGCTGGCAGCCATGAGGTCAGGGGTTCGATCCCCCTCAGCTCCACCAAAATGGTTTATTGTAAGGATCGTCCTGATGACGATCCTTTTTTTATTTCATACCCGGCCACAGCCCTCAGAACCCAGCCCAGCCAGGAGGTTCCGGCTGCGGAACTCTGTCTCGAAAAATGACAGACCGCAAGTCCGAGCTCTTTCCACAAAGACAGCCCCGCAGCCTCCTCCCACAGATGGAAACACCGGCCATAACCATCCTGTTCCATTCCCCTGCCCTCCTTAAGCGAGATATAAATACGGCCTCCTTGCAGCAGGCAGGGCAAAAAACGCAACATGATGTCCGCCACCTCCTGAGGAGGCAGATGCACCAGGGATCCTGAAAAAAGAAGGCCATCCACCCGGACATCTTCCAGATTCCAAAATCTGAAATCCCCGCGGTGTACCCTGCATCCCGAATAGCTTTCCGCAAAAGAGGCAAGCTCCGGAGAACGCTCCAGGCCTTCTGCGCAAAGTCCCCGCTCCCGCAGCCAGAGCAGATCCCGGCCCGAACCACAGCCCACATCCAGCACAGCCCCACCCGGCCTCAGGCTTTCAACAAAGGGAAGAAGAAACTCTGCGGGATCCGCTCCCAGGGCCTTGCGTATGAAAACATCGGCATGGTGGCGATAATAATGGATTTCCGCAGATTCTCCCTGTTCAGGGTTTGACATAGGCACAGCCCTCTTCCTGTTGCAGGCGTACCAGCTCCAGGATACCCGCAGCTACGGTTTTCATGCCTTCGGGAAGCTCCGAAACCTCCACACCGTTTCCCCTCAGGGCATTCTGACAGGCAACAAAATGGACACCGGCTTCGGTCAGGGCCAGCAGTCTTTCCGAAAGGGACTTGTCCAGATCCCGAAAAAGCAGTACCCCTGGACCGTTCACCACAAAGTGGGCATTCACATGGGCAGGGCCTCCAGCGGCGCGTACCAGGTTTTCAAGGTTGGTCAGGCCAATGGCCAGACGTTTTTCTTCAGGATCATCCATGTGCAGCACAACACGCATTTCCATCTTTAAACCTCCAAAAACTGGGTATCCACAAACATCCCTCATTTTTTTACCGAATTAAAAAAAGACAGGATAAGAAAAACAGGGAAAAAATCCAGAAAAATCGAAAAGGGATACCATGTATTTTCCAGCAGCAGAGAACGATATCCAGAGTTTCCGGAAAGCCCTCCTTGACTGGTACAGGCTCCACAGGCGGAATCTGCCCTGGCGCTCCAGCAACGATCCCTATGCCATCTGGATTTCTGAGGTGATGCTCCAGCAGACCCGCGTGGACACGGTGATCCCCTATTATCTTTCATTCATGGAACGCTATCCGGACATCAAAAGCCTTGCCGATGCGGAACCGGAGGCCCTTTTAAAAAGCTGGGAAGGCCTTGGCTATTACAAAAGGCTTCAGAATCTCCAGAAATGTGCCCGTCTCCTTGTGGCAAAGGGAGAGACAGGACTTCCCGAAGAGTTTTCCGCCCTGCGCCAGCTTCCGGGCATTGGCGACTATATCGCAGCCGCCCTGGCCTCCATTGCCTTCGGCAGGCCCGCCGCCGTGGTGGATGGCAATGTCAAGCGGGTGCTGGCAAGGCTTTTCTGCGATCCCTTTCCCGTCAACCACAGCAAGGCCCACAGCCACTACCAGCCCTATGCGGACAGCCTCCTCTGCCGGGAATATCCCGGAGATGCCAATCAGGCCCTGATGGAGCTGGGGGCCACCCTCTGCTCTCCAGGAAACCCGGACTGCGGAGCCTGTCCGGTAGCCTTCCTCTGCGAAGCCCGGATCAGAAAAGAAACCCGGCTGTATCCCCAGCGTGAGAAAAAAAAGCCCCTTCCCTTTTTTTCCATTGCCTGTGCCGCCATTCTGGATGAAAATTTCCGGGTGCTGGTCAGCAAAAGACCGGAAACGGGAATGCTGCCCGGATTCTGGGAATTTCCGGGAGGAAAGTGCGAGGAAGGCGAAACAGAAGAAAGGGCCTGCATCCGGGAGGTACGGGAAGAAACGGGGCTCACCATCGAAAACCCGGAAAGACTCTGCACCATCCGCCATGCCTATACCCATTTCCGGATTTCCCTGACCCTCTTTACCGCTTCCATCCGTGACGGAAAAAAGCATCTGACCCTTCCCGGAGAGTACCGCTGGCTTTCCCTTGAAGAAATGGAAGAACTGGCCTTTCCTGCGGCAAACCGCAAATGTATGCCCGCACTCCGGAAATGGCTTGATACCCATACCCCCTGAGGAGATATCATGAAAAAAATCGTCGTCATTCCGGCCCGCTGGGGTTCCAGCCGGTTGGAGGGCAAGCCCCTGCGTCCCCTTGCGGGCAAACCGATGATCCAGCACGTTTATGAGCGCTGCAAAGCCGCCCGTGTAGATGAGGTTGTGGTGGCCACGGATGACAGCCGGATTCTCGATGCGGTGACAGCCTTTGGGGGCAGGGCCCTGCTCACGGCTCCGGAAAACCGCTCCGGAACCGACCGGGTTGCCGATGCCGCCCGGATTCTGGGGCTTTCCGAAGAAGACCTTCTTGTGAATGTTCAGGGAGATCAGCCCCTCATCCATCCGGACTGCATTGACGAGGTGCTGGCCCCCTTTGCCCTGGAACCGGATCTGGCCATGAGCACCTTGGGCTTTGTCATCCAGGATCCACGGGAAATCACAGATCCCAAGGATGTCAAGGTGGTTCTCGACACAAGGGGCAATGCCCTTTACTTTTCACGGGCCACCATTCCCCATGTTCGGGATGGGGGAGCGTCTTCTGTCTTTATCAAACATCTTGGCGTTTATGCCTATACCCGCCGTTTTCTGGAGATTTTCAGAAATCTGCCCTCAGGCACGCTGGAAGAACTGGAAAAACTGGAACAGCTCCGCGTTCTGGAACATGGCTATACCCTCCGCGTGGTGATGACGGCCCACGATTCTCCGGAGGTGGATCTTCCCGAAGACATCGCCCGCATTGAGGCCAAAATGCTCCGGCAGGACAAGGAGAGGCCATGAAACCCCAGCTGATTCTCGCCTCCCAGTCCCCGAGACGCAAAGAACTTCTGGAGCAGGCGGGCCTTTTTTTCCGCGTGGTTCACAGCGATATGGATGAGGACAGTGTAACGGCGGATACGCCCGGAGCCCTGGCCGAGATCCTGGCCCTGGCCAAGGCTGAAATTGTCAGCCTCGAATATCCCGAAGACTGGGTGCTGGCCGCAGACACCCTGGTGGTGGTGGGCCATCATGTGCTGGGAAAACCCAAAAATCCTGAAGAATCCCGGGCCATGCTGGCCATGCTGAGTGGCATCACCCATCAGGTCATCACCGGAGTGGCCCTCCTCAACCGGGCGGCCCAGACCCGCAAGGCCTATGCCGTTTCCACGGATGTGCGTTTCAAGACCCTTTCGGAGGCTGAAATGGCATGGTATGCAGATACGGATGAACCCTATGACAAGGCCGGAGGCTATGCCATCCAGGGCCTTGCCGCCCACTTCATCCGAACGATCTGCGGCTCCTACACCAATGTAATGGGGCTTCCCATCTGTGAAGTCATGGAAAGCCTTGCCGCCGTCGGCGTCCTGCCCGTCTGCTCCGAAGAGACCGGCTGTGAGACCCCAAGGACATCCCCTACCCAAAGATCGGATACCCCATGATAGCCCATAAACTGGAAGCGCTGAGGGAAAGCATGGAAAAGGCCTGCCTTGCCTGCGGGAGAAACCCGGAAAGCGTTCACCTGGTAGCCGTGAGCAAAACCAAGGGTGAAGCCCTGATCCGGGAAGCCCATGGAACAGGCCAGCGCCTTTTTGGCGAAAACTACGTGCAGGAACTCGCAGCCAAAGCGGAAAACCTGAAGGATCTGGATCTCCACTGGCACTTCATCGGCCATCTGCAACGCAACAAGGCCCGTTCCGTGGTACAGCACTGCGCCCTCATCCATTCCGTGGATTCCCTGCGCCTTGCTGAAGAAATCAACCGGCAGGCGGAAAAGACCGGAAAAATCCAGAGCATTCTGCTCCAGATTCATCTGGGTGGTGAAGAAAGCAAATCCGGGCTTCTGCCCGAAGAACTGCCCGCTGTGCTGCAAGCCCTTCAAAATCTTAAAGGCATCAGGGTGGAAGGCCTCATGACCATCCCCCCTCCCGCAGGGGAGGCGGAAGACAACCGCGTCCATTTCCGTACCCTGAGGGAACTCATGGAAAAGGGCAATGGTCTGAATCTCCTTCTCTCTCCCATGACCACCCTCTCCATGGGAATGAGCGATGACTTTCAGGTGGCCATTGAGGAAGGGGCTACCCTGATCCGCATCGGCACAGCCATTTTCGGAAAAAGGAGCTGATCTTCCCATGAAAATACTGCTGCATACCTGCTGCGGGCCCTGCACCCTCTATCCTCTGCGCATTCTCAGGCAGGAAGGCCATTCGGTGATGGGCTTTTTCTACCGCCACAACATCCACCCCTTCACCGAATGCCTGGCACGGGAAGACACCTTAAAAAAATATGCCCTGGAAGTGGACATGAAGGTCATCTTTCAGGAGGATTATGCTCTGGAGGAATTTCTTCAGGATATGGTGTTCCGTGAAAAGGAACGCTGCCGGATCTGCTACCACAAACGGCTCACCGCCACGGCCCTTCTCGCCAAACGGGGAAAATTTGAAGCCTTTTCCTCCACCCTGCTTTACAGCCGTTTCCAGAACCACAGCCTTATCCGGGAATTGGGAGAAGCTGTGGGAAAACAAGCGGGCGTTCCCTTTTTATACCGGGATTTCAGGGAAGGCTGGCAGGAAGGGATTGAAGAATCGAAGGAAAGGAAGATGTACCGTCAGTCCTACTGTGGCTGCATCTACAGCGAGAAGGATCGCTACTACAAGGCGAACAAGGCCCCAGCCCTGAAAAAAACATCCCCGTAAAAGGGCTGACAGAGAAATCTGAGCGGTCAGGAACCGAACGGCCAGAAAATCCCGACCCGACACAGCCCTAAAACCGCCAACACGCCATGGGGCAGAGGATACAAGCCATGTTTCATCACCTTTTCTCCACCATTGCGGCCCTGATCCTCATCACCGCCCACACCCCGCCCCAGGAGCCTCTCAGGCCAAACCAGCTCTTTTCCGACATTCTTTTTTCCATCTTTCTTTTTTTTCTTTTCATAGCCCTATGGAATCGCCGCACCATGGCCGGGGTTCGGGAAGAAGCGGAATCCTTCCCATCGGACAGCACCCAGAAAAGAATGCAGATGCAGACCCTCTCCCTGCTCCTTTTCTTTGCCTTTCTCATTCACGGGCTGCACCTGCCCCTTCTCGTCTGTCCGGAAGTTCTGGCCGCCCACCTTCCCTTTATCCGGGATCTGGGATCTGTTCTGGTCTATTTCCTGCTTCAGGGAGGGCTGTGGTTTCTCGGGGCAGCGGCCATGGGTATCCGGAATCCCCGGGAAAAAAAGGACTTCATCCGGGAGCAGATGGGACTCAGCCTCCCCGCCCTCCTGCCCTGGCTGCTCTTTTCCGGATTCCATGACCTTCTTCTTCTGCTTCCCTCTCCCGGATTTCAGGAAATTTTCCGAAGCCCCATGGGCCAGAACCTCTACCTCATCGCCCTTTTTACGGCAATATTTCTCTTTGCCCCTGTGGGCATACAGCGTTTCTGGAAATGCCGACCCCTGCCCCAGGGGGCCTTACGCCAGCGCATTGAGGGGGTACTGCATCATACGGGAACCGCCTTCCGGGATATTCTCGTCTGGCCCCTCTTCGGAGGCCGCATGCTCACCGCAGGGGTCATGGGCCCCTGGGCACGCTTCCGTTATATCCTGGTCACCCCCGCCCTCCTGCGCAGTCTCTATCCCGAAGCCCTGGAAGCCGTCATCGCCCATGAGGCGGGTCATGTCCAGCGCCATCACCTTCTGCTCCATGTACTGATCCTCGCGGGCTTCATGCTGGCATCCTGGGCTTTTATGGATTTTTTCTACCAGGCCCTTCTTCTGGGAGCCATGCGCTTCGTCCTGCCCCACACAGCCCTGATTTCTCCGGCAAGCCTTGCCACCGGCATTGCCATTTCCCTCTCCCTCATGTTTTTTCTTTTCTATTTCCGCTTCGTTTTCGGTTTCTTCATGCGCAATTTTGAACGGCAGGCGGATGCCTTCGCCTTTCGTATGCAGGGAAGTGCCCGCCATCTCATCGAAACCTTTCATCTCCTTGCCCATATGACAGGGCAGCATCCGGAAAAACCCAACTGGCACCACTTCAGCATCGGGGAACGCATCCGCTTCCTCATCCGTTGTGAAAACACCCCCCGGATCGCAGAACAGCACGACCAGAGGGTAAGGCGCATGCTTCTCCTCTACCTCGGAGCGCTTGTCCTCATGGCTGTGGCAGGAGGCTACCTCCATGCAGGAGGCGGCATGGACGGTGTACAGTCCGCCCTCTTCATGACCAGTCTTGAGATGGAGGCGGAAAAGGACGGGGACAATCCCCTCTTACTGCGCTATCTGGGGGATCTCTATCAGGAAAAAAGACGATGGAAAGAGGCCAGATCGGTGTACCAGAAGGCCCTCCTGCTGGCACCCGAGGATGGGGAGCTCCTCAACAACCTGGCCTGGCTGTGCATCACCGCAGACGATCCCGCCACAGCCGACCCCGCGCTCGGGGTGTATCTTGCCGAAAAGGCCGTGATGAAAACCCCGGATAAACCCCATGTTCTGGACACCCTGGCAGAAGGCTACTACCGCACAGACCGCATGGAAGATGCCCTCCGAACGGGAAAAAAAGCCCTCCTTCTGCAACAGGAGGAAGGAAGGGATACCGGCTATTATGCGGATCAGGTGAAAAAATTCATGCAGGCCGCAGAAAAGAAAAAACCGGCTATTTGATACAGACCTTCCGTACCTGCAAAAGATCCGTATGGCCCGCAAACACCTTGATGATACCATCCTGCTTCAGGGTGGTCATGCCTTCCTCAATGGCCAGATCCCGGATTTCCTCCATGGGAGCCTTGCGCTGAATGAGGCGCTTGACCGTATCCGTACCCACAAGCAGCTCATGAAGCCCCATACGACCGGCATAGCCCGTCTGATTGCAGCGTTCACAGCCCTTGGGCCTTCGCAGTTTCAGCTCCTCGGTATACAGGATGCCCGTTTTCTCCTCAAACTTCTCATCCCCGTATTCCCTTACCATTTCATCAAACTCTTCCCGTGAGGGATGGTATTCCTCCTTGCAGTTCTTGCACAGGGTTCGCACGAGACGCTGGGCGAGAATGCAGAGAACGGCGTCGGCAAAGTTGAAGGGATCCATGCCCATGTCCAGAAGACGGGTCACACTCTCCGGAGCACTGTTGGTATGCAGAGTGGAAAAGACGAGATGACCGGTAAGGGAAGCCTCAATGCCAATCTGGGTGGTTTCCTTGTCCCGCATCTCCCCCACCATGATCACATCCGGGTCGGCACGGAGAAAGGCACGCATGGCTGCGGCAAAGGTAAAACCGATTTTGGACTGAACCTGCACCTGACGCAGGCCCTTCTGGGTGATTTCCACGGGATCTTCCGCTGTCCAGATTTTGCGCTCGGGCTTGTTGATATAGCCCAGGGCGGAATGCAGGGTGGTGGTTTTACCCGAACCCGTAGGCCCGCAGACAAAAATAATGCCATAGGGCTGCTCGATGAGCTTGATGAAATTGCTGTAGTTGCGATCGGAAAACCCCATCTTGTTCAGGGGGATAGGTTCACCTGCGGCAAGGACACGCATGACCACATCCTCCACCCCGCCCTGGGTGGGAACGGTGGCCACGCGCAGCTCGATATCCCGTCCTCCGAATTTCTTGAACTTGATCTTGCCGTCCTGAGGCTTTCTGCGCTCTGCAATATCGAGATCCGCCATGATCTTGATTCTGGATACAATGGCGTTCCGGTAATTGTAGGGAATGGTCTGATATACGGTGCAGGCCCCATCCACACGCACCCGCACCTGGGTATTCTGTTTTCCAAGGTAAGGCTCGATATGGATGTCCGAGGCCCCCTTGCTGTGGGCATCCAGAATGATCTTGTTCACCAGCTGCACCACAGCACTGCTTTCCTCAGAAACCCCGGCCTCGGCCTCTTCCTCTTCCTGAACCTCATCCTTCAGCTGGGAAAGAAGATCATCAATGGAAGCATCCCCGTCGGCATGCTGGGTGAAACGATCAATGAATCGAATGATATCATCTTGAAAACAAAAAGAAAAAACAGGATCATACTTTGGAAAAAGGGCTCGGATCTCTGAAAGGCGCTGCAAATCATGGGGATTGTCAATGGCAATCATGGGCTGACCTTCCCCGAAGCCCACGGGAACCCAGAAATTGGCCCGCATATAGTTGGTCTTCTGCCCCTCCAGCAGCTCTCCGGGAATGGGAATAAGATCGCTGTAATGCTGATAGGGGACTTTGTAGAACCTTGCCAGGGATTCCCCCACATCCTTTTTGCTGAGCTTCAGGTCATGGAGCAGGATGGTCTCCACACTTATTTTTCTGTTCCGCGCAAGGGCTACGGCATCGTTGAGTTCCTTCTGGGTAAGAATATGATTTTCAAGGAGATGATCAAACTTGGTAACCCTGCGGCTGCTGGCCAGACGTTTCTGGTTGTGCAGGGCAATCCCCAGAACCTGGGCCAGCTCCGACACGTAGATCTCATCCCGGTTATCAAAGGCAACGCCGTTTTTCCGGTTAATCAGCTGCAGGGCACCCAATAAAAAACTTTTATAAATAATGGGCACCACCAATACCTGGCGGGTAACAAAGCCCGAACGCTGATCCCAGCTTTTGTCAAAGGAAAGCACAGGATCAATACGCTTCAGCTCCCCATCGTCATACACATTGGTTACATTCACCAGCTTCTGATTGAAAACCGAATACCCGGAAATGCTGTTTGCGGATATGGGCACACGGATCTCTCCGATATCCTCTCCGCTCTTAAAACGGGAAACCAGCTCCCTTTTAATCCCGTCCACATAATAGATGGTGAGGCGCTCACAGGTGAAAAGGGAGGTGATTTCATCCTTCAGGTCAATAAAAATCTCATCCAGGCGGGCGGCAGAATAAATTTTATTGGTGATTTCCTGCAAACGTGTGCGGTACTCCACCTCTGATTTCAGGGTTTGCACATCCTGATTCTTTTCCACCGGTTCCATAATCCGCTCCTGTAGGCAGTATTTTTATCGGCGTTGAACAGCACACATCGGGCACCCTCCAGAAGGACAGATGTCCCCAGAGCTAGGCCTTGAAAAAACGGTACCACAGCTTACGGATCCCCCCGCCTATCAGAAGAATGGCCATCAGATAAAAGCACAGCCGGATAAAAAAAGCGGATCCTGAAAAGGTATCCATCTCCAGTATGGTCGGCAGCACCTGGGGAATCCTGAAAATCACACCAATTCCGGCACCGATCAGTGCCAAAGCCCAGATCAGATCCAGGGGATTCTTATTGTCTTTTTCCATCAGTCTCACCTTCACGTAAAAGGGTATCCTTACAAGATTTGTTTTTCAAAAAATGTGCGCGGTTCAAAAAAAGCCTGAGCCCCTCTGCCCCAGCCCGTTCTGCACAGCCAGGAGCCTGTCCTTTTCTACAAAATCAGCACTCTCCTTCTCCCAGGGCCTGCATTTCTTCGTCAAAAAGGGCTTTCAAACGTTCATGTTCCAGGGTCAGCGCTTCAAGGGACTCATAGAAGGTATCAATCCTGGCCTGCATTCCTGCAATGGATTTGGAGACCTCAGCCACCTTCAGGCCATTCCCATTCTGGGCACAGGTCTGCATTTCCAGGGTCAGGTTCTGCAACTGCGCTTCCGCCCCCTCGATATCCCCTTCCATGACCGCCATCTTTTTTTCCAGGGGCTTCAGGGCAATGGATTTGCGCTGCACCACTTCAGAACGCATCCTCCTGAGATCCTTTTTGCTTGCACCGGTTTTTTCCGTCCCCCCCTTTGGAGCAACTGCCAGAGTGGAGGTCATGCTCCCCCCCTCCTGCCCTTCACGCTCCTCCTCCCAGCCCACCTTTTCAAGGAAAGACTGGTAGCCCCCGTCAAATAGTTCTGGCCCTTTTTCGCCAAAAACCACCAGACGATCCGCCAGAGCATGGAGAAACATCTCGTTGTGGGTGACCATGACCAGGGTTCCCTCAAAGGCATCAATGGCTTCCAGAAGGGCATCGCAGCTGTTCATATCCAGGTGGTTGGTCGGCTCATCCAGGAACAGGAGATTATGGGGCTTGACCAGAAGACGGCCCAGCATGACCCGGCTTTTTTCACCACCGGAAAGCACACGGATGGGTTTTAAGGCCTGATCGCCTTCAAACATCATGGCACCGCAGACATTGCGTGCCGTCTGACGTTCACAGTCCCCATGGGCGGCCTGGATTTCCTCCTCCACAGTCCGTTCCGGATGCAGATGGCTGATGTGGGTCTGTTCATAGATCCCCGCCTCAATCCCCGGATTCAGAACCACAGCCCCCTGATCCGGTGCTGTTATCCCGGCAAGAAGCTGCAAAAGGGTCGTTTTTCCTCTGCCGTTCTTTCCCACAATACAGACGCGCTCCCCGGCCGTAAGGGTCAGGGAAAAATTGTGTATCAGAGGCTTCTGACCTCCATAGGCAAAGGAAAGATCCCTGGCCTGAAGCATGTATTTTCCTCTGTAGGGCAGATAACGGAAACTGAACTCCAGATCCCGGATATCCTCAAGCCTGTCCCGTTTTTCCATCTTGTTGAGGGCCTTGATGCGGGACTGCACCATCCCCGCCAGTCTGGCCTTGGCCCGGAATCTTGTGATGAAAAGCTCCATTTCCTTTCGCTTTTTCTCATCGTTGATCCGGGTTTTTTCATAGATTTCTTCTTCCTGAGCCATCTGAGCATAGTATTTTTCCGTATCTCCCGCCACTTTCCGGATACGCTTTCTGTGAATCCCCACCACATGGGTCACCACACGATCCATGAAGCTTCTGTCATGGGTAATCAGTACCAGCTCCCTCGGCCACCCGGCAAGGAAACGCTCCATCCAGCGAATGGAAGTGATATCCAGATAGTTGGTCGGTTCATCCAGAAGCAGAAGATCGGGTTCAGAAACAATCACCTTGGCAAGGTGCACCCGAATCTGAAATCCCCCGGAAAAAACCGATGGCGCAGAAGCCATATCCTTTTCGGAAAAGCCCAGACCTGCCAGAATTTTTTCCACCTTCCACAAGGCCTCCTCTTCCCCTTCGGGCAGGCCGGAAGCCACTTCCTCCAGAATCGTGGGAGCGGAAAAAACAAGGTGCTGGCTGACATAACCGATGCGATAATTTTTAGGAATGAGGATGGTGCCCCCATCGGGCAGGGTTTCTCCGGAAAGGATACGCAGCAGTGTTGTTTTTCCATGTCCATTGCGGCCCACAAGACCAATACGTTCCCGACTGTTGACCTTAAAACTCACATCATCAAAAAGATCCTGATTTCCATAGCTTTTACTGAGATGATCAATCTGTATCATACATACCCGTCCATGGGATTGGTTTCTGAATGCCAAGGGTCGCCACCTGCAGATTTCCCCTGACCCCGACAGGAACCGGGAAAATCCGGAACTGACCATAGCATGCCTTGAAACAAGGGAAAAGACGTATAAAAACGGGAATCCCTTCCTGGTCAGAACGGGTCACAGGCTGAGGAAAAACCTTGTTTTTCCTTGACTTCATTCCCAAAAATCCTTAGAGAGACCCTGATTTCAGACCCTTTTCAGGTCTTTTCCCAATCTTTAGAAGTTTTTTAAGCCTTTGTGGATTTCGGGTTACGGCACCGGGTATTCCCACAAAACATTAAAACGCTATAATATCAAAAAGATGCACATGAAGTTCTACGGAGGAAATGTCGGCAAGGGCAAAAAAATATTTTTTGCCCTCCAGGGGCCACGCATCCAGTCCAGGCATGATGCTACCCCATCCGAAAAGCCGTTTTTCCCATTGTCTGCGCCATCGCCATCCTGGCCGTGGACCTTAAAAAGCGGACTCCATGCCCATAAATTCATAATACTTTTTTTATCAAGCTCGCCGTATTTTGGAAAGGAAGGAAAAAAGCATGACAACCTATGTTTATGGTTTCGGCAATGGAACGGCAGATGGCGATGCGACCCAGGCCGATCTCCTGGGCGGAAAAGGTGCCAATCTTGCCGAAATGGCCCAGATGGGCCTTCCCGTTCCCGCAGGTTTCACCCTGAGTACAGCCTGTTGCAATGATTTCCTGTCTTCCGGTGGTACCTACCCCCAAAAATTGCAGGAACAGGTTCAAGCGGCCCTGAAACATGTGGAAAACAGCATGGGTATGCGTTTTGGAGATCCTGAAAATCCCCTGCTGATATCCTGTCGCTCAGGTGCCCGCCAGTCCATGCCCGGAATGATGGAAACCGTACTGAACGTAGGACTCTGTCCCGCAACCCTTCCCGGACTGATCCAGAAAACCGGAAATGAGCGTTTTGCCTTCGATGCCTACCGCCGCCTGATCATGATGTATTCCGACGTGGTCATGGAAAAGGCCGAAGGTATTGAACCCATCGACGGAATGGGAATCCGTACCCGGCTTGACCATATCATGGAAGACCTCAAAGAAAAAAAAGGCTACAGCAGTGATACGGATATTCCCGCCGAAGACCTGAAAATGCTCTGTGATGCCTTCAAGAAAAAAATACGGGAAGTGCTGGGCACCGATTTCCCCGATGAACCCGAAAAACAGCTCTGGGGTGCCATCGGTGCCGTATTCAAAAGCTGGAATGGCCGCCGCGCCATCGCCTACCGTCGCATTGAAGGCATCCCTGACAAATGGGGGACAGCCTGTACCGTACAGAGCATGGTTTTCGGAAACATGGGCTCCACATCTGCCACAGGTGTTGCCTTTACCCGTAACCCTGCCAACGGGGAAAACCGTTTTTATGGGGAATGGCTTCCCAATGCCCAGGGAGAAGACGTTGTTGCCGGGATCCGTACCCCCAATCCCCTCAACATGGATACAAAAAACGATCAGAATGCCCATCTGCCTTCCCTTGAAGAAGAAATGCCCGCTGTATACAAAGAATTGTACGCCATCCGGGAAAAACTCGAAAAGCATTACCATGACATGCTGGACATTGAGTTCACAATTCAGGAGGAGCGTCTGTACATGCTTCAGTGCCGGGTTGGTAAAAGAACCGGCCCCGCAGCCCTGAACATGGCCATGGATATGCTGGAAGAAGGGCTTATTGATGAAAAAACCTGCGTCATGCGGGTTAAGCCCACCCAGCTCGATGAACTCCTGCATCCCATCGTGGATCCGGCCAATGAAAAAACCGCCACCCTCATCGCCAAGGGACTGCCCGCCGGGCCTGGTGGTGCTTTCGGACAAATCGTCTTCACAGCTCAGGATGCCGTGGAATGGCAGAAAAAGGGCAAACAGGTCATCCTCGTCCGTGAGGAAACCAACCCCGAAGATGTGGAAGGCATGCGGGCTGCCGAAGGTATTCTTACAGCCCGTGGTGGCATGACCAGCCATGCGGCCCTTGTGGCCAGGGGCTGGGGAAAATGCTGCATCGTGGGTGCAGCCATGATCAAGCTGGATACCCGGGCCAAAGAAATGCGCATTGCCGGACGGGTTTTCAAAGAGGGGGATGTGGTCACCCTGAACGGTTCCAGGGGTCTTGTCTACGAAGGCTCCCTGAAAATGATAGATGCCACGGAAAACCCCCGCTTCAAAGCCTTCATGTCCATTGTGGATAAATACCGCACCATGGGAGTTCGCACCAATGCGGACAGCGCCCAGGATACCCGGATTGCCCTGGATTACGGTGCCGAAGGTATCGGGCTGTTCCGTACGGAGCATATGTTCTATGGGCAGGATTCCGAAAGACCCCTCTTCCTGCTGCGCAAAATGATTGTCAGCGATACCGAGGACGAAAGACGCCAGGCTCTGGAAGAACTGTTTCCCTTCATGAAACGGGATATTCAGGCCACCCTGGAAACCATGGACGGCAAACCCGTCACCATCCGTCTTCTGGATCCTCCCCTGCATGAATTCGTTCCCCATGGACAGGCGCATCAGGAAGAACTGGCCAAGGCTCTGGACATTGATGTCAATGATGTGATCCGGCGTGGAAATGAGCTTCAGGAAAGCAACCCCATGATGGGCCACAGGGGCGTACGCCTTGGGGTTACCTATCCGGAAATCACGGAGATGCAGGTTCGGGCCATTCTTGAAGCTGCCGCAGAACTGCTCAAACAGGGCAAAAATCCCATGGCGGAAATCATGGTGCCCGTGACCTGTGACGTGAAAGAACTGGTCTTCGCCAAAGCCATCACAGACAAGGTCTATGCCGCAGTTCTGAAAGCCTTTGGTCTTCCCGCCATTGACTACAAGTTCGGCACCATGATCGAAATCCCCAGGGCCGCCCTCCTTGCCCACAAGATGGCGGAAGTTTCCGAGTTCTTCTCCTTCGGAACCAACGACCTCACCCAGATGACCTTTGGCTTCAGCCGGGATGATACGGGAGGATTCATGTCCGAATACCTGGACACGGGGATTCTGGAGGCCGATCCCTTCCAGACCATTGACCAGGACGGCGTGGGCCAGCTCATCCAGTATTCCGTGGAACGGGGCAGAACAACCAGACCCGATCTCAAAATCGGCATCTGCGGTGAACAGGGTGGTGATCCGGCATCGGTAGCTTTCTGCTATGCGAACAACCTCACCTATGTGAGCTGCTCCCCCTTCCGCATCCCCATTGCCCGCCTTTCCGCAGCCCATGCGGCACTGAAGGCGGAAAAAAACTGATCCGCTTCTAAAACAGACAAAAGACCAGTCCCTTTCCGGGGCTGGTCTTCTTATAAATTCTGGCGGATGACACAAAAAATCCGTCGGAGTTTTCTTGATCAACCGGCTCTTATGCTCGAACACATCACGCGCTGTACTTCTGCCACTTGTCAGATTTCGGTACAAAACGCTTTTTCATGTTTTAAGGCATTCTGAAAACGATCAGGAAGCCTTGGGAGGACTCATCAGGGCTTCTCCATCCACCACCAGCACCCCATCCTGATTGGTACAGGTTGTTCTCAGGGTTACACGGTTTTTCTCCAAAAGAAGACCTGTAATCTCCACCTTGGCGGTGATGGTATCGCCGATACGTACCGGAGCAAGAAACTTCAGTTCCTGGCGCAGATAAATGGTACCCGGCCCGGGAAGACGTGTCCCCAAAACCGCAGAAATGAAACCGGCACTCAACATGCCATGGGCAATGCGGGTTTTGAATACGGTTCCCTTTGCATATTCTTCATTGATATGGGCAGGATTCAGGTCTCCCGTAACCCCCGCAAACTGATAGACGTCACTCTCGGAAATGGTTTTGGTGAATGTGGCACTGTCGCCTATGGACATCTGATCAATGGTAAGTCCCTTCATATCTTCTCCTCAGGAATAGAAACATTTTTACACCTGCTCCCTCCGCCCTTCAGCGGAAGGACAGATCAATCCGGATACCATGGAGAGCTACCGTACGGAAGGCTTACGGCTCCCCTTGGCCGCATAGTCTTTTTTACCGGAACTGCTGCTTCGGCTGGCACCCGTACCGGAAGTCCCGCTTTTTTTCGGTTCTTTCTCCTTTACCACCTCATCCGGCCGGGACTGTTCCAGAGCCTCCGCAAGAACAGGGCGTTCTATGGGAAGATCCCGTTCAAGAAGCCAGTTTGAAATGGTGGGCACAAACTCATTCTGGTACTTGGAACTCACATAAATACCGATATGCCCTGTCTCCAGACACAGATCCTTTGTGTCCTTGCTGCCGATCTTGCGCGTAATCTCCTCGCTTGCCGCAGGAGGAACGAGATGGTCAAACTTTGCATAAATATTCAGTACAGGCATGGTCACCCTGGAAAGATCCACACGGTGGGAACCTACCTGCATCTTGTTCTGAATCAGCAGATTCTTCTTATAAAGATCTTCTATGAACTGGCGAAAGGTTTCACCCGGCACATCGGGGCTGTCATAAATCCAGCGTTCCATGCGCACAAAATTTTCAACAAAGGTCTTATCCCCAAGATTCTGCAAGAAAGATTTATATTTATCAATCATGAGACGGGCCGGATTCAGGAGCAGAAAACCAAAATTCATCAAATCACCCGGCATATTGCCGTAATTTTTCAAAATGGCATCCGCATCCAGATCCCGCATCCAGAGATGCAACAGCCCTTTATCATGGTCAAAACTCGTTGGGGTAACGGTCAGAACAAGGTTTTTCACCTTTTCCGGATGGATGGCGGAATAAATGGTGCAGAAGGTTCCTCCCATACAGATGCCCATGAGATTGACGGATGCAACCTTCTCCCTTTTGCGGATAAAGTCCACGGCATCATCCATATAGATGTTCACATGGTCATCAATGCTGAGAAACTTATCCTTCTGAGTGGGATATCCCCAGTCCAGCATATAGACATCCATGCCATCGGCAAGAAACCTTTCCACCACGCTGCGGCCAGGCTGCAAGTCCAGCATGGTTTCCCGGTTAATAAGGGCATAGACCACAAGGAGGGGGGTTTTTCTGGAAGTCTTGTCCTTTACCGTTGAACGGTAAAATTTCAAACTTACCCTGTCCTCCTGCCAGACCACCTCATAGGGTGTTCTTGCGATCTTGTCGTCCAGGGAACTGAGCAGGACATCTACGGCGTCCTTCATGTATGCCTGGTTTTTTTCCGTATTGTTTTCAAGATCCGTAAGAAATTTATCCGCCAGTTTAGCAATATCCATCATCATCATCCCCCGTTACTTTGGTGCTGCCTATTCCTGAAAGAATCAATGCCTGCCAGAAAAAGACGTCAAGGTGCCACATATCATGCCCTGTTTCAGGCCTGACAGTTTTCCCTTTTTTCCAGATCCCGAATCCGTCGCTTCAAGGCATAGAGTTCCTTGTACAGCTCATCCATTTCCGACCGTGTGGGTACGGGAATGTTCTGCAGGGAATCCTCAATCATGGCATCCCGGGCAGATTTGAATTCTCCCATGGCTCCCAGGGTTTTGCCCAGGGCAGAGGTATATTCCGGAGACCGGAACAGTTCCATATAATGGGCTTCCAGTTTCTGCAGCCACATTTTGTAATATTCTTCCTGATCTTCGGGCAGGCGACCTTCGGCAACCATATGCTCCAGATCCTTCTGCATCTGCAAAAAACTCTGCTCCATGGGAATATACAAAAAATGAAGCAGCTCAATGGCATTACCATGGAAAAGACTGAAACGATCCAGGGCCGTCATCATTCTTTCCTGATATTCCCGGCCCAGTCCCACCTGGGGGATATGGAAAACTTTGCGGATTTCCTTTTCATAAATCTCCTGCCATGCATGAAGAAGATCACTTCCCGATCCTGCCGACTCCATGGTCTCGAATACTTCACCCAGTTTTTCCGCATTTTCCATAAAACGTGTCTGAATAAACTCTGTCTGCTTCTGAAAGACCTGGACAAAACGGCTCACAGCTTCCATCTGGGAAGAAAAATCCGCAGGATCAAATCCCTTTTCGCCATTTTTCTGCATCGCATCACCCCAGTTTTCCATGGTTTTCCGAAAGGTATCCCAATTGCTGGTCATTGCCTGCATCATGTTCTGTGGCAAAGGACTCTGGGTACCGGGAAAGCCCTTCCAGGAATCCGTATAAGATTGCCAGAATTCTCCGGCCGCCTTTGTCCAGTCCTGTACTGCATCGGAAAACATGGATGCATCCTGATTTTGTGCCATTCAACCTCCTCAACGTTATCTGTTGTTGGACGAAAACAGATCCCTGATCCTGGATCCAGGACAGAATAAAAAACGTCCCGTTTCGCCAACTTCAACCACACCTTCAATATGCTTTACACGCCACATCCCGAATACTTTCAGTTTTTTAAAATTGGGATGGTTTTGAGTGGCGTCAAGATTTTTTTATCTGTTTTCGTATGGAGTCTGAAATAAAACCAAGAATGATGTGTCAGCCCGTGAATCAAGCCTCAGTCAAGCAGAATGCCCTGTATGAAGCCCACCATGCCAACATGGGCATTGATTTTAATCCCTAAAATACGGTGATGTATTTCTAAAGGTTAAAACCCTTGCCCCTCTCCGGGCTGGGTAAGATTCCTGGCATTTATCAGTGCGATGTGTGTGTACTGTATGAAGAAATGGGTTGCCTCTGGGGCAACTTCCGTAAGGGAGGTCATGGAAATGCTCAAAAAACGAAATAATAATACCCTAAATTCCAGAGATGTCCATAGGAAAATATCACAAAAAATACGGGATTTTCCCCTAATCCCCTCCAAACAGTCCATTGATATTTTCTGAACGGATTCCCATGTTGTTTCAGCTGCCGTTCCCACGCTGAAGCGCGGAAACGGCGGGGCCACTACTGCAAGGAAGCATGAGTACGGCTGTTCTCCGCTCTCGGGAGAATGACTTGGGATCAAGACAGGCCCTGGCACGGTAAGGCAGGGGCAGGGGAATAAACAGATTTCGAATGTCCGATGAACACCCTGCCCCTTTTCCCATCCAACAGGGTCAGAATCTTGACAATCCCCATCCTCCCCATGTAGAGCAGGACGAGAAAACAGCGGACTCTGCCAGATCGAGACACGGTACATTGACAGGAATCCACATGCACACATCCCTGGCCATCCTTTCTGACATCCACGGCAATGCCGAGGCCCTTTCCCAGGTTTTCGCCGATATGGATGCCCTGGGTATCCTTCATGCCGTCAGCCTTGGGGATAATATCGGATACGGCCCCTGGCCCAACGAAGTCGTGGCCATGCTGCTTGCAAGACAAATCCCTTCTGTCATGGGAAATCATGAGTCTGCGGTACTGAAAAAATCAGAACAGAAAGGATTCAACCCCAATGCCCGCAAAGCCCTCATCAAAACCCGCAGCCTTCTCCATGAAAGAACCCTGCGCAGCATAGAGGAATATCCCCAAAGCCTTTCCATGGGAAACCTCCGTTTTGTGCATGGCTGCCCCCCTGCGGACATCAAAACCTATCTTTTTCAAAAAAGTCCCCAGGAGCTGCTCCGTTTATTTGACAGCTTTCCAGAAACACTCTGTTTTGTGGGGCATACCCATGAAATTGGCGGAATTATCTGGAATAGCAACAAAATCAGTTACAAAACTCCATCATCAACCCCTTTTGTCCTGAAAAACAACACGCGGGTCATCATCAACTGTGGCAGCGTCGGCCAGCCAAGGGATGGAGACAACCGTGCAAAATACATCGTCTATGACTCCAAAACCCACAGCATCAGCCTGCGCAGAGTTTCCTATGACATTACCAAAACCGCATCTGCCATTGTGGAAAAGGGACTCCCCGAAATCTATGCACAACGTCTTTTTTGAGAACAAAAAAAATGCAGATGAAGGGTTCCCTGGAAAAAAAGACATAACCGGGCGTTCAAGGGACTGCATCCTGAACTCCTGAAAATCCTTGCAGCTATCGGTCAAGACGTCCTTTTGCCCATAGTTCAGAAAAATTTTCAGGTACGTTGCCAGAAGAAAACGGGAATCTGAAACAAACCTGCATGCTGTAAATCCGGATTCCGCAGCCAGCACACCCGACGGCCTCCCAAAGAATATCCAAGCGTTTCCGGCCCGGAACTCTAACGGGGAATCACAAGACGCTGTCCGGGATGAATGGGATCACTCTGGCGCATTTTATTGGCATCCAGCAGCACCTGAAGCGAAATCCTGTTTTTACGGGCAATGCTGAAAAGGGTATCCCCCTTCTGCACCCGGTATTCAGAGGGCGATCCCCCTGCCCCTTCCCGTGCAGGCACGGCTGTTCTGCGGGTCTTCACCTCCGGAGGCGTTCCGGAATGCGCCTTCACGGCAACGGATGTCACAGGAGCTGGAGCAACAGAAGCCGTTTCCTTGGCCTGACGCAGTGCAGGTACCGGCGCGGCTGCCTGAAGGCCCTCCACCTTTTTCGACAATACGGCAATCTGCTGAGAAAGATCCGCATTCATCCTGCGCAGGGTTTCCAGAAGCTCTGCCTGCCCGCCATCTTCGGAACCCGTGAGAAGACGCTGCATGCGCAACGCTTCCACACTGGCTGCCAGCCTGTCCAGACGTCCGGAAATTTCCGTCAGATCCACAGCCGCCTGGGTGCCCTTTTCTTCCACCTCAGGTATCCCGTTTTTCCATGGGAACAACAGAAAAAAAAGCGCCAGTATCATCACAAGGCAGCCCCCGATCCAGACAAAGGGCATCTCCACACTGCGATACCAGGCCTTTTTTCTGACAGAAGGCGCAAAAGCTGACTCAGGATCAACATCTGAACGAATCCTTGGATCCATGAAACCTCCCCATGCCTCTCCATGAGACAAAAAAACGTTTGAAGCCACAGCCTGGTTTCCCATGACCTGCGGCTCTTTTCAGCAAACCCGACACCTTGCGGCCTGACCTTGCCAACCTGACATTGACCGTTTCTTCACAGCATGTAACCATGCCACCGGATGCAATGAAAATCAAGCTCAGGAGAAACACCATGATGCCTTCCCCCTTCCGCATTCTGATCCTCACATTTTTTACAGGAATTCTGTACAGTCCCGCATGGTCTTCCGGTACCTTCACCAACAGCATCGGCATGACCTTCACCCTTATCCCGGCCGGAACCTTTCAGATGGGAAGCCCCCCTTCGGAAAAAAACAGAAACTGGGACGAAACCCTGCATACGGTAACCCTTACCCGGGGGTTTTATATCTCCATTACAGAGGTGACCCAGATCCAGTGGTTTGATGTCATGGGTACCACACCCTCCGCTTCTCAGGACTGCGGGGGGGACTGCCCTGTGGAAAATGTGTCCTGGAACGATGTCCAGGAATTTGTCCATCGCCTCAATGCCATGGAACAGACCCGGAACTACAGGCTTCCCACGGAAGCAGAATGGGAGTATGCCAGCCGTGCCGGTACCCGAACAGCCCTGTTTACAGGCCCCGTACGGGAAACCACCTGCCATCCCCTGGATCCGGCCATGGATGCAGCGGGCTGGTACTGCGGCAACACGGGATACCAGAGTCCTGCCTACGGCTTCAAAGCACAGCCTGTGGCTCGAAAAAACTCCAACGCCTTTGGGCTCCACGACACCCACGGCAATGTCATGGAATGGTGCCTGGATGCCTGCACCACCCGATCCAGCTTCACACGAAAAACCGGTGTTTTTACCAATACCTATCAAGAAGGGATCCGGGATCCTCTGTCCCGTTATGGCAGTCGCAGGGTTGTCCGGGGCGGAGCCTTTTTCCAGAGTCCGGAGCACAGCCGCAATGCCAATCGCAGTGCCTACCACCCCGATGTCCGGCGAAGCTATATCGGATTTCGCCTTGTACGCATGCAGTAATTTCCGGAATACATTCAGGAAACCGTACTCACAAATCCGCCAGCACCCCTTCTTGGGCAAGAAACTGATCAATGGCGGCCCAGAGTACCCGCTGAATGCCCTCCCTTTCCATATAGATCTCATGCCGGGCATCGGGTATGGAACAGTAATGCCCCCTTTCAAGAAAAAAAAGAGCCCTCTCATGCCAGATGGGATGCACTACCCGATCTGCCTGACCGGAAAGAAGCAATATGGGAACGGACAGTTTACGGGATGAGAGATCCCGCCAGAGCTGATCCATGGAAAGGGAGGCCGCATGCAGCCACCCCAGAGTAGGGTCGCCCATCTGTAAAGCCGGATGGCGTATCAGAAAATCCTGAAAACGGAAAAAATGCTCCGGATCTCCGGTCAGGGCATTCCCCCGAAAGGCCTTATCCGGCCGGAAAGCCCTGCCCGCCGGAACATAACTCTCCCCCAGTCCCAGAGTTGAAGCCACCCGGCAGATGGCCTTTACCAGCGCATAGGGAAGGGGACGGGTATCAATGGAAAACATGGGGGACTCCAGTATGGCGCCCTGGACATCTCCTGCACCGGAAAGCAGATGGCGCAGGGCAAGATGGGAGCCCATGGAATGCCCCATGAAAAGTACCCTGCCCGGATTCAGGGGCCTGACCACCTTTTCCAGTATCCTGCACAGATCCTCAAGGTAAAGATCAAAATCCCCGACATGTCCTTTGTGGGGATCGGCCAGCATACGCCCCGAGCCTCCCTGGCCCCGCCAGTCCATACGCAGCACAGCCACGCTTCTCTCCAGAAGCCGGGACGTGACACGATCATATTTATCAAGGCACTCGGCCCGGCCCGTCAGTACCAGCACCAGTGCCTTTCCCTTGTGCCAGTCCTCTGGAAAATCAAGGTGATACCGCAGTGCAAGCCCGTCTTTTCCCTTCAGAAAAGACGCCTCCCGAATCCATACAATGGGCTTTCCTCCCATCCCCCCTCCCCTTTTCTGATGACTCCCCTGACTCCGCCATCCCGTCTCAGGTGTTGCCTTTCCCTGAGAAGTAAGATCAAGACGCAAGATTTACCATTACAGCTTTGAATCCAGCGTTTCCATGCTGGAGCATGGGAACGCCAGCTGAAGACGGATGGGAATCATTTTGTCTTTTGAAAAGACTGTGCTACACCCCATACTCAAACAGGGGTGGCCTTCAGTATCTTGTCCGGGCCTGGTAAATCCGCTTCCTCCCTTACAAGTATGTGGCCTCCCCGCAAAGCAGGAAACCCTTCCCAGTGCTTTTTCCTTCTGGTACAAGCAGCGGAAGCCTCTCCCAAAGCCTCCAGCCCGATAAGGACTCCCATGACAGCAAATCGCCATTCCCATCTTTTTGTAGAACGTTACGAAGGCATCGGTGCCTTCGGTCTTGACCGCAAATCCGATGAAGAGACCCTTGCCTTCCTGCTCCAGAAATTTTCCGATGACACCTGTCTGGAAGCCCTTATGCCCAGGCTCAGCGCAGAAGACATGGAAGCCCTCCACGACCTCATCTATACCTGTCTGAAACGGCATTTTTCCGAGGATGAGTACCATGCCCTCTTCCTCAAAGACAACCACCACCACTGAAGCAAGGAGGGTTTCATGACCTCACCCTTTCTGAAGCGCTACGCCGATGTCCTCCTCTGGGCTCTGGATACGGCCCGGAAAAGCCCCCTTTCAGCAGAGGACGTGGTGCTGCTGCGCTACCATGCCCCGGCCCTTCCCCTGGCAGAAATCCTCTTTGAAAAACTGCTGGAAAAGGGAGTGCATCCCATCCCCCGCATCACCCTCTCTCCTGCCATGGAGGAAGCCTTTTACGGGAAAGGATCCGACGCCCAGATCGCCTTCCATGCTCCGGGAGAAAAAGAACTTTTTTCCCGCCTCAACGGCAGCATCACCCTGCATGCACCGGAATCCCTGACCCACCTTGCCCGCACCGACCCCGGACGTATTGCCTGTTTTGCACGCAGCCGCAAGATCTTCAAGGATATTCTCGATGAACGGGATGCCAGGGGAGATTTTGGCTGGACACTCTGTATCTATCCCACCGAAGAGCTGGCCCGACATGCGGGGCTTCCGTTTGAGGCGTACACGGAACAGGTTTTCAATGCCTGCTTTCTCGATATGGACAACCCCGTGGCCAGATGGCGGGAGATTCTTGAGAGGGCGCAGAAACTGAAAACCTGGCTGAGCAGCCTGAAGGTGGCGCACTTCCACATCCAGTCCGGGGACTGTGACCTGAAAATCACCCCCGGAGAACAGAGGCGCTGGCTGGGGCTGTCGGGACACAACATTCCGAGTTTTGAGCTTTTCATCTCACCGGACTGGCGGGGAACGGAGGGCAGCTTCTATGCCGACCAGATTTCTTTTCGCAATGGACACAGAATTTCCGGCGTACGGCTGGACTTCTCAAAGGGGGAGGTGATCCGGGCAAGGGCTGAGGAAGGGGAAGCCTTTCTGCACCGCCAGCTTGAAACCGATGCCGGTGCCCGGCGTGTGGGGGAGTTTTCCCTGACGGACAAAACCTTCTCGCGTATCAACCGTTTTATGGCCAATACCCTTTTTGACGAAAACTACGGCGGGGAATGGGGCAACTGCCACATTGCCATCGGCTCCGCCTATGCGGACAGCTTCACGGGCGATCTCCGCAATTTCAGCCCATCGGACAAAGACGCCCTGGGCTTCAATGACTCGGCCCTGCACTGGGATCTCGTGAACACCCAGCCCAAAAGGGTGGAGGCCCTTCTCCACTCCGGAGAACGCATCCTGATTTATGCGGACGGATCCTTTCTTCCCCCTGAAACAGATTCCCTCCATCCTGCATGAAACGGGGGAGGGTAAAAACCCTCCCCCCATTTCAGATTCTCATCACCTGAAAAACAAAATGGAACCGGCGTCCCTTCAGGGACTGAGGCAGAACACGCATCAGAAAAAACAATCTGATTACCACTCTGACTCAGCCATGCAGTCGCAGACTTTGCCCATGCAGCATGAACCCATCCTTCCCACGCTCCAGCGTGGGAACGATAGCTGAAGCAGGATGGAAATCAGTAAAAACAATGTGCCCAATACGGGACTTCCCCTTACTCTCCCGACATACGGCAGAGACGATGTATGGTCTGGGCATGCCATTTCCCCTTGCTGGAAAAGGTGGGAATCTGGTTTTTCTCAAGATATTCCGCGATCTGATCGTAGGTGGCACCGTCCTCACGCATGCTTCGTATGCGCTGGACAAGCATCTTACGCTCCTCGCGGGAAACCCTTCTTACGGGCATTTCCCCGGCATCCTCAGAAGAAGAAGCTTCCCGTTCTTCCCCCCCGTCTCCGGTCTGGGGCAGCCTGGCCAGCACCTCTCCTGCAAGGGGCAGGAGTTTTTCCAGCATCTCCAGCCTGCGTTCCTCGATATCCGCACGCCGGTCACAGGCATCCGCAATCTGCTGCACAGAGGTGCCGACGGCCTGAAGAAGCCCATGGATACCATTCAGGGCCTCCCCGATTCCCTGCAATATCGTTTCCGTGGCCTGATACGGACTTCTTCGCGGTGGTGCATCGCGCCGATCCGCACCTGCCCGGCGATCCGGGTGGGGATAGGGGGTACTGTGGCTTCTGCTGCTTCCCTGTGCACGATCTTTCTGGGCAGAGCGGAGGTTTTTTAAAAATTCATTCATCCCTGTTCTCCTTGCTGAAGATCTGACCGAAGGGCCGTTTCCCTCAGGGCAAAGGGGATCTGGCCCCGGGACACCCTGGATGGATGGAAAGGACAAACTTCAGGCCTTGCTGCCTGCATGAATAAAAAAGCAATACTTTCCGGCCAGTCTTTGTGCTATCGTCAAAAACGTTGTAAGGATGAAAAAACATACAGGATTGAAATAGGAATTGTCAATTGTATATTTTTTCATGTATAAAAAGCGGTTTTTTGCCTGCTTCCATCCAGGGGCTGCAAGCCTGCTTTTCACATTTTACATCCCGCCTCTTGCGGGAAGGCGCTCAGGAATCCCATGTCATCTGAAAATCTGCACCTGCGAAATATTGCCATCATCGCCCATGTTGACCACGGAAAAACAACCCTGGTGGACAGCATGTTCCGCCAGAGCGGGGTTTTCCGACCCGATCAGGAATTTGCCGACCGTATCATGGACAACATGGACATCGAACGGGAAAGGGGCATTACCATTGCTGCCAAAAACTGTTCTGTCCGCTATCAGGATACCAAAATCAACATTCTGGACACTCCGGGGCATGCGGATTTCGGTGCAGAGGTGGAGCGGGCACTTTCCATGGTGGACGGTGCCATCCTTCTCGTGGATGCCGCTGAAGGCCCCCTTCCCCAGACACGTTTTGTCCTGAAAAAAACCTTTGAAGCCAACCTTCCGGTGATTGTGGCCATCAACAAGGTAGACCGTCACGATGCCCGTATTCAGGAAGTGCTCAATGAAATCTACGACCTTTTCATTGACCTTGATGCCACGGAAACCCAGATCGACTTCCCCTGCCTTTACACCATCGGCCGGGATGGCCGTGCCGGTCTGTCGCCGGAAGGTCTTGAAGCAGACCTGACCCCCCTTTTCAATACCATCCTGGCCCATATTCCTCCTCCCAAGGTCAATCCAGACGGCCCCTTTTCCATGCTGGTCTCGGATATCGGCTATTCGGATTACCTCGGTCGCCTTGCCATTGGCATGATCCGCAGCGGCACTCTGAAAAGCCGGATGGCCATTGTGCGGGCCAGCGCCGAAGAAACCCTTGTTCCCTTCCGCCTCTCCACCATCCAGACCTATGAAGGCACACAGCTCGTCCGTACGGAAAATGCCCTGGCAGGAGAAATTGTGGTGCTCTCCGGCAATGGCGATGTGGAAATCGGGGATACACTCACCATCCTGGACAATCCCCTGGTTCAGCCCCGTATCCGCGTGGATGCCCCCACCGTGTCCATGCGTTTCACCACCAACAACTCCCCCCTGTCCGGCAGGGAGGGGAACCTTGTACAGTCCCGCAAAATCCGCGACCGGCTGGAAAAGGAAACGTTACGGAATGTGGCCATCCAGATCGAAGACACGGAAGACAAGGAAACCTTTCTGGTCAAGGGTCGCGGAGAGTTCCAGATGGCCATCCTCATTGAAACCATGCGCAGGGAAGGTTTTGAGCTGTGCGTGGGCAGGCCGGAGGTCATTTTCAAGGAGGAAAACGGGATCAAAACCGAACCCATGGAAGAGGTCTTCATTGACTGTGACGAAGCCTTCATGGGCATTGTGACGGAAAAAATGTCCATCCGCAAAGGCCGCATGGAATCCTTGATCAACAATGGCTCAGGCCGGGTGCGCATGCATTTCATCGCCCCCTCCCGTGCCCTGATCGGCTACAGGGATGAGTTTCTCACAGACACCCGGGGGACGGGCATCCTCAACGCCCTTTTTGCGGGCTATGAACCCTACCGGGGAGATTTTCCCAGCCGTTTCTCCGGCTCCCTGGTATCGGATCGTCCGGGACAGGCCGTGGCCTACGCCCTCTTCCATCTGGAACCCAGGGGCGAACTTTTCGTGACACCGGGATCTCCTGTCTACACAGGCATGATCGTCGGTGCCCATGCCAAGGCCAATGACCTGGACGTGAATCCCTGCAAGGAAAAAAAGCTGACCAATATGCGGGCTTCGGGCAAGGACGACAACGTTACCCTGCGCCCCGTCAAACCCATGAGCCTGGAATCCGCCCTGCAATTCATCGCAGAAGATGAGCTGGTGGAAGTAACGCCTTTGAGCATCCGCCTCCGCAAAACCTGGCTGAACCCCCAGGAACGGCAGAGAAACCGGAAAGAAAAAGGGCTCTGATCATCCCCTCGCAGGGGCAGATTTAAAATCTGTCCCTGCACTCCCCATCCGTCCCTGCCTTTACGCCTGTCCGTAATTTTCCGGATCTTCCACATAGGACTCAAAATCCTTTTCCGACAGAAACCGGGTTAACATCTGGTTCAGGGTTTCCGCAGGATCAGGCTTTCCGCCCTGCTCCCTGGCGCATCGTTTGGAATGCTTCACAACAGCAGCCAGGGTTTCAGCGCTCAGCGAAATTCTGGCATGAACGGTAACGGTGTCAGTCATGGAATCCTCCTCTTTTTCATATGGTTTGCGGCCAGAACCATATCCTTCAAGGCCGCGTCAAAAGCATGAACCCGGTATTGCCAGTCAAACCCCGCCGCCCAGGACACCAGGGAAGAGAATCCCTGCATCTCCTGGGAGGAAAGCGTAAGAAGACTCTCCAGACGCGCCGCAAGATCAGCTGTGTGGGTATACAGCAGATCCTTATGAAACACAGGCGGTAAAATCTCCGGATAGGAAAGCCTTGACGGTAAAAGGGGCACACAGCCTGCGGCCATGGACTCCACCACCGCCATGCCAAAGTTCTCCTGAATCGCCGTACTCACGGCGATGTGGGCCGAAGACAGACAGCGGGCATACGCTTCACGGCTCTCAGGATAGTCCTTTGACACAAGATGCGCTTCCAGCGCAGCCATTCCCTTCAGAAAACTATCCGGAACCCGTACTCCCCTGGCTCCAAGAAGCAGGAGACGAAAAGGCACCCTCCGTTTTTTGAGAAGAAAAAGGGCCTCAAAAAATTCCCCAGGATTTTTATCATGCTCCCATCTGTGGTTCCAGACGATGCAGCGCGGCTTATGGGAAAAATCCTTGTTCCCCTGCCCAAAACCTCCAAGGTCACATCCCGGATAGAGTACCTGACTCTTTTTTTCAATAAGATCCAGTGTCCAATCGATCCGGGGTTTTGGAAAACGGCGAAGAACGGCTGCGGCCGTTTCCAGAAAACGGTTTCTGTGGGAACGGGAATTAAAGGCAAGACCATCTGCGGCAAGGGCTGAGGTCAGATCCGTCATGGCGGGATTCAGATCCGGCGTACTCAGAGGTGATGGCGGATAGTCGAACTGATTTTCATGAAAATAAAGAAAAACAGGGGGGCAGGCCTCCCCCGCCAGCCCCTTGAATTCGGCAAGGGCCATCATATTGGTGGTGAAAATACCCTCATAAAGGGAAAGATCCGGCAGCTCTTTGAGAAAATCCAGGGCAGCGGAACGCATCCGCCATTTCCAGTTCCGGGGAGGCAGAGTGCGTACGTCAAGCTCATGGGGCAGCAGAGAAACAAGACCGTCGAGAAAGGCTTTGTGGGATCCCCCATAGTAAGGCTCCAGCATTAAAAATCGCATCCTTATCCCTTTCCCTGTCCCTGTCCGGCACATTCCCTGCACTCAACACAAAGAAACAAAAAAAGGAAGTCCGGTACCCCCGGTCTTCCTCTTCTGTTCTGTGGTACCGAAGGGGAGACTCGAACTCCCACGTCAAAGACACCAGATCCTAAGTCTGGCGTGTCTGCCAATTCCACCACTTCGGCCTTGCAGCAGTTTCTACGGTATTTTTCAGCACCGGTCAAGATTCAAGAGGAAAAAGGTTCTCTGGCATCCGCCAGGAAACCGGAAGGCCAGAAACCGCACTGTCCGGATCCAAATCCGCTCTCCTGTACGCTTCCCAATTGACTTTCCGTTCCCGGTACTTTAGAAAATTGCTATTCTTACTTTTTCACCAAGGTATCCGGATTTACCGGATTCTGACCGTCACAGTTCTTTTCATGAAAACACATGCCACATTTCAAGGAGGATGCCATGCCCCAATTCAGATTTCTGTCCATTCTTGCACTCCTTGCCCTTTTCGTCAGCCTGGCAGGCTGCGGGGGCACAACGGTCAAACGTGTGGATCCCAATGAAGAAATCGCCCTCACGGACAAGTGGAATGCCACAGACTCCCGGCAGGTCTCCGAGCAGATGATCACCGACATGCTGTCCTTTCCCTGGGTCTCCCAATGGCAGAAAAGCAATCCGAAAAACCCCCAGCCCACGGTCATCGTACTGGGCATTCGCAACCGTTCCCATGAACACATTGCGGTAGACACCTTTGTGAATGATATCCGCAGAGCACTGATCCGTTCCGGCAAGGTGGACTTTGTGGCCGGAGGCGAGGTTCGCTCAGCCATCCGTGAAGAAAGGATGGATCAGGAATTTCAGGCGACAGCAGAAACCGCAGCAGCCATTGCCCAGGAAACGGGAGCCAACTTCGCCCTTTCCGGATCCATTGATTCCTTTGTGGATCAGGTGGATGGACGTCGGGCAACCAGCTATCAGATTGACCTTCGCCTCATTGATATGACCACCAACAAGGAAGTCTGGACAGATCAGAAGCGTATCCAGAAATTCCAGGAACGCAGCAAATTCCGCTTCTAACAAAAAAACAGAACGCATCTTACAGAAGGGATTTTCAGAACGCCCTATTCTCATCGTCCTCATGGTGGGGATGGATCCTGAAATCCCTTCTCTTATGCAAAAAGGAGACATCCCATGTCGAGACCTCTCTTCAGTACGTTGCTCCTCTGCCTTTTCATCCTCAGCGCCTGCATGGGAAAAGGTATGGAACCCCAGACTTTGGCGAAAGACCCCGCAGCCCGACCCGCATGGACAACGGCTCCTCCCCGCAAAGCGGGCTACGTTTTTGGTGTCGGCAGTGCCGCCACCTACGGTGAAACCCGCACAGGCATCCAGCGTGCCCAGGAAGCTGCCCGGGTGGATCTGCTCTCCCAGCTCCGGGTGACGGTCAGCGGTGTCACCCAGAGCAGCACACGGGTTGAGGGCAGTGACCCCCAGTTTGTCAGCATCCAGAAAGTTGTGGAACAGCAGGTCAGCAGCCGGGTGCATGAGATTGAAATGAGCGGTATTGAAATCCTGGAAACCTGGGTGAACCCGCCTGAAACGGAAGTATGGGTTCTTGCCAGGCTCAACCGTGCCCAGACGGAAAGTGATCTTCTGTTCCAGCTGGATGATATTGAGGACAGACTGCTGAAAAGGGGAACAGGAAGCGGCAGTACCCTTGAGCGGGTTCGCCATATTCTGCCCAGCCTCAAGGATCTCGAAGAACGCCGTAAGATTCTGGAACAGATCGCTTTTCTTGCTGCGGGAAGTCAGATTCCGGACAGGGAAAAGGGCAGTGAAACCGATGCCCTGCAAACGGAGATACGTCGCATTCTTTCCAGCCTGACCATACGCATGGATGCGGAAAATGATGAAGCCGTAAAAATGCAGAACATCATCGGCCAGACCTTAAACAGTATGGGATTTGCGCTGCACAGCCAGAATCCCGACCTTATCCTCAGCCTGAATCTTTCCATGAATCCCGTCAAAAGGGGGAACCTTTTCCATATGGTGACCCAGGCCCAGGGCCAGGTGAAAACCCCTGAAGGCCGTATTCTGTACTCCCTGAATGAATCGGGCAGATCCTCCTCCAGTGACGCAGGTGTCGCCCGCAGCAAAGCCGCAGAGGAAATGGCCCAAAAACTGGCGGATGCCCTGGCACGGGGACTTTTCCAGCACCTCTGATCCGACCTGCGGTACCTTTTTTCTGAATCTTTCTCGCAACCCCACACGGGAGTCACCCCATATGTCCATCCCAAAACAGCATACCGCACAGCGCCTTATGCTTCCTGTGCTTTTTCTGCTGCTCTTTATTCTGAGCGGATGCGCCTCATACGCAAAAAAAACAGATGCCGTCAGTGTTGCTTTTCGACAGGCCAATTACACTGAAGCCGGTACCAAACTTCAGGAAATTCTGACAGCAGACAGGGATGCCCTCCTCAAAGCTATGGAGCTGGGTTTGATCCGGCACGAAGAGGGGAATTACAGGGAAAGTAACCGCCTGCTGGAAGAAGCCTATGAAATTTCCGAAAACCTCTATGGCACCAGCATCACGGATCTGCTCACCCGCTCTGCCAGCAACGCCACCATGATTCCCTATAAAAGTGAAATCTTTGAACGGATCTACATCCATTATTATAAAATGCTGAACTATATTTATCTGGCCGAAGAGGATATCAGCCGACAGGAAAGAGATCGGCTGCTTGACGGGGTTCGCATTGAAGGCAGACGGGCTCAGACCCTGCTGGATTCCCATCTTATCGCAGCAGGATCCTATGAAGAGGCGGAAGAAGACAAGGCCAAACTGCTGAACCAGTTGCTGGATTTGTTTGCCAAACTGAACGGAGAAGTGTTCAATCCCAGAGAACTGACTTTCCGGGACAACGCCTTTCTTCATTACATGATTGGTGTCATGTATGAAATCTATGGAGAGCTGGACAACGCGCGTATCAGCTATGAGCGAAGCGCCAATGTTTATGAGAAGGGGTATGTCAAGCAGTACGGACTGAGTCCGCAGATGATAGATCAGGCAAAATTTGATACTGCCCGCATCCTGAAAACCCAGAGAGACTCCCGCTGGCAGCGTGTTATGGAGAGTCTTTCCGATACGGAAATAAAAAACCGTATCCAGCAGTACCTCCCTGGACAAAATGCCGAACTTCTTGTCCTTCAGGAAGTCGATATGAGTTCTCCCAAGGGAGAGTTGAACCTCCTTATGCGTCTAAATAAAAATACCAATGAACTGAACATCAGCCCTATTCTCATAGGCACACCGGAGGAAAAAGCCTACCAGCTTTCCTGGTTCTACTACCTCTACGCCCCCAAAGGGATTCTCGATGCTGTCCAGCGTATCCACCAGGAAGGTCGCTACAATCCCAATGAAATCCGTCCCAAAACCGTAGGAATCGGCCCTCTGCTTCCCGTTATCAATCAGATTCCAGGGTTGTTTCAGGCTCTGGAACTGGGAGTCCGCCTTGCCGTTCCCCTCTTCTACTATGATGACGCCCCTTTCAAAAGCCATCTGGCGGTCAACGGCAAGGCCAGAGGAGTCCTTCTGGATGCGGACAATATCGCAAGCCTGCACATGGCCAATACGCTGGTGCAGGCACAAAGCGTACTGACCGAGGCCATGGCCGTGGAAGCCTTACGGCTTTCCACCTGTGTCCTGACAGGTATGCCTCCCTACGGATGTTCCCTGATGGCAGCATCCACCTGCATGGCAGATACCCGCTCCTGGCTCACCCTGCCCCATACCATCCGTTTAAAACGGCTTACCCTTCCCCCAGGGGAATATACCCTTCGCATCACAAGCGAAAATGCTGGCTTCAGACGGGAAGACGACGCCACCGTCCGACTTGAAAAAGGAGACCATAAAATTATCCGGAAACGGAGTACCTACAATCCATAGAGAAGATTTTCCAGATCATCACCCGCCATAACGCACCATACGCCAGATTTTTTCACCGCCCCAGAGGGCCAGTCCTGTACTCAAGAATGCAGGACTGGCCACTTCTGGGGATGTACCGGCAAGATCCAGCCTCTTTTCCTCACAAAGCCCGTGAACCAGCTGAACCAATGCCTCTTCCGCAACCCCTTCACAGGACAGTCTGGCAAAGGCTCTTTTTTCATTCAGGCATAAAAAAGGGGCGGGAAAAGACAGGGCCTGGAGCATGGCCACCAGACCTTCCCCTTCCCTCCCCCCTTCAGGACGCAGCAGAACCCGTGGACCGGCCTGTACATATTTGGGGGGTCTTCCCAACTGACTGAACTGCTTTTTCCGGACAACAAGTCCACCATCCCTGTGCAGGCCTGCCAGAAAAGCCTCCAGGTCGGAAAGTCCTGTACAGGGCTGGAAAAAATGCCTCTCCACCCTGTACTTTTTAACCACCTGCATCCTGTCCATAAGGACGATACTCACCCAGAGTCCCCGTCCCTGTTCTTCCTGAATCCCCACAAGAAACACGACCGATACCCCTCCCAGCTATCAGGCAAGCTCCAAGACTATACGCAGGCGATCCAGCAGAAGACGCTCCGTCTCCGCCAGATCCGCATCCGCATGGGCAAGACGCTCTGCAATATGACAGGCCTCTTCCCGATCTTTTTTCAAACGGATCAGTCCGGGCAGGGCTGCCAGTGCAGCCTCCCTGTCCACCTGCAACATGCGGGACTGTTCCACCACCATCTTCTTGAAGGTTTCCGGCTTCATCCGCCTCAGTTTGGCATGTTCCAGAATCACTTTCTGGGCCACAAGCAGCTCGCTCTGGTCAAAAACCCCATCCGCATTCAGAATCGCAACCATGATACGTACAAGCCCTTCGGCAAAACCACCGTCCTCCATTCTGGAAAGCCAGTATTCCCGATCCGACTGCCGCTGCATTTCCTTTGCCTGCATTTCCTCTTCCGGCTTTTTACCATGGATCAGCCCCTCAATGGCCGGGGCAAAAAAGAATTTCATGGCGGGATTGTCATAGATGGACTTGAACAGAAACTCGTCCCGCTTATCCCGCACATCCCGATAGAGGTTGAGACTTTCCTCCATGAGAACCGAGAAGGTACCCTCCATACGTGCAAAGGCATTGTTCTTTCTGTCTACGCTCCTGCGGTGTTTCTTCACCTGGGGTGCCAGGGTTTTAAAGGGCAGCATGAAGGGATTGAGATCCGAAAACAAATACCGCTGCACACGCAGAGGATGAAGCTGCTTCAGCGCTTCTGCCGTGTAGCGGTTTGACATTTTCTGCACCACGGGGCTGAAAAAAAGCTTATAGAAATAATCGTTGCCCTGGGAAAGGGTGGATACGGGGACAAAGGCCTCCTCATCGGCCACACCGTCATCATAGCTCAGAATATGCTCCACTGTCCGTTCCTCAAAGCGTACCTTGTAATCATTCATCCAGGGTTTTGAGGGCTCATCCTCAATGACCATTTCATAAAGCCCAGGAGCCAGATAAGGAATCATTTCCACGGAACCGATGATCTGGTTATGCTCTTTCTGGGCCACTTTGGCGGAAACAAAGATCCCCAGATGCCCGATGTCCTTGTGCACGATATAAATAATGACCTGTTTGTGCCGTTTCAGATCTTCCGTGGTTTCATATACCTTGGGAATCCAGTTCAGGGCCTGCTGGGGAGGTGTGATATTATCGCCGCTGGAGGCAAAGATCACAATGGGATCCTCAAGCTTCTTCAGATCCAGAACCTGCCCCTCCTGAAGCCAGAGCTTGCCCCGTTCCAGACGGTTGCCCACAAAAAGATTCTCCACGATGAAATGGATCTCGTCACGGGTCATCATGAAGAAACCGCCCCACCATTTCTCAAAATCCAGAAAACGTTCCTCCTCCGTATCCACCTTGTCATAGACACTGTACAGCTTGGTCCAGTAGGTGTTGGCAGGATTCAGGTTTTCAAAATTGGCCACCAGGTTTGCCCCGTCAAAAAAACCATTTCCAAGATCACTGAGCAGGGAATTCATCCAGATACCGCCAAGCAGTCCTCCCTTGTACCGCATGGGATTGGCCCCATCCACACCGGACCAGTAGGAAAGCGGCGATCCGTTTAAAACCAGGGGACCTGCAATATCCGGGCGATCCGCCGCTACCAGGGCCGCAGCCCATCCCGCCTGACAGTTGCCAATGATGGCGGGTTTTTCCGCATCGGGATGCCTGTGATGCACCTCTTCCAGAAAACGCACCTGGGCTGCCTGCACATCCGCAAGGGTCTGCCCCTTGCAGGGCTGGGTGTAAAACAGCATGAAATACACGGGATGCCCGTTCCTGAGGGCCATACCGATTTCAGAATCCTGCTTGGAGCCACCGATACCCGGCCCGTGCCCTGCACGGGGATCAATGACCAGAATGGGTCTTTTGGGAAGGGATCGCTTCTGGACATCCGGTGCTGAAGCCTCCTCCCTGCGCTCCATTCCTTGCGGCCGGTCAGGCTCGGGAGTCCTGCGGCTTTCAAGGATACGCACCAGAGAAAAATTCACGGGTCGCTCAAAGGTGCGGGCATCCAGGATTTCTTCATAGTCAAAAACCAGTACAGGAGGCTGACCCTTCTCCAGATGCTCCAGATAGATGTTGCCCCTTTTACGTAAAATATCCCAGAACAGAATCTGACGTTGCAGGGAATCCGTGAGGTAAGCCGTCAGATCCTCAAGCTTCCCTGAAAGGGGAAAGGCCTGGGCCACTGTGTCAAAATCAAAAAAGTTTTTCATTTTTCCCTCTCAAAACAGGCTCTACAAGGTCAAGGCGGCCCCCCCCCGCCACGTTACAACGGATGCCCACCATGCGTTAAAAATGTCTGGAAATCCAGCCTTTTTTAAAAAGATCTTTCTGACTACGATCTTGCTTCAGCTATCGTTCCCATGCTCCAGCATGGAAAGGCCCTGCCGGGCGCTCCTGCGCCCAGAGCCAGTATCCTCGGGAATCCCTTCTCTGGAAACTGGATATGGAAAGTGCCATCGGCTTTGTACGAAAACGGCCCAAACCTCTGGCCCTCGATGTTTTCAGTGAAGACAAAAATCTGTGTGAGAAGGTGCTGCGGGGAACTTCTTCCGGCGGGGCCTGCATCAACGATACCCTGGTGCATCTGTCTTCCCACCTCCTGTCCTTTGGGAGGGGTGGGGCCGAGTGGCATGGGATCTTATCACGGAAAGGCGGGGTTCCGGACATTCTCCCATTACAAAAGTCTTGTGGAAACCAGCACAAGGAGGGATCTTCCCCTGCGTTACCCGCCTTATCCCAGATGGTTTCAACGCCTCATGGGCTGGATATAGAAACCGTCTTCAGCCGAGGCCGCAAGAATCCGCATCTGGAATCCATCCCGGACAGACCCGATGCGGATCAGATCATTTCCATGAAACGCAGAATACGATGCCGATCCGGAGGAACCAGATACAGAAAAGAACAGCCAATCCCAACCTGCTCAAAGCCTTCGGACTGGGTGACCCACATGACCTCCACCACAGCAGGGGCTGTTAAAAGGCTCATGGTCTTGCCCTTTACGGCCATGAGACGAAAACGGTCTCCCTTCTGCCACTGAAGGCCAGACCGGGAAACAAGGCTCAAAGCCAGACCGCCTTCACTGATATTCAACACCCGGACAGGAATAAGCTGTCCTTCCTTGATCCAGACCTCACCTTCCACAACATCCTTGGCTGAAAAATAAACACGGGGCCATCTGCGCTGTTCCTTCATCGCGATATCCTTCATGACTTAAGTCTTGAGAAAGGGGGAAAACGACGGTAAAGAATGCAGGCTTGATTTTTACCGGGCGTCTAGAGGTGCCCTCAGGGCACAACCATACAAAAACAGGGTCACACCATGAAAATCCCGTACCTCAAAATTTTTACCCGACTCTGTGTCCATGGACTGCTGAGTTTTGCCATTGCCCTCTGTCTCATGCTTCCGGGGTTGCTCTTCACCTGGTTTCATCCGGCCAACATGCTCTGGTTCAATGAAAAATACTTCTGGATTTTTTGCGGTTTCGCCCTGCTGCTGACCGGATGCGGCAGGTTTCTCTTCATTGCTCTGGTACTGGGCATACTGGGCCTTCTCGAAATCACCCAGTTTGCCTCCCTGGCCTATTTCGGAGACTTCATCAATCCCTTCTGGATACAGCAGATGTTCATTGAGGCAAAAGATGTGGGACAAGAAGCGATAAGCAGTACCTTCCGTCTCTATTTTGTCCCCGTTTCCGTAATAATCCCCTATACCTGTTCCGGACTTCTTCTTTATGCCACAAAAAAATTCCGATGGAAACTCCCCTATATGCCCCTGCTGGTTACCCTTATCCTGATTTTCCCGGGTGTCCGGATGAAGGTACACAGTGACTCCGATGATATTTTCAGCTTTTTTCCCATCATATCCGACCCATCCCTTGTGAACAGCCTGCAAAGCTACTATGCCTGGCTGAACTTTATCCTGCTGCCCACAGGCAGCAGCGAAGCCCGTCAGGTCTTTCCCGCCTACGAACTGGAACATCATGACCTTCCGGAACAAAAAAGGACTGTGGTGCTGGTCATGGGCGAAAGTGCCACTCCCAACCACATGTCCCTCTATGGATATCCAAGAACCACCACCCCCCGGCTGGAGGCCTTAGCCAAAGAAAACGATGCCTTCATTGCACGTCTGGGGATTGCCAGTGCCAACGCCACACGCTCCAGCCTTCCCGCCTTCTATACCGTGCAGTATCACCCCCTGGATACCCTTCCCATACAGAGCCAGACCAGCAACCTGTTCAAACTGGCCAAGGCCCAGGGTTTCAGCACCTTTTACATCTCCGCCCAGAACATCAACTGCCTCAATGGCGTGAACACCTCTTACATTGATTTCATCGCCGCCTTTGACCACCATCAGAAGCTCTTCCAGACGAAAAAAGACGACGCCATCCTGGAACTTCTGAAAAATCTGAACCTTTCCGACAGAAATTTCATTGTCCTCCACCAGAGAAATTCCCACAGCCCCTATGCCGGCAATTACAGCCACAGGCCGGAATTTGACGTCTTCAGTTCAGAAAACGCCACACGGGAAGAACAGCACATCAATACCTTTGACAATTCCATACGCTACAGCGACTGGCTGTACGCGGAAATCATCGCGTATTTCAGAAAAATTGCCGCAGCAGACGGCTCCACCCATATTTTCATCACATCGGATCATGGGGAGATGTTCGGTGAAAACGGACTGTGGGGGCATAACCATATGGACATGGAAAACTTCAAGGTTCCCCTCATGTACTACGGCATTGGAGCCGATCCCCGTTTCGTGGACACAATCCGCTCGCAGAAGGTGATTCCCCACTACACCCTGGGGCTTTCCATTGCAGAGCTTTTCGGCGTGACCATCCGGAATCCCTCGGAAGAGAACACCATCTTTTACGCCAATGGCGTGGCCGCCTTTGGAAAAAGCGGCTATCTGCGCTTCCGGATCAGCCCGGAAGGCGCCATTCAGGACATCCGTCTGCTGCGCTGACCCCGACCCTGCAACAGAGACCTCAGACCATGGGAAAAGCGCTGTGGTACCGGGCAAGGCCCACAGCCATGATGGCAGCAGTTTCCGTTCTCAGAATCCGTCGTCCAAGGGTAACGGGATGCGCACCTGCCCGGCGCAGGGCGGTCACTTCCTCCCGGGTCAGCCCCCCTTCCGGGCCGACCACCAGCACAAGGCTTCCCCCCGCATAGCGGGACAGGGCTTCTGAAAAATGAAGCTCCCGTTCCCGCTCATCCAGCACCAGACACAGACCCGCAGAAAGCGCAAGTTCCAAAAGGCCCTCAAAATCCCTGGCAGGAAAGAGAAGCGGCAGATCCGGCCTGCGGCACTGTCGGGATGCCCTGCGCAGAAGATGGGGCCAGCGGTGGGATTTTTTCTGGCCCGCATCCCGCGTTTCAAGGCTGGAAGAGCGCTGGGAAACAAAGGGATGCAGCGCATCCACCCCCAGCTCCGTGGCCTTTTCCAGCACCAGTTCAAAACGCTCCTTTTCAGGAAAGGCCTGACAGAGATGCACAAAAGGCTCGGTAGGGGGGATGCCCAGATCCTCAAAACAGAGGGCCGCAGCAATCCGGCCCTTTTCTCCCAGCATCCGTGCCCGGAACAGGCGTCCATCCGGAGCCGTGACCGTCAGAACCTCCCCAGCCCTGGCCTCCCATGCGGCCAGGGCCTGAGAGGCCGTCTCCGCAAGGGGAACCTCCTGACCCGCCACTTCCGGAGTTGCGGCAAGAAAAATGCGGGATTCCTCTCCCCCGCCATTCAGGGAAACCTCCCGTTCTGGTCTCATGGCCGGGTTTCCACCACCAGAACGGAAACGGCACTGTCCTCGGGCAGTCTGTCCAGAAAATCCGCCAGCACCTCGGCCCCGTAACTGCCTTCCCCTTCCATCAGCCCCTCCACATCGCTCAGATGGCGAAAACGCACAAGGGAGCCGGGCCTTTGGGTCAACACGGCAACATAGGTATCAAGCTGGGCCACCCCCGGCTCCAGAATGGCGTTGGTAAAATACTCCCCGGACGGCTCAGGAATACGTGCCCCTCCCCCTTTCACGCCAAGATTGTCTTCCATGAGGCTCACCCGGCCATCGGGGTAGACATTGAAAAGGGACAGGTAGCCGGAGGCAAAAGGCCCTTCCATGCGGAACACCACCTCATCTCCGTGGTGCAGACGGTTCGGATACCGTTTTCCCGAAGGATTTTCCATGAAAAGCTCCATATCCCCGGAAGTGTGCACGGAAAAATCAAAAAGTCCCTTCACTTCCGCAATGGGAAGGGATTCGCTGCAAAGCCCCAGCACCCAGCCGCCGTCCCTGCGGGAAAGGGAAAGGGGCAGAGAGCGCGTACCGCTTCCCTCAGGGGAGGTGAGAAGCTGACGCAGACGACGGGCCATCTCCCCTTGAGTCAGGGCTTTGGGGCCTTCCAGATTCAGGGTTTCAGGAAGGGAAAGCCCTTCTCCTCCCCAGCGCCTGCGGATACGTTCCGCAAGGATGTCCGCATCGGGCCGGAGATCCACTTCCAAAGCCACATAATGCACCCCGCTTCTCGGTGCGTGGTAAGTGCGGTCGGCGCGATGAATCTGTCGGCTGGTCTCAAGGGCCACCTCCTGGGCCACCCTGCGGTGCACACTGCCGTCGGTATCTTCCGTCCTGCTTTCGATACGGGACTTCACATGCACCTGCATCTGCCGGGAGATGTCCGCCAGGGCCATGGCATCGGCCTCAGCAAGGCTTTCGCCCTCCCCCACCCCGCGCAGGATGTTTTTTTCGGAACGCAAAGAAACGTACCAGTCCGGATGCAGATCCGGAACAGGCCCGGAAACAGATTTGCTGCCGCAGGCGGCAAGACTCAACAACAAGAGGGGAAAGATCAGCATACAAAAAAGCACGCCTGCTCGCCTTAGGGAAAAAACCGCCATCAAAATGCCTCCTGTGGACAGGCTCAGAACAGAAACGGGGCCTGTCCTCTAAAGTCCTTCAGAAAGACCCTGCCCCTGAAAAACCAGTCTGATTACCACCTTACTTCAGCGATCGTTCCCATGCTCCAGCGTGGGAACGCACTGCCGGGCGCTCCTGCGCCTGTTCTTACCTCTGAGAGAAAGGGCATGGAGGCAAAGACAGACCTGATGCGGCATGGCTAAGCCATGGCAGGAATAAGACAAATCCTTGCCTTTGCACCTTATTTCAGAGTTGCCAGCACCCGCCCAGGATCTCCTGTCATCAGCGGGTTCTGCTCCCTGCCGGATTCCCGGCGGGCCTGGTAGGGTACTTCCTTTTTCAGATAGCCCTGCATCTCCTCTGCCGTGATACGGCCATCGCGGTTTTTATCCGCATCACCGGAAAGCCCCTTCAGGAAAAAATACGTAAAAAGGCTGTGCCCCTTTTCCCCGTACCAGGTGGCCACCTGCCCCTTATCCGTGCTGGTAAAAACCACCGCATTGTTGACCATGCGGTTGGACGGCACGTTCCGTACCATGGAACTGATGTTTTTGAACAGGGCACCGCCCCCGGATTCTCCGGAAAAGCAGGCATCCAGGGCCACGGTAATGGATTTCGCAGGCAGCTCGTCGAGGTTCCCGTAGAGAAGTTCCAGAGAATAGCCGTTGGCTGCGATATAATCCGGACTGACATTCACGGGAACAAGGTAGGCGGCCTTGCCATCCGGCCCCGGAGCGCCGTGCCCGGAGTAGTAGATGAACACATCAGACTCCCCATCCCGGATAAAATTCCGCAGCTTGCCCTTCCTGTCCTCCCGTGTTCCGAAAACCTCCCGCAGATCCGCCCCCGTGGCATTGGGATAGAAAAGAATGTTCTTCTCGTCATAGCCCAGGGTGGAGATGAGATATTTCTTCATGATGGCCGCATCCCGCTCCGCATAGGCCACGTCCACCACCCCCTTGCCCTGGGCCGCATAGCGCTGGTTGCCGATGATCACCGCCACGGCATGGGGATTGGGTCTCGTTGTCTTGGGAATGTTTTTCAGAAGCTCACTCTCCTCCAGGGCCACAGGCGCTGAAACCGCAGCTACGGGCTTGCGGATACCCGCCAGCAGGGCCTCGGCCTGACCGCCGCTCCCTTCGGTTCTCCGGTTTCTCGCAACCGCCTCAGGCACATCAATGCTGGCAACATCACCAATAAAAGCGGCAAAAAGCTTGTCGTAGGCCTCCCTGGCCATGGCCGCATCGGGATATTTTTCATGGATGGCTTTGGCACGGCCAAGGGACTGGGGCTTTTCTCCCCTGCCGTATGCGGCATACAGGGAAGCCACCTCTTCGGAAAGAATTTCATCCCGAAGGCCCTGAACAGCACCGTTGCCGGAAAAGCTTTTTTCCGCAGACGTGGCGGCGGAAAGGGCCGCATCCATACGGCCCAGGGCCGCAAGGCTTAAGGCATGGCTGCGGGCCCCCTTGGGATCAAAGGTGAGACCGGAAAGAACCGCAATGCCCGCATCCGCCTTTCCCTCCTGAATGGCCCGCAAGCCTTCGCTCATGCGGATATCCAGCACCTTATCGTAAAGGGCGGCAATGCGTTTTTCAGAAGACCATTTGCTTTTGGCGGCCCGGATGCTGTCCATAGCCTTCTGATCCTGGCCCGAAAGGAGAAGGGCTTCCGTATGGATGTGGACATATCTGGGGCTGCTGGCATCGCTTTTCACCGCCGCTTCCGCAAGGCTTAAGGCCCGTGCAGGGTTTTTCCCGGTCTCCACATACATGGATGCAAGGTTGGCCTGCCACTGGGCTTCTCCCTTGGCCTTTACCGCCTTTTCCATGGCTTCAATGGCTTTGTCCGGAGCACCAAAACGCCAGTAGGCCATGGCAAGGTTGGCGGCATATTCCGGCTCAGGGCAAAGGGATTCGGCCTTGATGAAAAGCTGAAGGCCCTTGGTGCGATCCTTACTGAACTCTTTGGACGCCTTCGCCGCAATGTCCGAGGCCACAGGGCAGGTGTTGGCAAGGGCCGGAGCGGCAAGAAGCAAAAAAAGGGCAAGGCCTGCAAGGGGTTTTACGGGGTTCATGGTTGCCTCCTTGATTATATTGAAACGGTATTGTGTATATTTTCTTTTGCCTCTTCCCAATCCATGTACACCTCTTCTCCCCTTTCAAGGAGGGCCTCCCTTTCTTCAAGGACGCTTTTGTGCCATTCTGGGGATGGCAGCAGCGTACCTCCTTCCCGGCAGAGTTCATCCCACAGCAGCTCCATGGCAAAAATTTTCTCTTCAACGCTCATGGCTTTCAAGGACTGAACCAGACCCATCGGATCCCCCATTTTCTTTTTCGTACTGGCTTTAAAGAAAATACCACCTCAAAGAGGCCGTGCTTTCCTGCACGTTCTTCGTCCGGCAGGCCGGAGCGAGAGAGAAGACGGGACACGGGACGCACACGCATTCTGTCCGTGAACGGCCCCCCCCGCCTTCCCGCGTACTGCAAGGCGAAACCCCAGGCTGTTGTTGCGATTGGCCGAACGGCAATTCCTGGCGTTGTTGTTCCAGCCGCCGCCCCGATTGACGCGGCGCTCTTCAGTGCGCCTTCTCCCCCAGAAGCCCACGGCTTCGCAGCATAAAGGTATCCGCAAAGGCCATATGGGCAAAAACAGAACGAAGACCGTCCTCGTACTGCGTTTCTGTGATGTTTCCTGTCTTACAGGCTTTTTCCCTTTCTTTCAAACCTTTTAACATGCGTCTCCGGTTGGGGCGGAAAGCTGCAGGTCGAGTTCCGGCGGCGGGCTTTCTCCTCCAGCCAAAGGGTCGCAGAAGAGAAGAACCGTCCAGTAACTTCTGCCCCCCTCCTGAAAAAACTCCGCCTTCCAGGAGACAAGCTGTTTGTTCAGGAGAAAACGATCCAGAAGGCTGTCATCAAACCCGCCTTTTTCCGGATGAAAGGGAAAGGTCAGAATTCTGAACATGAATCCTCCTGAGGGGTAGGGAAGGCTTCGTCCGGCGGCTCGTGTTTGGGACGTATGGCCATACACCCGGCCACGTCCCAAACACGAGCCGCTTGGGGCGGCCTTCGGCCGCAAAAAGAAAAAGGAAAAAAGCGCCACAAAAGGTAAAAAAGTTAAAAGGACAAAAGGTTAGAATCCTGCAAGGCGAACCCCCAGGTCGTTGCTGCGACTATCCGCCTCGCGCCTGCGATTGGCCGAACGGCAGCTCCCGGCGTAGCTGCTCCAGCCGCCGCCCCGATAGACGCGGCGGCCGCTGCCTGCCGCATATATGGGATCCGTTCCAGGCAAGGTCTCATAATAACTTTTGTACACATCCTGAACCCACTCATACACATTGCCATGCATATCATACAGCCCCCAGGCGTTGGGTTTAAAGGAAGCCACCTTGACGGGGGTTCCTCGATAACTACCGCTGGAGCATCCGGATAAGGGATAGTTCCCGTGATAATTGGCATCATCTGTGGAAAGGCAGCGTCCAAAGGCAAAGGGCGTTTCCGTTCCCGCACGGGCCGCATACTCCCATTCCGCTTCCGTGGGCAGGCGTACCGTTAGGGTTTTATCCATAGCATTCAGTTTTTTTATAAATTCCTGAACCTCATTCCAGGAAACATTCTCCACCGGGCAGTCTTTGCCGCAGTTTTTATAGTCAGAAGGGTTCTTTCCCATCACCCTTTCCCACTGCGCTTGCGTCACTTCCGTGGTCATCATGTAAAAATCTTTGGAAATCCTGACCCGATGGCGTTTTTCATCATCATCCCTTTGAGGCTCATTTTCAGGAGACCCCATCCAGAACTCCCCGGCAGGAATCTTCACAAAGGTCATCCCCAGAGAATTGGTGACTTTATCTCCGGAAACTGTCCCGCCGGAAGAGGCCCCCTTTGTCCGGTAATCCTTTTCCCACACGGGAATAAAAGCCTCATCCACCCACCCAAAAACTGGCAGGATCAGAAATGAAAAGACCACCAGCCCCATAAAAATTTGCCGCAGCACCATGCTTCCTCCACGCTCTGAAATCCGTAAAAATTCCCAAAAAACCTCAAAAAAAGATGCTCCCACCATAAACCATAGAGGCCACAAGAAACAAGTTTTCCGTATAAAAAACAGATCGGGAAAAAACAGTCTGATTACCATCTTGCTTCAGCCATCGTTCCCATGCTCCACCGTGGGAACGATGGGTTCAATGCTGCATGGACAAAATCTGCGATTGCATGGCTGAATCAAAAGGGTCTGACCCCTTTTTTCGGCAGCAACAAAAAAACGCCCCGTCTTCGAGGTAATTTCACCTTGAAGACGGGGCGTTAAAAGAATCCGGCGGCGTCCTACTCTCCCACACAGTTGCCCATGCAGTACCATCGGCGCAGTCAAGCTTAACTTCCGTGTTCGGGATGGGAACGGGTGTGACCTTGACGCTATCGCCACCGAAAATTGTATTTCGATGTTATATTTTTCTAAAGAACTAAAGGCTTCTACACCTTTTTGCTCCACGCGTCGAGTTCTTTTATTCCTTGGTACGAAGCTTTTTTACGCATTCTCCTGCAGAAAAGATCACCAATATTGTGGCTAAG
>NZ_JCANVJ010000027.1:0-53689 GCF_059569355.1 Desulfobotulus sapovorans DSM 2055 | reverse complement strand
CCCGGGAGTTGCCGCCTGGAGACAGATCGTTTTTTCTTTCGCGATTTGGATGGGGTCTGTCCCGGTTTTCCGGATTGATTTCCTTCGAGGATCGACGGACGGAGCTTCGGCCTCGGGGGCTGCCCCTTCAGTCGGGCAATTTCATCTTTGAGCCGGGAGATTTCTTCCTGCTGATTGTAAATGATCTCGATCAAAAGCATGATCGTGGGGTTTTCGAGATCAGAGGCCGATAGTGATTTGATTATGGCGTCGTGTGTTAACATGCTTCTTGCTTTATCAGATCAGGCTGAGAATGTTTAGCTTCTTTTACCAATGCCCGGACTTTTGGAGTAGTTACCAAACCTTGTAAAAAAATCAAACATTCCTATATTTTTTTAAACTTCCTGGGTGATTTTTAAATAAAGAACCATTTTATCCATCCAGGAAGCTCCTTTCACACGGCTTCAGACTTCATGAAGGAGATTTCCATGAGCTATATTAAAATTCGTTTTGGATCGGAATTTGACCAATCTCACACCTGCGGCAAACCCATTTCCGAACTCTTTGGTGCCATCAATCCTATGTTTTCCATTGGTCAGAGAAGATGGAATCCCCCCATGGATATCTACGAAACCGAAGAAGAAATTATTATTCTTGCTGAAATTTCAGGTGTTGAAAAAGAAAATCTTGAAGTGGAAATCAACAACAAAGCCGTCCGTATTCACGGTATCCGAAACTGCAATATTCCTATAAAAAATGCAACTTATCGACTTGCAGAAATTTTTTACGGCTGTTTTGAGCGTATTCTTTTTTTACCAACACTTATTGATACAGAAAAAGTATCTGCTTCCTATACCAATGGTTTCCTTGAAATTCATCTCATTAAACAATCTCTGGGTCAGGTCTATAAGGTTGAAATAAAAACAGAATAATAATTCAATTATAATGAAAACCCTATTCATCATTTCAATATAGCTGGAGGTGAGCAATGAAAGAGCAGCAGCCATCCCTGGAGTTAAGCCAGGAAATATTACCTGAAAATCTGCCCATTCTACCTCTTCATGATGTTGTCCTTTTTCCAAAAATGGTATTACCCCTTGTGGTTCGTCAAGAACAGTCCATTCGTCTTATTGACGAAGTAATGGGGAAAAATCGTATCGTAGGTTTTATTGCTGTAAAAAAAAATAAGGAGAAAGGACAGCCCTTTACTACACCGGAAGAGCTGTATGATATGGGATGCGGGGCTATCATTCTGAAGATGGCCAAGGGAGAAGACAACCGTGCCCAGCTCCTGGTGCAGGGAATCAGCCGTTTTTCTGTGAACGACTACAGTGATCTGAGTCCCTATCTGATCGCCAATATTTCCCAGATTCAGGAGCCTGATGTAAAATCAAAGGAAATTGATGCGCTGACAAACAATCTGCTGGATCTTTACATTCAGGTTGTTGAACTCTCTCCCGGTCTTCCCCAGGAGATGGGGCAGATGGCAAAAAATATTGAAGAACCGGGTATCCTTGCAGATATGGTAACATCCACCATCAATACCTCCCATGAAGAAAAACAGAAAATTCTGGAAATTGTGGATTTGAAAAAACGACTGCGGGAGGTTACAAAACTTGTCAATTACCAACTGGAAATCCTCAAGATCGGTTCAAAAATCCAGAGCCAGGTCAAGGAGGATATGGGGCAGAAACAAAAAGAATTTTATTTACGTCAACAGCTTAAAGCCATCAGGGACGAGCTGGGAGAAACAGATGAAACCAGTGTAGAAGTAGACGATTACCGTGCCAAAATTGCAGAAAAAGATCTTCCGGACGAAGCCAGAAAAGAAGCTGATCGGGAACTGAAAAGGCTTTCCCGGATGCATCCATCTTCCGCTGAATACAATGTAGTCACTACCTATCTTGACTGGATGGTATCCCTTCCATGGAATAACTCCAGTAAGGATATCATTGATATTAAAAAAGCCCGTAAAATTCTCGATGATGATCACTATGGCCTGGAAAAAGCCAAAAAGAGAATTCTTGAATATCTTGCCGTCCGTAAGTTAAAACCCGACTCCAAAGGCCCCATTCTTTGCCTCTCCGGCCCTCCGGGCACGGGAAAAACCTCCCTGGGACGTTCCATTGCCAGAGCCCTTGGCCGTGAATTTGTTCGTATGGCCCTTGGAGGTGTTCGGGATGAGGCGGAAATACGGGGACACAGACGCACCTATGTAGGTGCTCTTCCGGGAAGAATCGTACAGGCTCTGCGAAGATGTGGTACGGACAACCCCGTCTTTATCCTGGATGAAGTTGACAAGCTTGGAAATGACTTCCGTGGTGATCCTTCCTCAGCACTTCTGGAGGTTCTGGATCCAGAGCAGAATAACAACTTTGTGGATCATTATCTGGATGTCCCCTTCGATCTTTCCAAGATCATGTTTATAACTACAGCAAATGTCCTTCATACCATCCCACCTGCCTTAAGGGATCGTATGGAGGTAATTGAACTCTCTGGCTATACCCTTGATGAAAAAGTAAAAATAGCCAACCGCTATATTATTCCAAGACAGCGGAAAGCTCATGGTATAAGTGCCAATCAAATCGCCTTTACCAATGGATCCGTACGCCACATTATTGAAGATTATACACGGGAAGCCGGACTGAGAAATCTGGAAAGGGAGATTGCCTCCCTGTGCAGAGGGGTTGCCAGTCGCATTGCAGAAGGCCTCGATGAGTATGTAGCCATCAATGTGATGAATATTCCCAAATACCTGGGGCCGAAAAAAATCCATACGGAAGTTAACACCCAGATCAAAGTTCCTGGCGTTGCCGTCGGTCTGGCATGGACACCCTCCGGTGGGGATGTGCTGGTTGTGGAAACCAAGGCAATGAAAGGCAAAGGCCGATTGACCCTTACAGGACAGCTCGGGGATGTGATGAAAGAGTCTGTATCCGCGGCCATGAGTTTTATCCGCTCAGATTCTCCCTCACTAAAAATATCGGAAGATTTTTTTGAAAAACATGATTTGCATATTCATGTCCCCGCAGGCGCTATTCCAAAGGATGGCCCGTCAGCAGGAGTCACCATGCTGACGGCCATTACCTCTCTTGCAACGCAAAGAAAGGTGGTGGAAAACCTGGCCATGACCGGGGAAATTACTTTAAGGGGAGAAGTACTTCCTGTGGGAGGCATCAAGGAAAAGGTTCTGGCTGCGCACAGGGCTGGAATCAAGACCCTTGTCTTGCCAAAGTGGAATGAAAAAGATATAGAAGAAATTCCTAAAAAAGTAAAAAAAGAAATTCAGTTTTACTTTGTCAGCAAAATGCTGGATGTTCTGGAAATTGCCCTGGAACCTGCAAATAAACCTGCTCGGCGCACGCCTCGTAAAAAAGAAGAGGGTGAAACTCTGAATCTATCAGAATAAAATAAGCCCCATACCTCTTGTGGAGATATGGGGCTGAGCTTTAACAGAACATAGGGAGCTACATATCAATCATCGTGACTTCAAGGGCATTGTTCTGAATAAATTCACGTCTGGGTTCAACTTCATCGCCCATCAGAAGAGTAAAAATTTCATCGGCCAGGAGGGCGTCTTCTATTTTAACCTGGAGAAGACGTCTTTTTTCAGGATCCATGGTGGTCTCCCACAACTGATCCGGGTTCATTTCTCCAAGACCTTTATATCTTTGAATATTGATACCTTTTTTGGATTCTTCACTTATTTTTTTATAAAAAGATTTCAGATTATCCGCAAATTCCACAGAAGCGGATTCCTTGGCCTTTATCCTGAACGGAGGTCTGTTAAACGGCTGTAGTTGCTTGTTTAATTCTGCACATCCCTGGTATTCTTGGGAAAAAATAAAGCTTCTTCCTATACGGACAGGTTTTTTCTCCCGAACCGTCGCATAATCTTCTTCAAGGGAGACCTTTCTTTCCGGAGGCGTTACCACAAGTTCAAAAATATCCCTTTCCTCATTCCATGCAAACTGTTCTATTTCATAGCATGAGGCAAGAAGACGATCCCGGATTCTTGTCATGATCTCTTCATTTTTCAGATCATCTTTTTCCTTTATATTTTCTTCCAGAAGAATATCCACAAGCTCAGACTCATAACCACGTCTCCAGAGTCTTTCCTTATTTTTCATAAAAATATCAAGGTTTTTAAGAAATGAATACAAGAGATCTGCATCCATGGCTTCTTCCTCTTCGTGAAGAAAAACATGCTTCAATTCACAGATTCGTTTCAAAAGATAACGGCTGTATTCATTTTCATCTTTCAGATAAATCCCCCCCTTCCCCTTGCCAATGCGGTACAGGGGCGGTTGGGCAATATAAAGATATCCATTGGCAATAATTTCAGGTGTCTGTCTGTAAAAAAATGTAAGAAGGAGGGTTCGGATATGGGAACCATCCACATCAGCATCTGTCATAATGACAATTTTATGGTATCGGATTTTTTCAATATCAAACTCTTCCCTTCCAATACCCGCACCCAGTACCGTAATAATATTTTTGACTTCTTCACTTTTTAAAATTTTATCAAAACGGGCTTTTTCAACATTTAAAATTTTCCCCTTCAAGGGAAGAATGGCCTGAAACCGTCTGTCACGAGCCTGTTTGGCAGATCCTCCTGCAGAATCCCCTTCCACAAGAAAAAGTTCCCTCTCCTTTGGATCCGAATACTGACATTCCGCCAGTTTTCCGGGAAGGGTGGCATCAGCCATTCCCCCCTTACTCCGTGCAAGATCCCTTGCCCGTCTCGCCGCTTCTCTGGCTCTTGCCGCTTCTACGGCCTTGACAATAACTTTTCGTGCAATGGCAGGATTTTCTTCAAAAAACAGGGTCAGTTTTTCATTGACAAGGGATTCCACAAGTCCTTTCACTTCTGAATTCCCAAGCTTGGTTTTGGTCTGTCCTTCAAACTGAGGATTTTTAATACGAATGCTGACAATGGCCGTAAGACCTTCTCGTACATCCTCTCCGGAAATTTTAGTCTGCATGTTTTTCGGAACATGTTCTCCAGAGGCATAGGCGTTCAAGGTACGTGTCAAAGCCCCTTTAAAACCACTTAAATGAAAACCACCCTCTATTGTATTGATATTATTAGCAAAAGAATAAAGTTTTTCATTATAGGAATCATTATATTGAATGGCAACCTCAATCTGTACTTCATTACGGGATCCCTCAATGACAATGGGTTCATGCAGTACAATATGCTGCCTGTTCAAATATTCTACAAAGGACCGGATCCCCCCTTCATAGTAAAATTCATCTCTTTCATCGGATCTTTCATCCTCGATGACAATACGGATTCCTCTGTTCAGAAAAGCCAGTTCACGCATGCGACGGCTCAGGGTCTCATATACAAAACAGTCCGTATTCATTACCGAGGTATCCGGCTTGAAATGAACCTGGGTTCCCGTCTGATCTGTTTCCCCGATAATTGCCAGTTCAGAGGTTTTCTTTCCTTTTGAAAAGGTTTGCTGAAACACAGAACCCTTTTGCCAGATGGTCAGTTCCAGGACATCTGAAAGTGCATTAACAACGGATATCCCGACACCATGAAGTCCTCCTGAAACCTTATAAGTATCATTATCAAATTTTCCACCGGCATGGAGCTTGGTCAAAACCACTTCAGCAGCGGGCACGCCTTCTTTTTCATGAATTTCCGTAGGGATTCCCCGCCCGTTATCCTTAACGGTCACACTGTTATCCGTGTGTATGGTGATCTGTATACGATCACAGTATCCCGCCATCGCCTCATCGATGGAATTATCCACAACCTCATAGACAAGATGATGAAGGCCTTCTATTTCAATATTGCCAATGTACATAGAGGGACGTTTACGGACGGCTTCCAGACCCTCAAGAATTTTTATATTTTTGGCTGTATAGGTATTTTCTGTCATGATAAATTTTTATTCTTTTTTTTAAATTCTTATGGGCATGATCACAGAAATGAAGTGATTTTCGGTAGCTCCCTTGATGACACAGGCACTTTCATGATCCCGTAGATAGATATGGGCCATCTCGTCTTCTATCGAAGCCAGGGCATCCATAAAAAATTTGGGGTTGAAGGCAACTTCAAAAGGTGCTCTGTCAAAGAGAATCTCCAGTTCTTCATGGGATTCCCCCAGGTCAGGATTGGATGTCATCAAAAGAAGTTTATTTTGTTCAAAGGAAAAAATAATGGCCTTGTAGTCATCATCGGAAAGAATGGACATTCTTTTAAGACTCATGAGAAAAGCCTGCCTGTTAAAGAGGATAATATGATCAGGGTTAAATTTCATAATATCCTGATAGCCTGGAAATCCTCCTTCCAGTAAGGTGATGGAAAAAATTTCGCTATCTTTAACCACCACAAAGCGATTGTGATGCGTACCGATTTTTACAGGTGTCACCGTATCTAAAAATTTTAAAAGTTCAGATAAAGCTTTTTTGGGAATCAGAAGGGATTTTTCATCACCACTGAAAGGAAAAAGCTGATCTGATGGCATATCATATTTAATCATTCGTCTGGAATCTGTAGAGACCCCTCTGAGCAGGCAATTTCCGTTATCATCCTTGAAAGATTCTAATAAAACAGCTTGATTATAAATTCTTTTTTCATCAACCAGGGCGGGAATGGAAAGATTTTTTTCAATTAATTTTTTGAAAAGAAAACTGTCCACAGGGATAAATGTATCATGGGTATCTTTACCTATTTCAGGAAAATCATCGGGATTCATTCCGACAATATGAAAAAGTAGCTTTCCTTCTCCAATTTCTATCCATCGGTTTTCAACTTCATGAATCAATATTTTTTCAGAGGGATAGTTTTTGATAATTTCAAAAAATTTTTTAGCGTTGATGCAAACACTGCCCTCGGTATCGATGTCTGCTGGATACAATCCGCTAAAATCCGTTTCAAGATCTGTTGCTTCAATACGGATAGAATCATTGGAATATGTCGTGAGGCGTACTGTAGACGTAATAAAAAGGTTGGTTTTTCTATTTGTCAGCCCCTGTATCTTTCCCAGGACTTCCTGTATTTCTTTTTTTATAAGCCAGCATTTCATTGTTTTCCCCACTGTTTTTTCTTTTTATGGATTTTTCAGGAAAAGCTTTTCTTTTTAGCAGTTTTTCCTTTTTTTTTCAATTTTTGTTTTTGTTCCGATGGTTTAGTGTTTTATTTTTTCTTTTATGGTTTTATCTTTCTTTAAAAATTAAAATCATAATAAGGGACGTATATTTTTGTTGGTAACTTATGTAAGTGTTTTTTTTTATTTGGTTTTAGGCTGTTTGTAAAAAGAGATTTGTTTGTTCATAGTAAGAGGGTTATCTTTTTTCCTTTGGGGATGTTCATAAGAAAGTTTTTGTAAATGGTTTTCGTATGATTTTTGATATTTTGATGTTCATAATCAAACATTATTTTTTGGGGCTAAGGATTCCTTTTTTACCCAGGATCGTATTTGTAAAAGAGTCTCAGACCATTTTTCAGATATACGTAATTTTATGAAATAAAAAAACAGGGCATCTTTCATTTCAAAGGCTTTTTGTATTAAAAATACCTTTTCAATGATGGCACCTTCCAGTTCCTCTTTTTCTGTTACATTGGCCGTTTCTGGTGTTTTTAATCCTGAAAATCCAAGATGTTCACCCTTAAGTGTAAATGTCCATTCATGGTCTCCGGAAATCAGGATCATATGAAGTTCTGTAACCTGGGCTCCTTTTTGCAGAGCCAGCATGGCTTCTTCAAGACCTGCTGCATCTCCCTTGATGGTTAGGGTTTCAATTCGGTCATCTCCATAACGGTTTTGGAGTACTACACGGTTTCCAAGACGGAGATCTCCTATTTCCGGGTGAATCACAGGAAACAGTTCATCCCTGTTTTCGGATATGAACCACAGCCACGTTAAAAATTCATGGCCGATAAAAATATAACGATTGTAGGCAACGGCGATATCCAGCATGATTTACTCCGAAAATCGAACAGGGCTTAGGGTTGTGAAGCGGTCTTTTTCCGCATCGCTCAGAATCTGATTCTGCATGGCAGCGGTATAGGGAAAAATCCGGATGAGGTGGAGACCAAAACTTTTGGAAAAAAGAGTTTCGATTTCTTCATTGGCAGCTTTCTGCGAGGAGAAAACATAGAGTTCATTTTTTTCCATATCCCAGAGAATATCATAAATATTGGGAGTTGCCGGGATGCGGAGCAAAAGTGAGGCTTCAATATCTTCTTTCAAGGCTTTTTTTTCATTTTTGGATAAAAATTCTTTTCCTGTTTCCTGAAGACGTTTTTGGGTTTCTATAATAATTTGTTTTTTCAATATTTTAGATGGTACTGTTTTTTTATCAATACGCAGACAGAAGAGAATAAAATTGCCAAATATGATTGTTTTTTCTGAGAAATCGGATAAATAGTGAGATTCAAAGGGAGTCCAGCCACTGGTGAAAAAGGCGGCAGGATCTTCTATTTCCGGAAAACGGTTTTGTTGTAATTTTTCCCGAATGTATTCAAGGGAAAGGGCAGTATTGTTTCCGTTAACATGGTAGCGGGTAAGGGTATTGGATCTGGAGAGCAGGGCCATGGGACTCCAATTTAGCGGAATAGGGGTTGAATCAAAAAAAAATTCCAGTGTCTCTATCTACCGGGGAAAATCTGCTCAAAATCTATGGATTTCATTAACACGGATCCATCTAAAAAGCGATGTCTTGATAATAAGGATAAAACATGAACATTTTACAGAATCTTGAGCCTGGCAGAGGTTTTGGGAATCTTGTTTTTGGTATGAATGAAACCATGGTGATGGAAAAAATGGGTATCCCTGATTTTCAAGAGGTTTTTGAAGATGCGGCCTTTGGATCCACCAAGGTTTTCTATTATTTTGATCAAGGGGTTTCCCTGTATTTTGATGAGGAGGATGAGTTTCGTCTGGGCTGCCTTGAGGTGGATTCCATGGAATTTTTCCTCTGGAACCAGAAAATTGCCCGTATATCCAAAAAAAAGCTGAAACAGATTTTGGGAGAAAAGGGCATCCTGGATATTGAAGAAGAAAGTGACGAAGATCAGGACGCCTTTATAATTGATAGTTTATCCGCAAGTTTTTATTTTGAATTTGATACCCTGATTTCCGTACAGCTGGGCGTTTTTACGGATGATATGGAAAGGCCTGTCTGGCCAGACAGGAACATTTGATATGCGTTTTATTGCAGATCTGCATATTCATTCCAGATTTTCTATGGCAACGGCCTCCAATCTGGATCTGGAAAATTTGTATCTGTCGGCCCAGGATAAGGGGATTACCCTTATCGCGACAGGAGACTGTACCCATCCGGGCTGGTATGCGGAGCTGGAAAGTAAGCTTGTTCCTGCTGAACCTGGATTTTACGCCCTGCATCCGGAGATACGGTCCCGTCTGGATTCTCAGGTGCCCTCCTCCTGTAGAGGAGAGGTACGCTTTATTCTTTCTTCTGAAATCAGCTGTATTTATAAAAAAGACGGGAGAGTGCGTAAAAATCACAATCTGGTTTATTTCCCGGATCTTTTTGCTGTGAAAAAGTTCAATGAACGCTTGGGGCGTCTGGGAAATATCGTTTCCGACGGCAGGCCGATTTTAGGCCTGGATGCCCGTAATCTTCTGGAACTGGTTCTTGACACCCATGAACAGGGGTTTTTGATTCCTGCCCATATCTGGACCCCCTGGTTTTCTCTTCTGGGTTCCAAGTCCGGTTTTAATCATATTCATGAATGTTTTGAGGATCTGACGGATCATATTTTTGCCGTTGAAACAGGATTGTCGTCGGATCCTGCCATGAACTGGCGGGTTTCTTTTCTGGACAACCTGGCTCTTGTATCCAACTCTGATGCCCACTCACCGGGGAATCTTGGGAGGGAGGCCAATCTTTTTAATACGGATTTTCATTACATGGGCCTGTATGAAGCCCTGAAGAAAAAAAATCCGGAACATTTTCTGGGAACCTATGAGTTTTACCCTGAAGAGGGGAAGTATCACCTGGACGGGCACAGAAAATGTGGTGTTTCCTTTAGCCCGGAAGAATCCCTGCATCTGAATGGACTCTGTCCTGTCTGTAAAAAACCCCTGACTCTGGGAGTTTTGTACAGGGTCTGTGAACTGGCAGATAAGGAGACAGGAGAGATCTCAACAGAGGGTCTTTCAGATACAGAAAACCGCATACCCTTTCATAGTCTCGTTCCTCTGAAGGAAATTTTATCTGAAATTTTGGGAACGGGCGTTAAGACTAAAAAAGTATCCGGTGTTTATGAACAGCTTTTAAACAGACTCGGGCCGGAATTGTTTATTTTGCAGGATGCGGAAAGGGATACCCTGAAAGCCTCGGGAATTCCTCTTCTGGATGAGGCCATCTTCCGCGTACGGGAAAATCGGATTCATCTTGAGGGGGGCTATGATGGGGATTACGGGAAGGTTTTTATTTTTTCCGAGGATGAAAAAAGGGCCTTGTTTCCCCAGAAAAGTCTTTTTACGCTTAAGTCCGCTACACCTGAAATGGATACCCAAAAACATGTTTCACCTGTGACGGTGAAGTCCATGTCCGTTATCCGCATGATCCCATCGGAAAAAAAGTCCCTTCTGAAACCTGTGGATAAAAACTCTGAGTCTGCTCTTTTTTTGGGGTTAAATCCGGAGCAGTGGGCTGCGGTATCGTATATGGAGGGCCCTTCACTGATTGTGGCAGGCCCTGGTACGGGAAAAACCAGGACTCTGACGGCAAAAATGGCATGGATGTTGAAAGAAAAAAAGATCCGTAAAGAGGGGATACTGGCCATTACGTTTACACGTAAAGCCGCAGAAGAAATGGGAAACAGACTTTCGGTTTTTTGTGGGGAAAATATACCTGAAAAAATTTTCACTTTTCATGGACTGGGATACAGGATTCTCTGTGAAGCGGGAAGACCTCCCGTCATTCCGGATGCTCCGTTACAGAAAATTATTCTCAGGACAGCCCTGACGCGAAGTCAGTCCAGTCTTTCCATCCGAACAGCACAGGAAGTGATTTCCCGGACAAAACGATCTCTGGCATCCGGAGCATCCCTTCCCCAGGAGATCGCCAGATTGCTGGAACATTATGAAGAGGCCCTTTGTCATGCCGGATGTATGGATTTTGATGATCTGGTGATCCGGAGTATCCAGTGTTTTCAGGAAAATCCAGATTTTCATCGTACATTTAAAGAACAAATAGAGGCTGTTTTTATTGACGAGTACCAGGATCTGGATGCTGCCCAATACCATTTGTTACGGCTTTTGACAGAAGATACCCATCTGATTACCGCCATTGGGGATCCCTATCAGTCCATTTATGGTTTCAGAGGAGGGAGTCCTGTCTTTTTTGAAACCTTTACCCGGGACTGGCCCGAAACCAGAACTTTTTGTCTGACCCGCAACTACCGTTCAACGGAAAATATTTTGCAAGCTGCATGGGAGCTTTTGTTAAGGGATAAAAAAAGTAAAGCAGATCCTGCATTCAGGGTCTTTTCCCAGATTCCAGGTCAGGCCATTGTATTGAAAACCTGTGTCAGTGAAAAAGAGGAAGCAGAATGGATTGCAGATTGCATACAAAAAAAAGTGGGGGGTACAGGCCATCACGCCATTTACGCGGGAAAGGATGAGGATGACGGGCCACGCTGGGGGTTTTCCGATATAGGGGTTCTGATAAGAACCCGACGGCAGGCTCGGATTCTGGAGCAGGTCTTTTTGAAAAAAGGAATTCCTTTTCACTCTGCTTCAGAAAAATCTTTACAGGAGAATCCGCAGGCGGAAGCACTGATGGCAGGATTTCGCATCTGTTGTGGTCTGGCAAGGGTTTCGGATCTTCTTTTTTATCCCTTTGGTCGAGAATTTGATGAGAATTTTGTCAGAAAATTATGGGATGAAAATCCCTGGCTTTCCTTTCATGTAGAAAAGTATGAGGCGTTACAGTTTATTCGGGAGATACAACAGAAAATCGGTAAAATACTTGCCCAGTCAGGAGATGCTCGGGACTGCCTTAAGGCCATGCTCGCTTTCTGGAATCCCTTTGAAGGAGAAAAGCCTGCGGTAGGTGTTCCAGAAAATTTAATTGAAGATCTGTTTTTACCTCTGGCCCAGGGAAAATCTCCGGAAGATTTCATACTGAGTCTTCAAATGGATCGTTCTGCGGATTTTTTAGATTTTAAGGCGGAAAAGGTTCGTATTCTGACCCTTCATGCCTCTAAGGGGCTGGAGTTTCCTGTTCTTTTTATGGCAGGATGTGAGGATGGTTTTTTACCTTACAGAGGAAGGACGAATTTTCAGAGTGGTGAAGAAGCTGAGGAAAGGCGGCTTTTTTATGTAGGACTGACCCGTGCAGGTTCTCAGCTTTTTTTAAGCTGGGCTCAAAAAAGAAGTCTTTTTGGTATGTACGAAGTTCGCTCCCTTTCTCCTTTTGTGGAAGAATTAAGGATCATGCTGGAAGCATCTGTTGGAAAAATCCCCAAAAAAAGTAAAAAAGAGGGGCAGATGTGTCTTTTTTAATTGATTTCAGATTTTTTTTGTTTTGTGCTGGAAAAGGAGGGCAGAAAAATGATTTCAAGAAAGGTCTTTTTTTTCTTTCTGCTTCTTCTCCTGCCTCTTTCATCCTTTGCAGACATTTATATGTATGTGGATGAAAAGGGGATTGTACGTTTTACGGATACGCCGACATCATCACAGTACAGGTTGTTTTTTAAGGAAAAAAGAGACAAAAAAAGGCTTTCTTTGGGAAGCGGCTCTTCTTATGACCAGACCATCCGTATAGCAGCGGATTATCATGGTCTGGATCCCCTTTTGGTAAAGGCCGTAATACGTGTAGAATCCGCCTTTAATCCCAAGGCTGTATCTTCAAAAGGGGCCAAGGGACTCATGCAGCTTATGCCGGACACCCTCCAGGATCTCGGTGTGACAGATCCCTTTCATCCAAGGGAAAACATCATGGCCGGAACCCGGTATTTACGCATGATGCTGGATCGTTTTGACGGAGAAGTCCGCCTTGCCCTTGCGGCATACAATGCCGGCCCTTCCACAGTCCGGCGTTACGGAGACGTGCCGCCTTTTCCGGAAACGCAGAATTATATCCGCAGGGTTTTTGCTTATTGGGAAGAGTATAAGATGTAGTTTTCCACCCGGAGAGCGATGGATCTCTCCGGGTGGAAGAAAGAATCAGATTTTTTCTGTCCAGTGGAAAATATCTTCTTTTTCCCCATACTGGATTCCGGTGATTTCATCAAAGAGCATTGAAGATACAGGGCCTGCTTTGCCACCATTCAAGGTCAGGATGGTTTCTCCATAGCGTATGGTACCTACGGGAGAAATCACTGCGGCTGTTCCGGAACCAAAAGCTTCACTGAGAAGGCCTTTTTCATGGGCTTCACAGACCTCCTCCATGGAGATTCTTTTTTCAGATACACTGAGGCCCTTGTGTCTTGCCATCTGAATGACCGTATCCCGGGTGACGCCGGAAAGAATGCTGCCATTAAGTGCGGGAGTGACAATGGTATTGTTGATGACAAAGAAAATGTTCATGGAACCGACTTCTTCCACATAACGATGCTCTTTACCATCCAGCCAGAGTACCTGAGTGTAGCCTTCCTTCTGGGCCTGTTCCGAGGCATAAAGACTGGCAGCATAATTACCTGCTGTTTTGGCTTCTCCGACACCTCCCGGAACAGCACGGACATAGTCCCGGGTTACCCATATCTTTACAGGATTGAAACCTTCAGGATAATAGGCACCCACAGGGCAGAGAATAACAAAGAAGCGGTAGCTTCGGGATGCCCGGATTCCCAGAAAAGGATCCGTTGCAATGATGGTTGGCCGGATGTAAAGAGAAGTACCCCGTGTGGAGGGAACCCAGTCCTTTTCGATGCGGATGAATTCCTTTAAACTTTCCATGGCAAGGTTTTCGTCGATTTCAGGAATACACATACGTCTGGCAGATCGGTTCAGGCGTTTGAAATTGTCCCTTGCTCTGAAAAGCTGGATGCTTTGATCCTTGCAGTGATAGGCTTTAAGACCTTCAAAAATAGCCTGACCATAATGCAGTACGGTTGTGGAAGGGGGGAGTGAAAAATTACCGTAAGGAACTATACGGGTATCCTTCCATCCTGTGTCAGGGGTGTAATCCATGAGAAGCATGTGATCCGTAAACTGGGTACCAAAACTTAAATTTTTATCTTCCGGTTTTTTTTTGGGGGTCTCAGTAAGGGTACAGGGGATATTCATGATGTTTTCTCCAGGTAAGCACAGCTTTTGAAAGCGTTTCAAGAAGGATGAGAGTTACAGTATCATCGGAGGGGCTGCTCCGACAACCGCAGACCATGGGGTTGCCAGGGAATGGAACACGCGGTTGGTATTTTTTGAATCGATACAAAATTTTTTCCAGAAGAGGGCATTAATGGAATTGTTTTACCATCATGTATGAATGGTTTTTGACCACATTTTCTATATACGTATTTTTTCAGTCTGGAATCAAGATACAGTCTGAAAAAGTTTTTTTCTTATAGGGTCTTGTGATCAGCGTCTGCTGGCGTTGGTTTTAAATAGCAATAAAATCCAGTATCATGTTCAGGTACCCATACCAAGGAGTGTTGTTTATGGATCAGGAGTTTCGCAATCAGGCCGTTCCTGTACAGCTTACACGGGAAAGCCGTTTTTGTTTTCGTTGTCATCCGGGTGTTTCCTGTTTTACGGATTGCTGCCGTAAGATCAATATCATGCTGACTCCCTATGATATTCTCCGTATGAAAAATCGGCTGGGTATTTCATCGGATGAATTTCTTGCCATCTATACGGAACCCCAGATACTGGAAAAGACAGGACTTCCTGTTCCAGTCATGCGGCTTCTTGATGATGAAAAACAGTCCTGTCCTTTTGTCCGGGATGGGGAGGGGTGCCTTATCTACGCGGATAGGCCCAGTGCCTGTCGGTATTATCCCATTGGGATGGCTACCCGTAGCCATGTGGAAGAAACGGGGGATGATTTTTTCTTTATGATCAATGAAGATCGCTGCAAGGGGCATCAGGAAGATCAGGAATGGACAGTTGCGGATTGGCGTATGGATCAGGGGGTGGATCTCCAGGATCATATCAATGAAGGCTGGACGGATCTTGTTGTCAGGAAAAAAAGTTTTGGAATGACCATGGACATGACCGAAAAGAGTCGGAAACTCTTTTTTACGGTGTGTTACAATATTGATGGATTCAAGCGTTTTGTTTTTGATTCAGATTTTTTGAAAATGCATATGATTGATCCGGGTCTTGTGGAGCAGATCCGCAAAGATGAAGTTGCGCTCCTTCAGTTTGGTTTTGACTGGTTGCGAGCCATTTTGTTTAAACTGGATCCGGAAGAGCGCTTCAAGCCCAGGGAAGATGCTGCGGGTATACGGAAAAAAGATACGATGTAGTGTTTTTGGTTTTCAGAAGAGGTTGGGTATAAAAAAGGTTCCCGGTATCGGGAACCTTTTTTATGAGACAGCGGTTTTGGCTATGATTTAAAAGAGATCATAGGCTCCAGTATAGAAAAGACCTTCCCAGCAGGCAGAATCCTTCAGTCTTGCATCAATATCGATATCAAAAAAATCTCCTATCGCCCCAAAAACTTTGGGATTCTTTTCGTGGACTTCCCTTGCTGTGGTCAGCACAAAGTCAAAGCCCTTAGGACTCATTTTTCCAAGCGGTCGGCGGCATGGCCCGGAGGGCATTCCCAAAAGCTGCATCAGGGTTTTCAGGGCGAGGGGGTTACGGGCGCGGCAGGGAACGGAACCATAGGGGGTTTCTTCCTGTGTTGTAACCGTGACCAAACGGAAAAGGGGTTCAATATCCAGAAGAATTTTTCTGGCGTCTTCTTTTTTGCTTTCGCTTAGACAAAGGGTCATTTCAGTGACAAAGGCGGGGGCAATATTGGATGCTACGGAAATAATTCCAGATGCGCCAATGGCAGGATCCTCCATCATGGGGAGGGTCATGGCATCGTCTCCGGAAAAAATCATGAAGTCTTTTCCGCAGCATTCCCGTGTACGCCGCATATTTTCAAGATTACCTGTGGCTTCTTTTACACAGCGGATATTTTTGTATTTTTTATGCAGAATAGCCAGATCTTCGGGAAACATCTGGGCACCTGTCCGTCCCGGAATAATATAAGGAATGATATCCATGTCAGGGAGGGCTTCGGCCACAGGAGCAATATATTCCCTCCGGATTTCCAGGGAACTGGGACCGTTGTAATACGGATCCACAAGGAGCAGGGCATCCACACCGCAGTTTGCCGCATGACGGGAAGCGTTCAGGGATTCTGTGGTATTGTTGCTGCCTGCACCCGCGATGCAAAGGGCTTTTCCTTTGCATTTTGCGGCAACCATTTCGATAACATGGTTATGCTCTTCCCAGTTGAGGGTCGGGCTTTCTCCTGTGGTACCCACGGCAAGAATACCGGTTACTCCGGAATGTATCTGAAAATCCACAAGACTCTCAAGTCCTTCATAATCCACGGTATTATCGAGCATGGGGGTGATCAGCGCGGTGTAGCATCCTGTGCGCATGTAAAACTCCTTTTCATCGCAGTACGCCAAAATAGATCACTGGCATGAATTTATTTTATATTTGTCTGTAGTTTCAGTTTTTTATTCTTGGATAAAGGGTCGGATACCTGAGCCTGTCCGCCTATCATATCTTTTGCTTTTTTACAAGTTGTAACCCGTTGGGAGTACAATAATGATAAATTTTCTTGACTTTGGCTAACAGGCCATACTAACGAAATTTTTACAGATATTCTGGTGTGATAGGCACTGTCAGTGGATACCGGAAACAGCTGTCATTGCCCTTTGGTTTTATTCGTGTTTATATGGGCCACAGTTTCAGTGGTGGTTGAATTCTTTTTGCTTCTCATTATTCGGTTTTACAGAGTTGTAAAGAAAATTTTTTCCAAGAGACATTGTTGGAATTTGATTTTTCAGCGTTGAAGGCTTGGGCATAGGAATGGACAAGGAATATGAAATTAAACGGATGTAGGCCCATCGTTTAAGATCCAGGCCATCTGTCAGGTGAAAAAGATTTTCTGTCCGACTGTAAAAATGAGGCTGCGGTACAATTCTTTAACAAAATAAAAACTAAGGGTGACCTAATGGAGATGACAAAGGCACAGACTGCCGATGAATATATTGCCAGGCAAAGAATGGCTCTGGCTTCCAATGCAGAGTGTGGTGCAACCCATTATAATCTTGCTGTAGCCCTGATGGGCCAGAAAAAATATGAGGAAGCGGAATCCCATCTGCATGAAGCCATCTCATGCAGCCCGAACCTGGCGGAAGCTTTTGTGCAGCTTGGTGGAATCTGTCTGCAACGCGGTGATGTGGAAGGCTGCCTGCATTATAACAAGCGTTCTATAAAAGCCCGTGCCGGTTTTGCTCCAGGATATGCCAATATCGGTTTCCTTGAACTTCAAAACGGGAATGTGGACGAATCCATTAAAAATCTTCAAAAGGCTATCGTTTTTAATTCAAGGCATATACAGGCTTACACCACACTGGCGACTGCGTTTCTGATGAAGGGGCTTGTGGACGAATCCATTGAAACCTGCCTGAAGGCCATTGAAGTGCAACCGGATTTTCCTATCAGTTACAATAATCTTGCTGTGGCGTATCTTGAAAAGCAAGAATACGCAAAAGCCCTTGAAAATGCGGAGAAGGCGGAATCTTTTGGTTATCCTGTAGCTGAAGGACTCAAAAAAGAACTGGAAATCCACTGTAAAAGAACCTGATTTTTACAATGGTATCAGTTCTATGAAATAGGAGAGGGGGCGGAGATCAATCTGCCCCTGTTTTTTTGGGAAAAGAGTTTCCCGCAATGCTCCATTCACACACATTTATGGAATTTTCATGCCCACATATCACTATGGTATTTCCGGCGTTGCCTACAGTCTTTCTTTGGAAAATCCTCTTTTTACCCATCCGTTACCGCAAAACAGGCATTTTCAGGTATCCGGGAAAAGCATGGAATGTGGTGTGTTTCTGGAAGGTGTTGGCCGTTTTCTTGATGCGCACTGTGATCGCTTGGCTTCCATATATGGGGAGGAGATAGATTCTGTTCAGGTTGTGCTTGAAAAACATGGGGCTTTTTACCACCCCTGTCGGGTGGTAGTGAACGGACATCAGGGAGCCCCCCTTGTGGTAAATGGTGCAGTCACGGAGACTGCTGTGAAGACCCTGCAGGGGGAGGTGGCGGCTTTGCAGGTTTTATGGAATAAGGGACTTCGGGATATTCCCCATGTTTATTTTTCAGCGGAAACAAGGCTTTCCGGTGAGCAGAGGGCCTCTTTTTTTGTCGCTCCTTGGTTTGAAGGTTTTTGTGAGTTTCACTGGTCAAAGGTGGAAACTGTTCCGCAGATTCTTATTTGGAAGGATGGGGGAGAGCGCTGTATTCTCGACAAAAAAGAAGTGGAAGCCCTTTTTTACAAAATAGCGGTGATCCTTACCCGTGCTTATGATGTGGATCACTTTACCCAGATTTTCCCTTGGCACCATGCTGCCGGTGATTTTGTCGTTTTTCGGGAAAACGGAGAGATTGATGTCCGCCTGATTACCGTACGTCAGTATGGAAATCTTTATTCTCTTGATCCCCATTCCGCAGATTTAAGAGACAAGCTGGATGGTCTTCTTTATTTTTTCTGGAATATGCTGCTGCGTATGCGTCTTGATAGACTGGATGGTGTTGGAGAACTTTTTTTTGCTCCTGACGATATTGTTTTTCCATCCATTTCCGGGTTTTTGAAAGGCCTTACCGAAAAAGCGGATACGCGGGAAGATATTGCCATGCTGGTACAGGCCTTTCCAGAAATCATCAGAGCTATGGGAAGGGAGGGGGTTTTGGATGCGACTAGAGAAGTGATTGAGGCATACAATTCAAACGCACCGGAACTTCCAATAATTTATGAAAATCTGAAAGCACATTCAGATCTGGTTTTTCAATTTTTTTCGGACAGAAAAGAAGCTTCTGAGTGCTTTTGAGAATGAGATACACAATATGAAGAAGTAAAAAAAACATCAAACGCCAGATAGAGGGTTTAGCCTTGATATTTTGATAAATAACATTTGTTGCTTTTTTTAAAAAAGCCCTTTTTTATTGACAATGAAGCCATCACGTCCTATATGATCCATCTTTGAATAGACAGAATATATCGTTGTTTGAAAGTTAAGAGAAACATTTGCTTAATCATGTTTCATATTTATGGTGAGTTCCCCCCTGGCCAAACGCCAGGATTGTAAATCTTTCACATGGAGGTAAGGCAATGGCAAAACACGAAACTCCGTTGTTGGACCAGCTGGAGTCTGGCCCTTGGCCGAGCTTCGTCTCCGACATGAAGCTTGAAGCTGAGGTTCGTGCCAAGAACGAGGCGGGCATTGAATTTCAGATTCCGGTAGATGTCGTTGATGACCTGCTGGGTGTTCTGGAACTTTCTTATGTACACGGTCGGACCCACTGGAAACACGGGGGTATCGTTGGTGTATTCGGTTATGGTGGTGGGGTTATCGGTCGTTATTGCGATCAGCCGGAAATGTTCCCCGGCGTTGCCCATTTCCATACCGTCCGCGTGGCACAGCCTTCTGGTAAATATTACAAAGCCGATTATCTGCGTCAGCTCATGGATATCTGGCAGATGCGCGGTTCCGGTATGACCAACATGCACGGTTCCACAGGCGACATTGTTTTCCTGGGTACCCGTACGGAGCAGCTGGAAGAAATTTTCTATGAACTGACCCACAATCTCAACACAGACCTTGGTGGCTCCGGCTCCAACCTGCGTACGCCTGCAGACTGCATCGGTTCTTCCCGTTGCGAATTTGCCTGCTACGACACCAACGCCCTGTGTCATTTCCTCACCAATCAGTATCAGGACGAACTTCACCGTCCCGCCTTCCCCTACAAGTTCAAGTTCAAGTTTGACGGTTGCCCCAATGGTTGCGTTGCCTCCATTGCCCGTTCTGACATGAGCTTTATCGGTACCTGGAAGGACGATATCCGCATTGATCAGGAAGCAGTTCAGGCGTATATCGGCGGTGAGATTGCTCCCAACGGTGGTGCTTTCAAAGGCCGTGACTGGGGTGCCTTCGATATTCAGAAGGAAGTGATTGGTCTTTGCCCCACCCAGTGTATGTGGATGGAAGGCAAGGAGCTGAAAATAGATAATAAAGAGTGCAATCGCTGCATGCACTGCATCAACGCCATGCCCCGCGCCCTGCGTATTGGTCAGGAGACCGGTCTTTCCATCCTTGTCGGTGCCAAGGCTCCCATCCTGGATGGTCAGCAGATGGGTTCCCTCCTGGTTCCCTTTGTTGAAGTCAATCCCGAAGATGACTACTCCGCAGTTACGGAAGTCATTGAGTCCATTTGGGATTGGTGGATGGAAGAAGGCAAGAACCGTGAGCGCCTTGGTGAACTTATCCGTCGTGCTGGTTTCCAGAAAATGCTGGAAGTTACCGGTATTGCGGCCGATCCCCGCCACGTCAGCGAACCCCGCAGCAACCCCTATATCTTCTGGAGAGAAGACGAAGTACCCGGTGGCTGGGAGCGTGACGTCAAAGAATTCAGAAAACATCACAAGCGCTAAGAAGGGGAGGGTTATTCCATGGCTTTTGTATCCTCTGGCTACAATCCGAATGCTCCGCTGGAAAATCGGATTACCGATATCGGTCCGCGGCACTTTGAAGAATTTTATCCCCCGGTCATCAAGGCCAACAAGGGGAAATGGCTGTATCATGAAATCCTTGAACCCGGTGTTCTGGTACACGTTGCCGAAAGCGGTGATGAAGTGTATACGGTTCGCTGCGGTGGTGCCCGTCTCATGTCCGGTACCCTGATCCGGGAGATCTGTGACATTGCAGACAAACACTGCGATGGCTATCTGCGTTTCACCACCCGTAATAACATCGAGTTCATGGTGGATTCCAAGGATAAGGTTGAAGCTCTCAAGGCTGACCTGAAAGACCGCAAGTTTGCCGGCGGTTCCTTCAAATTCCCCATCGGTGGTACGGGCGCAGGGATTTCCAATATTGTTCATACCCAGGGCTGGATTCACTGCCATACCCCTGCCACGGATGCTTCCGGTACCGTGAAGGCGACCATGGATGAAATTTTCAGTGATTTCCAGGATATGCGTCTTCCTGCCAAACTGCGTATCGCCATGGCCTGCTGCCTGAACATGTGCGGTGCCGTTCACTGCTCTGACATCGCCATCCTCGGTTACCACAGAAAACCGCCGATGATCGACCACGAGTATCTGGACAAGCAGTGTGAAATTCCCCTGGCCATTGCTTCCTGCCCCACGGCGGCCATCAAGCCTGCGAAGCATGAGCTTCCCGACGGCACCAAGGTGAATACCGTTGCCGTTAACAACGAGCGTTGCATGTACTGCGGGAACTGCTACACGATGTGTCCTTCTCTGCCTCTGGCAGACACTGAAGGGGACGGTATCGTTCTTATGGTGGGTGGTAAGATTTCCAACCGTATCAACCCCCCCAAATTCTCCAAGGTTGTTGTGGCCTTCATTGAAAACGAAATTCCCCGCTGGCCAACAATGACCAGCACAATCCGCCGTATCGTAGAAGCCTATGCCAAGGACGCCAGAAAATACGAGCGTATGGGCGACTGGGCGGAACGTATTGGCTGGGAGCGTTTCTTTGAGAAGTGTGAGATTGAGTTTACGCACCACCTGATCGATGATTTCCGCGATCATGCATACTACACCTGGCGGCAGAGCACCCAGTTCAAGTTTTAAGAACTGAGTTTTTGGCTTGAAAGGCGGCCGGTACCTTTAAGGTGCCGGCCCAAACTTTTTTCGAATGGAGGCGTACCATGGCTCTTCCGGACAATGCAAAAGAGATGGTTTTGGAGTATATTGAAAGCAAATCCAAATCCAAATCCAAGTTTTACCTGAAAGATTTTTACACAATTTTTCCCGAAGAAGGCCCCCGGACCGTGAAGAACTTCATCAACAAAATGGTGGGTGAAGGCATTCTCGAATACTGGTCCTCCGGTTCTTCCACCATGATCGGCCTGAAAGGTGCTGGCAAGCAGGCTGGCGCTGAAGGCGAATAACCGTAAAAATTATCTGCTTTCTGAACGGAGCACCAGGTTTCATGCGCTATGATATCCCCCGCGTTGCGGTTGCCGCCCTAAGGGGAGGGTCGGGCAAAACCATCCTTTCCATCGGTCTTGCAGCCGCCTGGAGTCAGACGGGCAAAGTGGTTGCTCCTTTTAAGAAAGGTCCGGATTATATTGATGCCGGCTGGCTGGCTTTTGCCACCGGTCGGCATTGCTATAATCTGGATACCTATCTTTGTGACCCCCATGTGGTTCGCAGGTCTTTTTTTCGGTATGCCCAGGGTTCGGATATTGCTCTGATTGAAGGCAATCGGGGACTTTATGATGGTATTGATCTGGAAGGAAATACCTCCACAGCGGATATTGCCAAGCTGGTAGATGCCCCTGTCCTTCTTTGTCTTGATGTCACCAAAAGTACCCGTACCATGGCTGCCCTGGTTCTGGGGTGCCTTCATTTTGACCCGGATGTCCGGATCTGTGGCGTTATTCTGAACCGTGTGGCAGGTACCCGTCATGCGGGGATTCTGACAAAGGCCATCGAATATCATACCGGTGTTCCTGTTCTGGGAGCCATTCCCAAGCTCAGGGAGCAGGATTTTCCGGAACGGCATATGGGCCTTGTTCCCAGTCAGGAACATGGATGGGCCTCCCACTCCATCCGCACGGCAGCTGCTGTGGTGAAGGAACATGTGGATCTGGAGCGTCTTTTCAGCCTGTCGCAACCGACCGCAGTTTCTCCCCCATATGAAGGGAAAGCCGATTCCGATTCTGTTTTGGAAAAGTCCGGACACGTTGTAAAAATCGGTTTTCTCCGGGATGCGGCCTTTCAGTTTTATTATCCCGAAAATCTTGAAGCCCTTGAAGAAGCCGGGGCTGTTCTGGTTCCCATCAACAGTCTGGAAGATACAAAACTTCCGGAGATTGATGCACTGTACATAGGGGGAGGTTTTCCGGAAACCCATGCCGCAGCACTGGTTGGAAACTCTGGATTGCGGGAAGATATCCGCAGGGCAGCCCATGGTGGGCTTCCGATTTATGCGGAGTGCGGGGGGCTGATGTACCTTGGTGAGGCCCTGGTTTTGGATGGCAGCACCTATCCCATGTGTGGTGTTTTTCCTGTACGTTTTGGCTTTAGCGAAAAACCCCAAGGCCATGGTTATGTGCGTGTAAAGGTTACGGGAGAGAATCCTTTTTTCCCCCAGGGGCTTTCTCTTCGGGGGCATGAGTTTCGGTATTCCCGTGTGGAGTTTATAGAAGAAAACGTGCCTTCCGCCTTTTCCATGAACAGGGGGGTGGGGATTGCAAAGGGGCAGGATGGTCTGGTTTTTCGCAATACCTTAGCAGCATATACCCACATTCATGCCATGGGGACACCGGAATGGGCACCTGCCATGGTAGCCCGTGCTCGTGCTTTTCGCTCTTCCCGGAAAGATCTTTCTGACAGTCTGCTGTAAGCAGGTCGACAGTCCAACAAAAAAGGCAGAACACATTTTTCAGTGTCCTGCCTTTTAGGGTCTACACGATCTGATCCCCCTTTTTCCCCTTTTTCCCCTCAGAATCGTGTCAAGGTTTTATCGCTTACCGTCACTTATCTTCTTTTGCATGACACTGGTTGCACATTACAGGCGTCCGGCTACGATCTCCCGTCTTTTTATTGACGTCCCTGTGACAGCCGATGCAGTTTTCATGAATGGCTTCGGCATGATAGGCAAGGCGTTCCTGCTTGGAGAGCTTGGGAGTTCCCTTTCCCTTGGGCCGTTCACCCGGAATGCTGTGACATGCTGCGCAGGATTGTACGGAATCTCCCATCTTAAGATCCAGAGCCTGTCCCTTATCGTCATGATGACAGTCACCGCAGGAAAGACCGTAGTCTTCGGTGTGTTTTTTGTGGGTGAAAGAGACAATGGAGCGCTGATGACTTTCATAGATGGGATTTTTCATTTCTACCACATCGCTGACGCTGGTTTTTCCAGGGCCAGAAGCAGCCAGTGCCAGGGCTGTTGTGCAGAGCAGAACAGCAGATCCGAGAAGCGTTTTGATAAAACCTTTTTGTCCTTGTGGATTCATAAAGAACCTCCATTGTGGGGTGGGAAAAACAGGAAGAAACTGGCGGGGGGGCCAGCCTTTTCCTAGGATAAACCAGTATCCGGATCGGAGGGATCCAGGTTCTTTTTATGAAAGGCGCGTGCTCCGAGAATACTGATTTCGTAGAGCAGTACAAGGGGAATGGCCATCATGATCTGGGTGATGACATCCGGTGGCGTCAGGATTGCTGCAAGAGTAAAAAAGATAAGAAGGGCATATTTTCTGTTTTTTGCCAGAAATACCGGGGTAACAAGCCCCATTTTTGCCATACCCGTCAGGACAAGGGGCATTTCAAAGACAAGACCAAAGGCCAAAAGCATCTTACTGGCAAAGGCAAGGTACTCCTTCATGGAGGGAAGGGCCTGGATGGATTCTGTGGCAAAGCCCAGGAAAAAACGAAAGCCCCAGGGAAAAACAACGAAATAAGCAAACAGGGCACCGCTGATAAAAAATACACCGGAAAGAAAGATAATGGGAACAAGCAGTTTTTTTTCTTTTTGATAAAGCCCGGGAGAGACAAAGAGCCAGAACTCTGTAAGAAGATAAGGGAATGCAAGAAAAAAGCCACCTAAAAGGGCAACTTTCAGGTAAGTGAAAAAGGCTTCGGGCAGACCGGTAAAGATAAGGGTTCCTGTTCCCATGGCTTCCTGAAGGGGAGCCACAAGAATCAAAAAAAGTACTTCTTTGAATCCGTAACAGAGCAGAAAACCAATGGCAATGGCAATCAGGCAGCGGATCAGTCGTTTGCGGAGCTCTGTCAGGTGATCCATGAGGGAGAGGGAGTCATCCTGCATGGCGATCTTCTTTATTCTTTGTTTCTTCCGGAGCCTTGAGATTTTTAGATGCCTCCGGAGTGCTGGTTTCTGCGTTCAGAGCCTCTTTAAAATCTTTGGAAGCGGTTTTGAATTCGCCAAAGGCTTTTCCCAGGGAGCGGGCAAGATCCGGCAGTTTTTTGGGGCCGATGACAATCAGTGCCAAGGCCAGGATGAGAAGTATTTCCGGCATGCCCATACCAAACATAAAGCCTCCCTTTTTCATAAAAAAATACGGCCTTTGCCGCATTTATTCTGCGCATACATCTAGCTTTTCCCGACTTTTCTGTCAAGGAAAGGCCAGATTCCATTCGGGAAAAAGGGAGCTTCAGGTCTGATCTTTTCCTGGATAAACCGGTAAGGCCCCATGGATACGGATACCTTCCAGATCCATGCGGACATCATAGCAAATAATTTCAACACCTTTGATATGGGCTTCCCGTAAGGAACGGCTATAGGCAGCATCTATTTCCTCTGCGGGTCGGAAGCCCCTGGCATCCTCCCGTTGTACCAGAAAGAACACCACAGCCCTGTTTCCCTTTTCCACCAGCAAAGCCAGTTCTTCCATATGTTTTTTTCCCCGTGAGGTTATGGCATCGGGAAAGGCGGCAAGGCCTTCAAAAATTTGGGTGCAGTTTTTGATTTCCACAAAGCAGTCTTTTTTTTCAGACCCGGAAAGGCGGATATCCATGCGGGCATTTTGGGTGGAGACTTCCCTTTCGAGTTTTTCATAACCTGAAAGTTCAGGAATCTGTCCGGCTTTGATGGCAAGGGAGACAAGGGTATTGGGGATCTGGGTATGTACCCCCACAAGACTTTCTTCCATTTGGATCAGATACCAGGTATGGGCCAGTTTTCTTTTCGGGCCTGGCTGAAAGGCTACCCAGACAGGCCGTCCTGGTGTACTGCAATGGGTCATGGCCCCGGAATTGGCGCAGTGTGCGGTTATGGTTTCACCATTTTCCAGCAGAATATCCGCAAGAAAGCGCTTGTAGCGTCGCAGGAGGGTTCCCTGGATCAGGGGAGGCCAGAGGATGAGATTTTTTGTGGCAGGCATGATGAGACTTTCCGGTATAGGGGCTTCATGGTAAAGTTTGTTTTCTGATTTTTAATACGATAGCGGATCATAAAGAGCAAGGAGGGGAGATGGCTGCATTTGAACCCTGGCATTTATGGGTGCTTCTGGGGATAGCCCTGGTATTGGGGGAGATGTTTACTCCGGCTTTTTTCCTGGCCTGTTTCGGTGCTGGTGCCTTTGCCGTTGCCCTTGTTTCTCTTCTGGGAGTCGGGCTGATTTCTCAGCTTTTTATCTTTTCTCTTACCAGTTTTGTTTTTGTGTTTACCATCCGTCCCCTGCTTTTGCGTTTTTCTTCAGAAAAAGCAAAAAAGGTGCGCACGGGTGTTCATGCCCTTACGGGAGAAAAAGCTCTGGTCCTGGAAGCCTTTGGTGGTGCTGTCAGTCATGGACGGGTAAAGGTTCGTGGAGAAGTATGGCGGGCAAGGGGAGGGGACGGGGCTTTTTTTTCCGAGGGGGATCTTGTGGTCATAGAATCCGTCAGTGGCGTTACCCTTGTGGTGCGTGCTGTCCATCAAACTCAATAAGGAGAAATATCCTATGGAACCTTTGCTGATCATTGTCGGTCTCCTGGCGTTTTTTGTCGTTGTCTTTGCCATTAAGGGACTCAAGATTATCCAGCAGGCAGAAACCATGATAGTGGAACGTCTGGGTCGTTTTAACCGGGTGCTGGACAGTGGTATCAACATCCTCTGGCCCTTTCTGGATCAGCCCCGTCAGATTCACTGGCGTTATGTCACCCAGGATGCTTCCGGAGAAAGACGTGTGACTATCACCAAGCTGACGGATCGCATTGATCTCCGGGAGACGGTTTATGATTTTCCAAGGCAAAATGTGATTACCAAAGACAACGTGACCATGGAAATTGATGCTCTCTTGTATTTTCAGGTCACCGATGCCATCCGGGCTGTGTATGAGGTGGCCAACCTGCCCCAGGCCATTGAAAAACTTACCCAGACCACCCTTCGAAACGTGGTGGGAGAAATGGATTTTGATGAATGTCTGGCTTCCCGTGAAATTATCAACACCAAACTGCGTAGTATCCTTGATGATGCGACGGACAAGTGGGGAGTCAAGGTGACCCGTGTGGAACTTCAGGATATCACTCCTCCTGCGGAAGTGCAGGAAGCCATGGAAAAGCAGATGCGGGCAGAAAGGGACAGAAGAGCGGCGATTCTCAAGGCGGAAGGAGAAAAGCGAGCTGCCATTCTGGAAGCGGAAGGAGAAAAGGAAGCGGCCATTAACCGGGCCGAAGGGGAAAAAAGGGCCACCATTCTTGAGGCTGAGGGGGAGGCTGAGGCCCGGTATAAAATCGCATCTGCCGAAGCCATGGCCATCATGAAGCTTGTGGAAGCTTTCAGGGACAGGCCCGGAGATCCGGCCACCTATCTCATTGCCGTGCGTTACATTGAGGCCTTGAAGGAAATGGCTGAAGGCAAGGAAAACAAGATTATCTATCTCCCGTATGAGGCCAGTAACTTCCTGGGTTCTCTGGGGGGAATACGGGACATGTTCAAAGGATAGGGGAAACGTCGTGAACGTATCAGAGATTATCGCTATACCCGAAAAAATCCGGGGGAAGATACAGGTCAACCTGCCCTTTCGGATGCGGGATCTTTATATGGAAAGTTTTCTTGCCCTGGGCTTGAATCCGGAAATCGGCATTGATGCCGAAACATTGGACACTGTGGGGATGGAAGATTTCAAGGCCGTTGCCAGGGCTTTTCAAAAGAAAGGGCGACGCATCACCCTGCACGGGCCTTTCATGGATCTTTCCCCCGGTTCACCGGATGCTGCTATTCGAAGGGTTTCCATGGAAAGAATGCAGCAGTTTCTGGACGTGCTTCCCATATTTGAACCTGTTTCCGTGGTGTGTCATGGCGGGTGGGAAAGCCGTCGTTATGACTGGATTCAGGATGACTGGTATGCACGATCTGCGGTTTTCTGGCGGGAAGTGGGAAGAGGCGTGCGGAAAAGACGTGCCCAGCTTTTTCTGGAGAATGTGTACGAGGAGAAACCTGAAGATCTGTTGAAACTTCTGGAAAATCTTCGTTCTGAAGAAGTTGGCTTCTGTCTGGATACCGGGCATACCCAAGCCTTTGGAAGCACCCCTCTTTCCCGTTGGATTGCCGTTCTGGGTGACTTTATTGGTGAAATTCATCTTCATGACAATGATGGGAAACGTGATGCCCACTTGCCGCCAGGTCAGGGAAAAATTGATTTTTCAGCTTTAAAAAGAAGGTTATATCAAAAAACAGCGCTTCCCATTCTTACCCTGGAGCCCCATGAAGAAACAGCCTTTTTTCCTTCCCTGAACTGGATCGCCAGGGAACTGGGAGAGTTGTTCTGATTTTTTTTGAGGATTCATGGTGAGAAAATGCTCTGATACGGGTCAACAGGTATCAGGAGGACTCTCGGTGTCAGGCAGTGGCAAAGGCGTGACACCGAGTAGCAGCACATGAATTGAGGTCTGGGTACAGGAAGGGCCATTTTTTAACGATGCTGTCTGTCGTTTTTATGGCCAGCCTGATCCCGGCCTTTTTTTGTGTGATCGGTATCCGGTTTACCCCAAATCCTTTAATTGTTTTCGGAAAATCCAAGAAAAACAACAGCAATGATTTTTTAACAAGGGGATGCATTTTCAGGAAAGAGATAGAACTATTTTCTTCGGCTTTCTTGGCATGTGCATATCCTGTTGAAAAACAGATTCTCTTGAATCTGCCTTCGGGTAGAGGGATATATTTTTTGTTAAATGAGAGTTTAACCCAAGTTCGTCAAAATAGTGACCATACTCCTGAAGGCTTAGGCTCTGTTGACATTTGATCAGATAGCAAGCCAGTTCAGATAGTTAGCAATAGTCTAGCTCGACCACACAAATAAACATAACTTATTGCAATCAATGACTATTAATGAAATTTAAAAAACGAAATGTCAACAGAGCCTAGTTTAAACGGCTGAAAAGTGAATATGTAGTACCCATAAAAAATCACTTCGTTTGATTTTATTGGGTTTTCAGAAAAAAAATGACGAACTTGGGTTAAAAAGAAAGCAAGCTCGTTTTTTGGGAGATGCTTTGTTCAAAACATATCGATAATATCCCTGTTATCAAGGAAACCTCCTCATACCGCAGGAGCTTCTATGGCTGAGATCTTAACGGACAAAAAACTGTTCATTATTTTGTGGGTTATGAACAGTGAGGCTGAACAGAATTTTCCCCAAGCCTTTTGGATGCTTTTTTGAACTGTTTCCGTTGAAAAAAGTGCTTCAGGTATTTTTGTTGAAAAGGTGTTGGTAACGAGTGAAAAGTCTTTGGTTAATGGTTGAAAACCTGTCGAAATCTCCCAGAATTTCAAGACCCGGTATTATACTTCGAACCACGGGAATTCGGAGATCTGTTCTTGTGAGGGGGACATGAATGGGGCTGTATCCATTGGCAAGGAGGCAGTGTTCAATGCGTTTCAGGTCTGCCGCTGGATTGTCTGTTGAAAAGTCTGGAAGATTTTCCAGATTCCGCAGAGGCATCCGGGAGTCGGGTTTTTGGCTTGGAGGACCGGGTAAGGGCCAGGGAGTTTCCGTGAGTGCGGAGAGCAGGGCTTTTTTGCCACAAAGATGGGCACCCGTCCCCCGGATTACCTCCCCCCCTTTCCCCACGACAAGGCAACGATAGGCCGGAATACCAAATTCCGTGGTGATGTCTTCAAAAAAAGGATAAATACTCTCCTGTTCATAACATTGCAGAAGGGCATGCACTTCCGGGGTGCTGGAGTGAATTCTGAAGCAGTTTTTTGGAGTATGGGGCATGGTGGCTTCCGCATCCCTTTCCAGTACCTCCAGAAGAGCGGCAAGGCGTGCGCCTTCTTCGGAAGCGCCTGCAGCCAGTCCAGTGGATCCCAGGGCTGTGAACAGTTGAGATTCGGGCAGGTTTGCAAAGAGAAGAACACACTGCACAGGCACAAGACAGTTTTCTGTACCTGAGGATGTTATCCGTTCTCCGGGCATCCACCAGAGGGCGGTATCCGGCATGGGAGCTTCCAGGAGGAGAGTATTGGGGTTCAGGGCGGCAATTCCCTTTTTTTTAAGTTCTGAGAGGGAGGCTTTCTGAATGGGGGTTTTTCTGAGGCGTAGGGAAATTTCTCCGGAATGGACTCCGCCAAAGGCGGTGATCCTTTCAGCGGCTTCCATAAGACAGGCAACCCGGGCCTGTTCCAGGGAAAGGCCCCTGCCGTAACTGGTCTGTGTACCCGTAAGGCGATGCGTGTATCCTGGAACGGAGACTTCCCGGTCAAGATCCCATTCCCGCAAAAGGGCGATAGGGCTCAGTGAGGCTTTATGGCGTTTTTCTGAACCAATAGGGATATTTTGATCGTTCATGCGTTCCATGGCAGCATAAAAAACGTCCATGGGACTGGGAAGAGGAGGACAGGGTATGGAAAGGATGGGGATTTTTTCAATGGGAACAGGCATCTCAGGGAGTTTGGGGCCGGTAAGTAACGTTTTGTGCAGTTCTTGAATTTCTTTATGTTCTGGAATATGGAGATTGAAAATATTCTTGTGAAGGATCTGGATCCATCTGTGTTTTTCCGGATCCATAGGGATACGCATGTAAGCCAGGGGGGATTGACCCTCGGCTGCGGATGTTTCGGGAGAATCCGGTATTCCTGCGGCTTTTCGGGCTTCTTTCAGGGCATAAAGGAAAAAATCAGACGTGCTGATGCGGGATTGCTTATTTGCCTCTTCATCCAGAATTTTTTCGAGAAGAAAAGACCGTAAAAATACGTCTTCAGGATGGGCTGTACATAAAAGAAGCAGATCCGGAAGCGAGGGTTCGGGCTGGGGGACAGGACGGAAATATCCTGTGGCACTGTGTGTCTTTTTGTGCATCATTGAAAAATGAATCATTTTAAAGTCCTTTTTTTATGTGCTTAATTATTATTTTAGATATATTTCCGAAGAATGAAGGTCTGAATGACGGACATTTTATTTTTTGATGGCAGCAGAGGGAATTCCGTTTTTTATGGGCATATCATTTCGGGCTTTTTTCGAAAAGCGAATCCTTTTTTCTGTGTTCTTGGTGTACAGGAAGCTGAGTTTTTAGATGGGGTCTCCGCTATAAGGGCTTCTGTTGGGGGGGAAACATTGATTTTTTTGGAAAATACGAACGGAAGGGAAGGAGCCTTTTCTTTTTTTCAATATGTAGTGGGTTTTGTCATAAAAAATCTTTTATGATGTGTTTTGTATCCGTTTGGGGATAACTCCTTATTTTTGTTTTATTCTTGACATATAAAGGATGCTTCGAGTATAAGTCGCCATTCTATGATGAGTCATTCAGGAACTGCTTGCTGGAAACTGAGTATCAGGGTTAAGGATAGATAAACATGAATTTCAAAGCCTTGCTGGGGCATTGCAGTGACAGGATTGCAGAGCGCTGGCTGGATCTTGTGGTGAAAACCTATCCCGCAAAAAGAAGCCAGTCTTTCTTTTTAAATGAAAAGGATCCCTTTGCCAATCCTGTGGGCCATACCTTGAGAACCTCTCTTTTTGAGGTCATGGAAGGCTTGATTGAGGGCCTTGGGGAGGATGTTCTCGAAGCCCGTCTGGATCCCATCATTCGTATCCGTGCCGTTCAGGAGTTTACGGCAAAGGAAGCCCTTACCTTTATTTTTTATCTTAAGGATCTTGCACGGGAAGCCGTGAAGGCAAGCGGGGCAGGAGACACGGATTCTGCTCTTTTTTATGCGTTTGATAAACGTGTAGATGATCTTGCCATCCTGGGGTTCACTCTCTATATGCGTTGTCGGGAGCAGATATGGTCTTTCAAGTCCCGGCATGTCATGGAAAGAAGCATCAATCTGCTGGAAAAGGCAGATATGCTTAAGGAAGTGGAATCCCTCGGTGTGGATATTCTTCCCCAGCGTCTTTATCGGAAAATACAGCGGGATGCCGCAGCGAAGAAAGAAACTATCATCCAGTAGCAAGGGGATGAAAAACGCCAGTGTATGCAAAAAAAGCTGTGGGTATAAGGCATCTGTAAAAATCCGGAGACGGGTGGGTAAGGGACGTAGCCCCCACGATCCGGGTTGTTGCAGAGAGTCATGTCTATAGGGTTTAAGGGCAGCACAAGTCTGGTTGCGGAGGATCAGCGCCAGAACTGTGGTGTCGGCAGAATCAATTTTGGACCGGAGGCGACTCCGGATCGGTGCTTTTTGCCGAAGAGAGAGGTAGTGTCCATGAATCAACACCTGCTTTATTCCCTTGCGGCGGTAGTGGTTCTCGGTTTCATCGGCTATGTCGGTGGAAGCGGACTTCCCTATTTTTTTGGGGTGGTCATACCCTATGCCGCCATGCTGCTGTTTTTTGCAGGGTTTGCCATGCGGATGCTGGGCTGGGTGAAATCCCCGGTTCCCTTCCGCATTCCGACCACCTGCGGGCAGCAGCAATCCTTTTCCTGGATCCAGCACTCCAAGTACGATAACCCCTCGGATACCAAGGGCGTTTTTGTTCGCATGCTGCTGGAAATTTTCCTGTTCCGTTCTCTGTTCCGCAACACGCGAAACGAGATCCGGGAAGGAAAAATCACCTATAACCTGGAAATCTGGCTCTGGCTTTTTGGCCTTGTTTTCCACTACAGCTTTCTGGTTGTGCTGGTAAGGCATCTGCGTTTTTTCCTGGAGCCTCTGCCTGCCGTTCTGAAGGTTGTAGAAACCCTGGACGGTATTCTGCAGATCGGCCTTCCGGGCATCATGCTTTCCGGCTTCATGCTGCTGGGTGCGGCCCTGTTCCTGTTTGCACGCCGTCTTCTTGTGCCTCAGGTGCATTACATTTCCCTCATGGCGGACTATTTCCCCCTGCTGCTCATTGCGGCCATTGCAGGTACGGGAATTTCTCTGCGCTACTTTACCAAGGTGGATATTTTCACCGTGAAGCAGATGACCATGAGCCTTGCCACCTTCAGTCCCGTGGTTCCTGAAGGCGTTGGGGGGCTTTTCTATGCCCACCTGTTTATGGTCTGTGTGCTGTTTGCTTATTTCCCCTTCTCGAAACTTATGCACTCCGGTGGTATTTTCTTAAGTCCCACACGGAACCTGGCCAACAACAGCCGGGCCGTGCGTCATATCAACCCCTGGAATCCCAAGCTGAAGTTCGTGACCTATGCGGATTATGAGGACGAATTCAGAGAGAAGATGATCGAGGCCGGTCTGCCGGTGGAAAAGAAGGAGTAAACCATGGTCGATATTCCCAAAGCGGATGAGCTGCTCCAGATCGACAGGACGCCGGCCAAGGAGTTCTGGATGGATGTGCCGCCGGATCTGTCTGAAGGCCGATTCTGTTATCCGGCAAAACCCAAGAATCTGGAATATTTAGGGCTTCCCAATGCCCGTGAGTGGAGTCCTTCGGATGAGGACTGGAAACTGCCCGCAGACTGGCAGAAAATTGTCCATGAAGGTTTCAAGGAGAGACTGGACAAGTACCGCTCCCTGAAGGTGTTCATGGATATCTGTGTCCGCTGCGGTGCCTGTGCGGACAAGTGTCATTTTTACATCGGTTCCGGTGATCCCAAAAACATGCCCGTCCTGCGTGCGGAACTGCTGCGCTCCATTTACCGCAATGACTTCACCATGGCGGGAAAGATCCTTGGCCGTATGGCCGGTGCCAGAAAACTGACGCCCCAGGTGATCAAGGAGTGGTTCAGTTATTTCTATCAGTGCACGGAATGCCGTCGTTGTTCCGTATACTGTCCCTACGGCATTGACACGGCAGAAATCACCATGATGGGCCGTGAGCTTCTGAACCTTCTGGGTCTGAACATCAACTGGATCAAGGAGCCTGTAGCCAACTGCTCCCGTACCGGTAACCACCTCGGCATCCAGCCCCAGAACATGGTGGAGATCATCGATTTCTTCTGTGATGACATTGAAGAGATCACCGGGGTTCGGCCGAACCCCACCTTTAACCGGAAAGGCGCTGAAGTCCTTTTCATCACGCCTTCCGGTGACGCCTTCGCAGATCCCGGAACCTATACCTATATGGGGTATCTGATGCTGTTTGAGGCCATTGGTCTCGATTATACCATCAGCACCTATGCCTCTGAGGGCGGGAATTTCGGTCTCTTCACCTCCGCAGACATGATGAAGAAGATCAATGCCAAAATGTACCATGAAGCCGAACGTCTGGGCGTGAAGTGGATTCTTGGGGGCGAATGCGGTCACATGTGGCGCGTGATCAACCAGTACATGGATACCATGAACGGTCCGGCCAACTTCCTTGAGGTACCGAGGTCTCCGATTACGGGGACGGTGTTCAAGAATGCCGCTTCCACCAAGATGGTGCATATCGCGGAATTCACCGCAGACCTCATCCGTCATGGCAAGCTGAACCTGAAGCCCAGTCGGAACGATCATCTGAAGGTGACCTACCACGATTCCTGCAACCCGGCGAGGGCCATGGGGCTTCTGGATGAACCCCGTTATGTCCTGAAAAATGTGTGTAACAATTTCTATGAAATGCCCGAAAACACCATTCGGGAACAGACCTTCTGCTGCGGCTCCGGATCTGGTCTCAACACCGAAGAAATCATGGAAATCCGCATGCGTGGCGGCCTGCCCCGTGCCAATGCCGTGAAGCATGTCCATGACAAATACGGCGTGAACATGCTCTCCTGTGTCTGCGCCATTGACCGTGCGGTGCTGCCTCCGCTGATGGATTACTGGGTTCCGGGTGTTTCGGTTACGGGCTTGCATGAACTGGTCGGTAACGCCCTGGTTCTCGATGGGGAACATGAAAGGGAAACCAACCTTCGTTTTGAACCCTTAGAAAATGCGGAGGGGTAGCAGATGAATGACAAAATCAAAGTCCTTGTGGGACTTCTTGTTTTTGCCGCGCTCATTGCGGCCCCGTTCTGGCTGAATGCCGGAAAGCCCTCCGGCCCTGCGCCGGAAGTGGTGATTGCGGATGCGGCCAAAAAGGCGGGAACCTGTGTGGAATCCAAGGAGTGGATGGCCGCCAATCACATGATTCTTCTCGATACCTGGCGGGATACGGTGGTACGTGAAGGCAAGCGGATCTATGTGAATGAAAACGGAAAGGAATTCAATATGAGCCTTTCTTCCGGAGAAAATTCCTGCCTGGGATGTCATACCTCTACCGCAGAATTCTGTGACCGTTGCCACAATTATGCCGGGGTGGATACGCCTTATTGCTGGGATTGCCACATCGACCCGACAAAGGAGAACAAGTGATGAAGGAAAGCAGACGCAAGTTTCTGAAGATCGCCGGTGTATCGGCCATCGGTATCGGAACGGGTTCTGTGCTGAATGCCTTTGCTTCTTCGGCTCCGAAGGTGGAAGAGGCTGTGGCGGATACAGCCGTCGAAGTCGCAGATCCCAAGTTTAAAAAAAGGCCGGAATCCCTGAGAGCAGGGCACTGGGGCATGGTCATTGATACCCGTAAGATTGACGAGGCAATGGCCGCCAGGATTCAGGAGGTGTGCCATAAGATCCACAACGTACCGAGCTTTGAAGGCCGTCCGGATCTGAAAAAGCAGGAGTTGAAGTGGGTCTGGGCTTCGGAGTACAAGCATGTGTTTCCCATGCAGGAAAACCATTATCTTTCCGATAAGCTGAAAAAAGCCCCTATTCTGGCTCTGTGCAACCACTGTGAAAATCCTCCCTGTGTACAGGCCTGCCCCACCAAGGCTACCTTTCAGCGGGAAGACGGTATTGTTCTGATGGATTTTCACCGCTGCATCGGTTGTCGTTTCTGCATGGCTGCCTGTCCTTATGGTTCACGAAGCTTCAATTTCCGGGATCCCAAGCCCTATATCGCAGAGATGGATCCCATGTTCCCCCACCGCATGAAGGGCGTTGTGGAAAAATGCAACTTCTGTGCGGAGCGCCTTGCCAGAGGGCAGGCTCCTGCTTGTGTGGAAGTCTCCAAGGGGGCCATCGTTTTTGGAGATCTGACGGATCCCAACTCCGATGTCCGTAAGGCTCTGAAGGCCAACACCACCATCCGACGGAAGCCGAGCCTCGGCACCGGCCCTTCCGTCTACTACATTGTGTGAGGTGACCATGCTGGAAAAAGCGATCAAAGGAAGCAGCAAGTACTGGATATGGATCGCCTCCCTTCTGCTTGTCATCGGGGTGGCGCTGTTGTGCTGGATGAAGCAGCTTGACTATGGTCTGGGCATTACCGGCATGAGCCGGGACGTGACCTGGGGCTTCTATATTGCCCAGTTTACCTTTCTTGTGGGGGTTGCCGCAGGGGGGGTGATGCTGGTACTTCCCTATTATCTTCATGATTACAAGGCCTTTGGCAGAATCACCGTTCTCGGTGAGTTCCTGGCCATCGCCTCCATCGTTATGTGTCTGCTTTTTATCATTGCAGACATGGGCTTTCCCTCACGTCTTCTCAACGTGATCTGGCATGCCAGTCCGGATTCCATGCTTTTCTGGGACATGATTGTTCTGAACGGCTATCTTTTTCTGAACATCCTTGTGGGCTGGAACGTACTGGAAGCGGAGCGCAACGGCGTACATGCCAAAAAGTGGGTAAAAATTCTGGCTCTTATCTCCATCCCCTGGGCCTTCGGCATCCATACCGTTACGGCCTACCTGTACTGTGGTCTGCCTGGAAGGGGTTTCTGGCTTTCCGCCATCATTGCTCCCCGCTTCCTGGCCTCCGCCTTTGCGGCAGGACCGGCCTTCCTCATTATCCTGGCCACCATTGTGAAAAAGACCACCAACTTTGATCCGGGCGAAAAGGCGCTGAGAACGCTTTCCAAGATTGTCTGCTATGCCCTGATTGCTAACGTGTTCTTCTTCCTCTGTGAAGTCTTTGTGGTCTTCTACAGCCAGAATCCGGAGCACATGGATCACTTTGCCTATCTCTTCTGGGGGAAAGGCAACCTTGTGCCTTTTATGTGGACTTCCATGATTCTCATGGTGACGGGGATTGTGCTGCTGCTTATTCCCAAAATCAGAAACAACCTCTCCCTTCTGCCCTGGATCTGCGGTATTGTCTTTATCGGTACCTGGCTGGACAAGGGACTTGGTTTCGTGACGGGCGGTTTTGTTCCCAACCCCCTGCATGAATATACCGAGTATGCCCCTACAGCCCTGGAGCTTGTCATCAGCCTTGGGGTTTTTGCTGCAGGTTTTCTGGTTCTGACCCTGCTTTTCAAGATGGTGGTAGGGGTTAAGGAGGAAGTGGGGGCTTGACTCTTTTACCTGAGCAGACCCTTTTTCCAATTTTGATTTAGAGATTTATGTGAATTTAAAAGAGAGAACCGTTCTTATTCTGGCGGTTCTCTCTTTTTATTTTCGGTTCGCTTGTATCAGGCTTTATCCTGTGCCAGAATAGGCAAAAACTCACATAAAGGAGGATGAAATGGATAAATATGAGTGTCCCTGTGGCTATGTGTATGATCCTGAAAAAGGGGATCCTGACAATGGTATTCCTGCTGGTACAGCCTTTGAGGATCTTCCTGATGATTGGCTTTGCCCTGTCTGCGATTCTGAAAAAGAGTTTTTTGAAAAGGTATAACAGGTTCTTTTCTGTGTCTTTGCGATGCAGGGAAAAAAGGAAGGGAGGCATCCGGTTGGCCCCTCCCTTTTTTTATATTATTCGGGTCGACTGGAAATGGATTTTCAATGCGTAAGGCGGAAAAAGGCGATCGGGTTCAGGTGCATTATACGGGAAAATTTCCGGAAGGAGAGATTTTTGACTCTTCCGAAGGTCGGGAACCCTTGAGTTTTGAGCTGGGGAGTGGGCAGATGATTCCGGGTTTTGATGCTGCTGTCCTTGGGATGACACAGGGAGAGAAAAAACAGGTTACCCTGAATCCGGAGGAGGCCTATGGTTCCCATAATCCTGAGCTGGTTGCAGTCTATGAAAAAAGTCTTTTTCCGGAAGGCATGGAACTTCAGGAAGGGATGATTCTGGAGAGCCGTATGCCCGATGGTATGGTGATTCCCATCCGCATTACAGCTATTGAAGGGGAGAATGTTACTGTGGATGCCAATTTTCCCATGGCAGGAAAAACCCTTGTCTTTGATCTTGAGCTGGTGAGCATCGCTTAGGATATTTTTTTGAAGAAGGTTATGGCAGGAAGGAGCCGGATGGGTTTGACCGTCCGGCTCTCTATGTTTACAGCAAAAGTCAGGGGGTCAGGGTTTCCCAGCAGTTCCGGTTGTTGAAAAATTCTGTGATGAATCGGTGGTTAAAGAGGTGCCCTGACTTTACGGTTTTGATATGTCCCCGTATGGGCATACCGATGAGGGAAAAATCACCGATACAGTCGAGCAGTTTATGCCGGACAAACTCATCACTGAATCGAAGCCCCTCTTCATTCACAATGGTATTGCCATCCACGACTACAGCACTTTCCAGAGAGCCTCCCCGACCCAGCCCCAGCTGTTTCATGAAAGCCACTTCGTGGAGAAAACCAAAGGTGCGGGCAGGGGCAATCTCTTTTGCAAAACGATCTTCATCAAGGTCGATACTCATGGTCTGACGGCCGATCACAGGTGTCGGGAATTCGATGGTGCAGGTGATGCGGAAACTTTCATCGGGATAGACCCCTACAAATTTATCGCCGTCAGCAATTTCAATGGGTCGTGTTACCACAAAAAGGGATCGGGGTGCGGACTGGGACAGAATACCTGCCTGCTGGATTTTTTCGGCAAAGACAGCGGCACTGCCATCCATGATGGGCATTTCATAGTTGTCCAGTTCCACACGGGCATTGTCGATACCCATACCGGCAAAGGTGGCCATGAGGTGTTCTATCGTGGAAACGATCACACCGTTTTCACCGATCACCGTTGCCAGGCTGGTATCCACAACCCTGCTGAAAAGAGCGGGAATCCCCTGGGTTCCTGGCAGATCTGTTCTGAAAAAACGGATTCCATGATTTTCCGGTGCGGGTTTCAGGGTCAGGGTTGCGTTTTTACCGGAGTGAACCCCCACACCTGAACAGAAGATAGGCGTTGCAAGGGTTTGTTGTCGGGTTCGGATGGGCATATACATTCCATACTTTCTGTCTTTGTCGCTTGCCTCTGTTTGCAAGTCGGGGTATTAAAGCACAAATTATTGATGAAAATCCATGTTTTTTATGTTTCACAGAAAAAAAGGAGAGGCAGGACTATGCTTGCCAGGAGTTGCTGCGCTGCCGTGGTTGGCGTGGATGCCATACCTGTAACTGTAGAAGTGGATGTGGGAAGGGGACTTCCCGTATTTCAGATTGTAGGCCTTCCGGAGACAGCGGTTCGGGAAAGCCGGGATCGGATCCGTACGGCTCTTCGTAATGGAGGTTATGGTTTTCCTAAGGGACGCATCACAGTGAATCTTTCTCCAGCGGATATCCGCAAGGAGGGCACGGGTTTTGATCTGGCCATTGCACTGGGGATTCTGGCGGCTTCGGGTCTTTTGCCCCGTGAGGCCGTGGCATCTCATCTGGCCCTGGGAGAATTGTCCCTGGATGGAAGGCTCAATCCTGTACGTGGAGCCCTTGCAGCCTCTGTCCTTGCGAATCCGGTTCATATACAGGGAATTCTGGTCGCTCCGGCCAATGCGGCAGAGGCTGCTGCATCAGGCCGGATACCCGCCTATGGCGTTGAAAGTCTGGGGGCTGCGGCGGATCATCTTTCTGGAAGGCATTGCCTTGAACCACGCCATCCTGTGGATTTTTCCCGCCTTGCAGACAGGGCTGAAAAGGATGCGGATTTAAAGGATGTGGCAGGTCAGGAACATGCCAAACGGGCATTGGAGGTGGCGGCTGCAGGTCGGCACAATCTTCTGATGACAGGCCCGCCAGGGTCGGGAAAAACCATGCTGGCCAGGAGATTACCGGGAATTCTGCCTCCCCTTCTTTTTGAAGAAGCCCTTGAGACAAGCCGGATTTATTCGGCGGCAGGACTTCTCGATTCCCGCACAGGGCTTGTGGTGAAAAGACCCTTCCGTGCACCCCACCATACCATCAGTGATGCAGGTCTCATTGGGGGAGGCTCTCACCCCAGGCCGGGTGAGGTGAGCCTGGCCCATCAAGGTGTTCTTTTTCTTGATGAATTTCCGGAATTTCGTAAAGGGCTTCTGGAGATGCTACGCCAGCCCCTGGAAGACCGTGTGCTGACCGTTTCCCGGGCTTCAGGTTCCGTAAGCTTTCCCGCATCCATCATGCTCGTGGCTGCCATGAATCCCTGTCCCTGCGGGTATGCCAGTGATCCGGAAGGCAGGTGTCGCTGTGCCTCAGTGGCAGTTGAACGTTATCGGTCAAGAATTTCCGGTCCTCTGATGGATCGTATGGATATCCAGATAGAGGTACCCTCTTTGGCCTATGTTGATATCCGACGGGCAGGCGAAGGGGAGTCTTCTGCCAAAGTGAGGGAACGGGTAATGATGGCTCAGGAACGTCAGAAGAAGCGTTTTACCGGAAGGGGTTTTTCTTCCAATGCGGCTATGGATGCCGCAGGGATCAGAGAATTCTGTAAAACGGATTCTCAGGGAGAAGCGTTGCTGGCCCAGGCAGCTGCTTCCTTACGCTTGTCTGCCCGGGGTGTTGCCCGTGTATTGAAGATTGCCAGAACAATAGCAGATCTTGATGCATCTCAAGGGCTTAACGCTTATCATCTGGCGGAAGCCGTACAGTACCGGAGGTTTTCTCCTGAAGCAGGAGGTTTGTCTGGGGAAAATTCCCGGTAAAATGATAGGATCTCCCTATGGACACAAAACAGTGTTTATGGAAAAAAGGATGGAACTTCTTCGGAATGGAGCGTTCCTCCACACGCTCCGGGAGAAAATCACCCGGATTCCCCCCCGCCTTCCGGATGTGAAATCTCCTTTTCCGCCCCCCTAAATCCAGTTTTTTCCGCGTTATCCTCTTCCAGTTTTGCGGAAAAGAGTTCTGGATTTCCCCTATCCTGAAGGGCAGGTTTGGCATGCCGCAGCAAGGTGTGTGCCAGACCTGTCCTTTTTTTTGGGGGTAAAAAAGACGCAACTCTCCAATTTTTTATTGATTTTTCTCCAATGACCTGCTAGCAATTCAAACACAATTCACATAAACCAAGGGTCGCATACGGGGGTGCGGCGCACAACAACCAGGACGTGGAGGGTAAAAAAATGCTGGCACGAAGAAGTATGGAAGAGGAGGCGCAGGTTAAGGAAGTACAGGAGCGGGAAAATGAATGTTTTTGGAATTGGCTGGAATGTACGGAAAGGGCCATTGGTGAAGCCCTGGAAGACAGCAAGAAAAGACGGGTGAACTGACGCATATTGCAGGTTCTGAAGGTTTTCGGTATATTCTATGGCCTTGTGCGAGCATTACAATACCGGAGACATGGACGTGATATTTTACAGGTATTCGGCAATACAGTGTACCGACAGTACAGTTTTTCTGTTTATGGATAATGAAATAGAAGTACCGACCATGGGAAATTGTTCCTGGTTGCGGCAGTTTGATTCTGGAGGACGCAATGATGCTTTTCTCTTTGCCGTTCATTGGACACTGGTGAAGGTCAGTGAGGTTTTTATTTCCTCTGACGGTAAGAAAAAAATCCGTCTTCTTTATATCCGGGATCCTAAAGATAAAACACGTCCATATAAAGGTCGTTTTTGGTAACTTTCAGAGAAGGAAATATACGTATTTTTAAAGGAAATTTGTTTTTTGATGAAAAGAAATCCGGAAATCCCTGAAAAGCCAGAACGCTTTCGGATTCCGGATTCTTTTTTTGATCTCTCAGCTGATAATCCAGACAGCCTGCTCCCGCGCCATTTCAACCAGTTTTTCACCGACCCTTCCGATAAAAAAATCCTGCACGCGGGAAATCCCCCTTCTTCCCACAAAAAGTGTCCCCCATTGTTCCTTTTCAGCTGTATCCAGCAATCCTAGAGAGCGGCTCATGTATCCCTCAATGATGCGGGCATCCGTATTTTTAGGTGAGACTCCTTTTTCTGAAAGGATTTGCAGCGCCCTTTGCATGGCCGTGTCTATTTTATTTTTTCTTATTTTTTCCTGGGTCACCATGGGGCTGTTTGGATCCATGCTTGCAGGGTAGGGATAAAAATCTCCGGCAATGGGGTTGATGGAGCGGACAACATGCCGGATATGGATGTGTTTGTCCGTGTTGGCAAAGAGGGAGGCCGTAAGACGAATGCAGCTTCTCGAGCCGTGGGAATCATCAAATCCGATAAGGATATGTTTGGTTTCCGGTGCCCCTCCCACGAGAACCAGGGGAATGTGATGGATGCGGGAGATGAGTTTTCGGGCTACACTTCCAATGGGAAGCCTGGAAAAATTGGAAAAACCGGTACGCCCCACAAAAAGGGCTGCATATCCATCCATGCTTTCAGAAACAATATCCCGTGTAACCCCTGTTTTTCTTCTCTGAATTTTAATGCTGACATTCTCCTGAGGGAAACCAGCATCCCAAAAAGTTTTTCTTGCTGTTTCAAGACTGTTGATGAAACGCTTATTCTGCCGATCCGCCCATTCCGCCATACTTTCTTTCCGTATGCTACTGGTTTCAGAATCTGAATTCATATCCCAGAAGGTTTCCGGAGCATCACATTCCACAAGAAAGAGAACCACTCTGGATTTTTCCTTGGGCAGAACGGCAGCTGCATAGTGTGCAGCTGCCATGGAGGGATCAGAGCTGTCCATGGCAACAAGATATTTTTTTTCCATACATCCCCCTTGCATTTGAGGTTTAACAGGTACGGGCAGTCTTTCCCATAAAAAATCGGGCTTTTTATGGAGAGATCTGGTTGCTACCGTAAGGCTCTATGCATGTCATATGCCACAGAGAAGAATTGTGGAGGAAAGGTGAAAAAAAGAAATATAACAAGGACAAACGTGATGGAGGCATCGTTATTTTTTTAAATAATGAAGGATAAGGATGTCGGTATTTTTTCCAGCCTGTAAAGCAGGGAGGGCATGAGTATCTCATTTTTGAAAGGGTCGGGGAAATTATCCCGGTATTTTTTTTAATCATGGGAAAGAAAGGCCTGATAAGCGTTTTTTCTGTGGCAGGCAGCATGTCTGTTTGGGATACGCAGAGCCTTGGGTCTTTTTTCGAGCGTGTGTTTGTTGTGATGCGCTGGAGCCTGTATATGCAGACGCGTTAGTATTCAGGGTATAAAATTCTGATATAAAAGTAAAAACGGATCTGTCTTTTTTGCTGGGTTTTATGGTGATTTTTTAGAAAACACCTGGTTTTCAGGGTGAAAAAGAGAGCTCTATAAAAAATTTTGTTTAGCGAAAAAGATATTGACACATCAGCAGTGAGCGCATAAAAAAAGCGAAGATTTTGGGAAGCAAAATTTTTTTTTATAAATACACTGGAGTTTTCCAGTAATAAAGAAGTCGAGGGAGGTTTTCTAAGATGTCTGTAAAACCCCTGCGCGCCATGCGCGTCAATGAAACAGCCATTATCCATCAGGTGCGTGCGGAAGGAGATCTGGGCCGCAGAATCCGGGATATGGGGCTGGTTCCGGGAACGGAAGTGAAGGTTACGGGCAGGGCTCCTCTGGAGGATCCCGTTGCCCTGCGCCTGAGAGATTTCACCCTTACCCTGAGAAACAACGAGGCAGACTGGATCAGTGTGGAGGTGTCCTCATGAGTACGGTTGTGATCGCCCTGGGAGGCAATCCCAATGCGGGAAAAACCACCCTGTTCAATGCCCTTACCGGAGCCAGACAGCGCGTGGGCAATTATCCTGGTGTGACTGTGGAAAAGCGGGAAGGAGATGTGCTCTATGGAGAAGCCCGTATCCGGGTAGTTGATCTTCCGGGAACCTATTCTCTCACGTCCTGGTCCGATGAGGAGCGTGTGGCCCGGGATGTCTTGGTACAGGAGCGTCCCTCCGCAGTGATTGATGTGGTGGATGCCACCAACCTGGATCGCAATCTTTACCTTGCGGTGCAGTTCATGGAACTGGGTGTTCCTCTGGTACTGGCCCTCAACATGATGGATGAAGTGCGTAAAAGCGGGCGCACCATCCATACGGCAAAACTTTCCGAACTTCTTGGGGTTCCTGTGGTGGAAACCGTGGCCCGGAAGGGAGAGGGTAAGGTCGCCCTTGTGGAGGCTGCGGTGGGGCTTTCTGAAACCCGTAAAGGGAAGTGGCAGCCTATCCAGATTTCCTATGGCCCGGATATTGATCCTGTGGTGGAGCGCATGACGGATCTCCTGGAGGAGGACGGGCATCTGACCCTGCGTTATCCGGCACGCTGGCTGGCCATCAAGTATATTGAAGGAGATCCTGAAGTCCGCAGAATCTGTGAGGAGGACGAGACTCTGGGGCGCAGACTGCGGGATATGACAGATCGGCTGACGGCTCATTGCCGCAGTGTATTGGAAACCCATCCCGAATCCATTATTGCGGATTATCGCTATGGCTTTATCACCTCCCTCACCCGACAGGTGGTGCAGCGTGGGGAAGAAACCCTGGAAACCCGGATAAGGGTTTCCGATGCCATGGACAGGGTGCTGACGCATAAGGTGGGGGGGCCTTTGATCATGCTGGGGGTCTTTTACCTGCTTTTTGAACTCACCTTTGCCATCGGTGAAATTCCCATGGGATGGGTGGAGGCCTTTTTCGGGCTTCTGGGGGATACGGTTTCCGCCATTCTGCCCGAAGGTCTGCTCCAGTCTCTCCTGGTTTCCGGTATTATTGACGGTGTGGGGGCTGTGATGGGGTTTGTGCCCCTCATCCTGATCATGTTCCTTCTGGTCACTTTTCTTGAGGATGCGGGATATATGGCCCGTATGGCCTATATGCTGGATCGGATTTTTCGTATTTTTGGTCTGCACGGGGCTTCGGTCATGCCCTTTGTGGTCTCCGGCGGCATTCCTGGGGGCTGTGCCGTTCCCGGTGTCATGGCTGCAAGAACCTTGAAAAGCCCCAATGAGCGTCTGGCAACTCTGCTGACGGCACCTTTTATGAGCTGTGGAGCCAAAGTACCGGTTTTTCTTTTGCTCAGCGCGGCCTTTTTTGGCTCCTATGCGGCCCAGGCCATGTTCTGGATTACCCTTATTTCCTGGTGCATGGCGCTTTTTGTGGCAAGGATACTGCGTTCCACGGTTATTCGGGGTGAAGCCACTCCCTTTGTCATGGAGCTGCCACCCTATCGTATGCCCACCCTTCAGGGGGTTTTTCTCCATACCTGGGAGCGGGCCTGGCAGTATATCAAAAAAGCCGGTACCGTGATCCTCGCCATTGCCATTCTCATCTGGGCGGGTATGACCTTTCCCGGACTTCCTGAGAAGGATGCGGAGCGTTTTGAGGCCCAGCGAATGGCAGTATCCGAGCTGGTCGATGCGGAAGAACAGCTTGCCGTCATAGACAATGCCGAAGGCCAGGCAGCCCTGAGACATTCCCTGGCAGGTCGTATCGGAATCCTCCTTGAGCCTTTGTCGCAGCTGGCAGGTTTTGACTGGCGTACCAATATTGCCCTGATCGGTGGCTTTGCTGCTAAGGAGGTGATTGTGGCCACCCTGGGTACGGCCTATTCCATGGGGGAGGTGGATCCTGAGGAAAGCGAAGGTCTTGCGGATCGTCTCGCCTCCGATCCTTCCTGGACTGTGGCTACGGCCATGGCCCTGATTGCCTTTGTCATGCTCTACAGCCCCTGTTTTGTCACGGTGGTGGCCATTGCCCGGGAGTCGAGCTGGAAATGGGCGGCCTTCAGCATGGGGTTTAACACGGTGCTGGCTTTTATGCTTTCTGTTCTTGTGTTCCAGGTGGTTTCCAGAATGCTCTGATATTCAGAATTGTTAGGGATGTAAAAAAGGGAGGAGCCGGGTATGGCTTCTCCCTTTTTGCATGACTTTTCTCTTGCGTGGCAGGTGCTGGCTTCAGGGGGCTTCAGCCTTATAGAGATGGACATCCTGCTGGGGGAAAGGAATGGAAATCCCTTCAGCATCAAAACGTTTTTTCATGGCTTCATTCAGATCAAAAAGAACCGGCCAGTAGTCGCTGCTTTTCACCCAGGGGCGTACGGAAAAATTCACGCTGCTGTCTCCCAGAGAAGACAGGGCGATGAGGGGGGTGGGGTCTGCCAGGATGCGGGGGTCGGTTTTCAGTACCTCCTGGATAACCCTTTTCACTTTATCGATATCATCCCCGTAACTGACACCAAAGACCATATCCACCCGTCGGGTTCCGGTGACGGAATAATTGACAATATTGTCACCTGTGAGTTTGGAATTGGGCACAATAACTTTTTTGTTGTCCGGTGTGGTGAGTTCTGTCGTAAAGATGCCGATATCCTGAACCGTCCCTGCCGTTCCCCCACCTTCAATGTATTCTCCTACCCGAAAAGGCCGGAAAACGATCATGAGTACCCCTGCGGCAAAATTGGAAAGGGAACCCTGTAAAGCCAGACCCACGGCCAGACCTGCGGCGCCGAGTACGGCGATGAAGGAGGCCGTCTGTACCCCAAGTTTACCCAGGGCCGCAATGACGACAAAGGTTAAGATACCAAAATAGGCCACGCTGGTGAGAAAGCCTGAGAGGGTGGGATCCACTTTGGATTTATCCATGGCTTTTTTCATTACCTTGCGGATGGCACTTGCCACCATGCGACCAATAATGAAAATGGCAAGGGCCGCAAGAACCCTCAGGCCGTAAAGAGCCAGAAAAGACTGAATCTGAACGATGATTGCATCAACGGATGGCATGGTATTCTCCTTTTGACTGGTTTTGAACATGTTCTGATCCATAGAAAAATCTATGAAAATTTTATGAACACTCTCTGATTATTTGCAAGTGTTTTTTAGTCAGGAAGAACATGCACATGCTGTTTGATTGCAGATTCTGTCGGTGGTGAATTTATGCTTGTTGAAAACAAGGGCTTTATAAACATATTTAAAACAAGGTTCTCCCCTATTTCTCTTTGTTGTTCAAAACGACCGGTGAAATCAAAAGTTTTGTCTTCTTTTCAGAGGGGATATGAACCGGACTTGCCCGACGGCATAAGGTATGCCAAAACAGGAGAGGCTATAAATTTCTATCCTGGGAGACATCATGGCAACCATGGACAGACGGCAGTTTCTTAAATGGAGTGCAGGTATCCTGGTAGCAGGGGGACTGGGCCTTGGTCTTCCTGGCTGTGAAAGGCCAGGAGAGAAGGGGGGGCGGGTTTCCCTCCGCCTTGGCTATCTTCCCATTACAGACCACCTGACCCTCATTGCCCATGCCTGCTATACGTTTCAGTCTTTGAACCTGGTTCCCGTAAAATACGGATCCTGGCCGGAGCTGGCCGAAGCCCTGCGTGCGGGGGCTGTGGATGCCGCTTTTCTCCTCACGCCTTTGGGACTGACCCTCCGGCGGCAGGGGGCAGCGGTACGGGCTGTGCTTCTTGGACATCGAAATGGCAGCGTTCTGACCGTCTCTTCCAGGGCCGGCTTTGGGGATATTTTGGGGCTGAGGGGAAAAAATATCGCCATTCCAAGTCGCTTTTCCACCCACTACCTGCTTTTACGCCGTCTTCTTTCGGATCGGGGGATGGAAGCGGGAGCAATCCGCTATACGGACATGGCTCCGCCTGAAATGGTGCAGGCTCTGGCCACAGGGCGCATTGACGGGTTTATTGTGGCGGAGCCCTTTGGTGCCCAGGCCGAAATCCTTGATGTCGGAAGGGTGATGATCCTCTCTAAGGACATCTGGAAGGATCATATCTGCTGCGTACTGAATATCCGGGAGCCGTTTATGGAGAAATATCCGGAAGCGGTGCAGGATCTGGTCAGTGGTCTTGTGGATACCGGGCGTTTCATTGAGGCAAAAAGACAGGAGGCTGCTGTCCTGTCCCTCCCCTATCTGGGACAGGCCCGGGAGGTTATGGATTTTGTTTTGAATACGCCAAAAGATCGGGTCACCTATGGGGATCTTTTCCCTGCTCAGGTGGATTTTCATGAGACCCTTGAGGATATGCGGCGTTTTGCTGTCTGGGATGGAGCCGTTCTGGATCTGGGAACTTATCTGGAGCCTTCCTTTGCCCGGAAGGCGTATGAAAATCTTGCAGGTACCCCCCGGGTGTGAAAACAGGCGGGTTTATCCAGAACAGAGACTGAGCGATGCCGACGGGGGGCTAAGGTGAGATCACAAAGGGGGATCCCCATATTTCCGGGTGAAGGTTTTGTACTGCCTTTTCTTTTCCTGCTGCTTTTTCTGGGGATCTGGCATGTGCTGGCCCGAAGTTATGCCAATCCCCACCTCATGCCGGGGCCGGAACGGGTGTGGCAGGCATTCTTGGAGATTTTCCATCAGGGGAATCTCGGAGAACATATCCGGGCCAGCCTTTTCCGTATGCTGACGGGGTATGGCGTGGCAGCCCTCATTGCCATCCCATCCGGACTGATTCTTGGCTGGTACAGTCGTTTGTATCGGGCTTTGGATCCTTTTGTTCAGCTTGTGAGACCCATTTCTCCCGTGGCCTGGTTTCCACTGGCCGTACTCTGGTTCAACATCGGCGACATGCCCGCCATCTTTATCATTTTCATGGCGTCTTTTTTTCCTGTCTTTTTGTCCACCCTTACAGGAGTACACGGTGTTTCTCCCTTATACCTTAAGGTGGCCCGTAATTTCGGGGCATCCGATGTGTCCATTCTTTATGGGGTTGTGCTGCCTGCGGTTTTTCCCCGAATTGTCGTGGGACTTCACATCGCCCTGGGGGTGGGCTGGATCCATGTGGTGGCTGGAGAGATGCTGGGGGCTCAGTCCGGTCTCGGCTATCTCATCATTGACGCAAGGAATTTTCTGCGTACAGATAAGGTGATGGTGGGCATGGTGCTGGTGGGATTTTTGGGGCTGGTGCTGGACAGGCTCATTTCCTGGATGGAAAAAAAGATCAGGGCCGGATGGGGCGGTGGTCAGATATGAGAGGGATCCTTTGAAGTCACACCCCGGAGAATCGACCTCCCAGGAAATCAAGATCCGTATCCGAAGTGTGGAGAGAACTTTTTACAATTCCGAGGCAGGGGATAACCAGGCCCTTAATCCCGTGGATCTGGATATCCGGGAAGGAGAATTTCTCTGTCTTTTGGGGCCCAATGGCTGCGGCAAGACCACTCTTTTGCATCTTATGGCTGGATTTGATGCTCCCAGCAGGGGAAAGATTGAGATGGCTGGCAGGGAAGTGCTGGAGCCAGGCCCCCATTGCGTGATGATTTTTCAGAATTATGGGCTTTTCCCATGGAGGACGGTACAGGACAATGCGGCCTATGGCCTGGAAGTGAGGGGCATGGGGAAAAAGGCCCGCAGGGACAGGGCCATGGCCGTTTTACAGATGGTGGGGCTGGAGCATGCGGCATCCCGTTATCCCCATACCCTTTCCGGAGGGATGCAGCAGCGGGTGGCCATTGCACGTGCCCTTGCCGTGAACCCGGCTGTGCTGCTCATGGATGAACCCTTTGCCGCTCTGGATGCCATCACGCGATCCGGGATGCAGCGGGAGCTTTTGCGTATCTGGCAGGAAAGCAGATGCACCATTGTTTTTGTCACCCATGATCTGGATGAAGCCCTGCATCTGGCGGATCGCGTGGCCATCATGACTGCCCATCCGGGAAGTATCCGGGAAATTATATCCATCGGAATCCCAAGGCCAAGGCACATGGCGGATCCGGTTTATCTGGCTTCCAGAGAAAGAATCCAGAGGGCCATGGGGCTGGTTTTACCGTCATCACAGCTTCCAGATTAAAGACATAAGGGCGCTTGCCCCCCGCAAGCAGGCATCCCCAGAGGAAGGAGAACAGATGAAATCCTTTTCATATTGCAATCCCGTTCACATTGTTTTTGGCAAGGGTCAGATTGCAGCACTGGATCGGCTGATCCCGGAGGACGCTTTCGTACTGGTTCTCATGGGGGGGGGCTCTGTGAAGAAAAACGGGGTGTATGATCAGGTGAGCCAGGCCCTGAAATCCCGGAGACGGGAGGATTTCTGGGGAATAGAGGCCAACCCCGATTACGATACCTGCATGAAGGCTGTGGAACGTATCCGCAGTGAAAAAATGGATTTTGTTCTTGCCGTGGGCGGAGGGTCTGTGGTGGATGCGGCAAAGTTCATTGTGGCGGCAGCCTGCCATGGGGGGGGCGATCCCTGGGAGATTGTAACGGGCAAGGCAAAGGTGACCGCTGCCCTGCCCTTTGGTGCCGTGCTGACCCTGGCGGCGACGGGATCGGAGATGAACGCAGGATCCGTCATTTCAAGGCGATCCATGGGAGCGAAGCTCCCTTTTGCATCGGAGAAGGTCTTTCCGAAGTTTTCCGTTCTGGATCCGGAAACCACCTATTCCCTACCGGCCCATATGGGTGCCTGCGGTGTGGTGGATGCCTATGTGCATGTGCTGGAACAGTATCTTTCCCATGCCCTGCCGGTGCCTTTGCAGGACAGACAGGCTGAGGCGATTCTGCTCACCCTTCTGGAGGAAGGCCCCAGGATGCTGGAAAATCCGAAGGATTATGGTATCAGGGCCACGATCATGTGGTGTGCCACCCAGGCTTTGAATGGGCTGATCGGCTGCGGTGTACCCCAGGACTGGGCCACCCACATGATTGGTCATGAGCTGACGGCCGCTTTTGGTCTGGCCCATGCCGAGTCCCTGGCCCTGGTGCTTCCTGCCCTCCTGCGGGAGCGGCGGGAGAAAAAAGAAGCCAAGCTTGTGCAGTATGGCAGGCGGGTAATGGCACAGGCGGATGCGGAGGATGTGGCGGAAGCTGCGATCCATACAACGGAAGTTTTTTTCAGGAAGATGGGTCTCGGCACCCGGCTTCCGGATTATGGTATTTTGCCGGAAGCGGCTTTTATGTTGAGTGATATTCTGGATAACCGGGGATTATGTCTGGGAGAAGATCGGGCTGTAGACGGAGCCATGATCCGGAATATTCTGGCACGGGCAGCGGAACCCTGGGCATAGCGGGGTTTCAGCGGTAGCAGATGTAGCGGTTGATGGCGGGTTTGAGGGGATCTGAAGCGATGCGTTCAAACCCGCAGTTTTCAAGAATACGGGCGGAGGCGAGGTTCCCCCGGGCCACCCTTGCCCGGAGAAAATGAATTTCCGGATGATTAAAGGCCCAGTGCATCAGAGCCTTGGCGGCTTCTGTGGCAAGACCCTGGCCCCTCCATCGTTCCAGTAGGGCGTAGCCTATTTCCACGCCGCCCTGGGCATCCGGAGGTTCCATAAAACCACAGCTTAAAATCAGAATATTGGTCAGAGGTCTGCGGAGGATACCATACCAGAGATACCAGCCGATTTTATCCGTGTTCAGGAGAAGCTGTTCCCGCAGCCAGGGTTTTAAGGGAATGAGGCTGGGGGGAGGCCAGGCTTCGGGCACCTCAGCCTGTAAAAACCGGGAAAAGCGGATGCGGGATGCCTTTTCAATGTCAAGGATTTCCCGGTTTATGGCGACAAGCTGTAGTCTGGATGTCTGAATCTGGGTAATCGCAGGAGGAGTCACAGGGACATTGCCCGTTTCAGGATGTACATCATTTTTTCCTTTGAAGGAAGACCGACAAAGGGAAGCATCCCCGGTACCACAAAGGTAGGCACCATGCGAATGTTGCGTTCTGCAGCTTCGATGGCGGCGGTACGCAGGCGGGATTCAAACAGGCCACTGTCTATGGCTTTGTCCATGGCTGCGGGATTCAGATTCTGTGAGCGGGCAATTTTTCTCAGTACTTCAGGGTCTCCGATATTTTCATTGTTTTCAAAAAGGGCATAAAAAATTTTTTTGTGAAAAGAATCAAAGCATCCGTTGTCCCGCGCAAATTCTGCGGCCTGTATGGCGCGTCCGGAGTTCACCAGCTTATCATTTCCACAGAAGGAAATTCCGTAGGGTTCTCCCTTGCGAGCCATTTTATGAAAAAAGGCCTGAATCTCCAGACCTGGGTATTTTTCCTGGAAAGAAATACCCGAAGCCGGGATTTCCGGATGCAGTTCCAGAGGAATCCATAAGGGGGAAAGGGGCATCCCCCTTGTCAGGGTTTCCACCATGGCTTTGGCGAGGTAGCAGTAGGGACAGGAAAAATCCGAAAAAATGCGAAGGGAAGCCAGCATGCTGTCTCCTTTGTGGGGTGTATGCAGATTTTGATGACGGAGCATCATTTTTTTCTGTGTTATGGCAAGTCGTTAAACGAGGACTGCCATTTGGAATAAAGATGTTTTCCAATTTGTTTTCCGTTTTTTTCAGATTCCTGCTTCCTGGTTTTTGCGGAGGGCGAAAAAACCGGTAAGCAGAACCATGAGATTGACGGCATAGCCAATCATAGAGGAGCACAGCAGAATCAGAAGATTAAGGACGGAAAGAAGTATCCAGGAAAGCCCTTGGGCCGTTTGGGTTTCCAGAAGAGCCACGTCAAAGGGAATCAGTGCTGCTCTGGGAAAGACAATGATGAAAAATAAAAGATCCACAAAGGCAAGGATAAGGGCTGCACGGATGGCCCAGGTTTTACGATTCCAAACTGCCCGCCAGAGGATGAGAAAGGGCAGGGTGGTAAGAATATGTTTGATACCGAGTACCGGTTCTTCGATGAGGGGATTGGCAAAGAGCCAGAAGACGGCTTTTAAAAGCAGAAGCAGGCCCAGCAGCCAGAGGGATGCGGGATATTCGGGATACAGACGAACTTGTGCAGGTTTCACGGAAGACTCCTTCATGTTTTGGACATCCATACCAGGGGGATTTTTGTGTATTCCGGAGACTGTGAAAGGGTGATACCTAAAGGTACCCGCCTGAATTTCCGGGGAACGCGCTGATGATTTTGGAAATATAGAAAAGCCCTGTGCGTATGTAAAGCCTTTGCATATCCGGAACTGCATATCGTTTTTTTTCATGGATGTTTTCAATCATGGAAAGCGGGTTTGATCAGAAAAAGAAGGGGGCCATAAAAGGCTGGTGCGGCAGAATTCCGGATGCTGATCTGACAGGAAACCCCCTCAAAGCCAAAGTCCTCGATACCAGGGATGAATCATGGATCTCTGAAAAAAAGGAAGGAGATCTTTCTTCACAGGCTGAAAACCGCAGGATGATTGTCTGCGGATATGGATATAAATTCCGTTTTTGCTCTCATCATATGGGAAGGGCCCTGTACTCTGGTTTCTTGTGGCCTATTCTGTGGGGCAGAAAAGAATGTCGTTTTTTGTCTTATATAATGATGAAGCCCATCCTTTCCGAAAGGTAAGGAAAAATGGGTGGCTGGTGCCGGAGAAACCAGTTGTTTTTTGGGGTTCAGAGGGGGGATGGTTCAAGTGTGTTTTTAATACCAGAATAAAGGCTTTGTTTTAAGGAGGTTAAGAAAAATATAAAATTGGGTGAAAAAAGGTGTTGACACCCTTGGGTCAAATGGGTAGTTTGCGCCTCGTTGCTTACGGCGGCGGATCGAAAAAATCGATCTTTGAAAATCAGGCAGTGAAAGAATAAGAACATACCCCTGAGTAATCCTCTTAGGAGGAAGTACAGAGATTCAACGGAGAGTTTGATCCTGGCTCAGAATGAACGCTGGCGGCGTGCTTAACACATGCAAGTCGAACGAGAAAGTTCCCTTCGGGGGATAAGTAAAGTGGCGCACGGGTGAGTAACGCGTGGATAATCTACCCTTGAATTCGGAATAACATCGCGAAAGCGGTGCTAATACCGGATGATGTTGTGTTTTCTTCG